>JBGSUE010000042.1:0-3215 GCA_041753515.1 Patescibacteria group bacterium
CGCTTCCCCGCTTTTCTCCTAGAGACCGAATATCGCTTCAATCACCGTGCTACAATCGAGAAAGATCTACGCATGTTGCTAGCGCAACATCGCCGAAAAGAAAGACTTATAATTTAACATCTAACTGGGCAAGACCCAAAACAATTATAGGAAAAATTACCAAATTTTGGAAGAAGCGTTTTGAAAGATTATCGGGTATAATAATATCACATTGGATCTGTAGCTCAGCGGAAGAGCGCTGCATTCACATTGCAGATGTCAGAGGTTCGAATCCTCTCAGATCCACTTTAACCGGTGGAAGTAGCCATGGTGCGCTCGTGGGACAAGCCGAATGTGGTGCCGTGTTTTTTATACATGCCCCAATAATTCCTCTTTTTCCTTCGTGAGTGGCTTAAGGCCAGCCATGTTCGGGAGTCTGCGATATCCTGCCGGATGAGTACAATAAGCTGCCGCAGCCGTTCATAAAAATTTTTGTGGTAGACTCCCACCTGGACCGGCTCTTCACGCACAGCCTTCTGTACATCGGCGTTCAGGCTTCTCATCTCTTTCATGAGGGCTAAGAGTTCCATCCGGACAGCGCGGATTGACTGTTCCAGATTTTTATCCTCTAGAGAGGATATATTCTGATATTCCGGATTCGCTCTGAAATTATGGATAGGTTGGGTTTCAGGCTTTCGTACCTGTATCTCTTCGGTTTTTTTTGACGTACCGAAGAGCGAATTGACGATATCGGAGGACATTTGACCGACAAGATCATGAGCGACAGCATTTCCTACGCTTGCGGGAATGTTGCGCATGGACTCGATGACGTTATCAGATACATGATATTGATTTTGCTGACCTTTTTGGTTCATAGAGTAAAATACTACAGGACTATTGTGTGTAAGATATTATAAAGAAGCTAAAAAGTCAAGTGTCTTTCTGCGCCGCAGGACCGAGGCTACATAATACGACTGTTTCTTGAGGTCTTCCCGTTCCTTCTCGGATTTGACTTCGGATAGAGCTTTGTCTATGTCATCCTGGGATACGGTAAGGGATTCGCTGTTAGCCACCGCATCCAGAATAAATTCAAGTGAAAGGGACCGGACAGCCTGATTCCTGTATTCTTCGCGAAGTGATTCTGAAGTTTTTCCGGTTGAGGATAAATATTGTTCAACAGTCATTCCCAGGCGCTTTGTCTGATCAATGAGGTCCGATAGCATTCGGTTGACTTCTTCGGTTATTAAAATGTGCGGGAGAGTGATTGACACATGCTTGAGAAGCTCAGTAAAAATTTCATCCATGGAAGGTTTTGATTCTTCCTTTTTTTTATCCGAATTTTTGTCATCAGCACCCGGTACCCAGATTTTATTCTTTTTTGCTGTATTGAAATCACCTAAAGCTTTTTTATACTCTTTCAGATCGACAGTTGGTTTTTCGCATGTAACCGCTTCCACCATCCAGTCTTTCCCTTCTTGGGCATCCTTGAGCTCAATGTGAGGCAGAACGACAGGACGGATATTGAGTGTTTTCACAGCTTCGTCGTAGAGCTTGGGAATAAGGGTTTTAATGGCAGATTCATACGTTTTGGTCCGGTCTAACTGTTTTTCAACCATTGCACGAGGCGCTTTTCCTTCACGGAATCCCTGGATGTTTGCAGTATTGACAGCTTCATCTACCGCTTTTTCATATGCACTTTGAATATCCTTCCACGCTACAGGAATTGTCAGCGTGAGTGTGCCGTCTTTGTCTTTTGCAAGTGTTGCCATAGGTTGGAGTATATCAGAAGCCCAGATCAAGATCCAGAGGCGGCGGAAGGATGCTGGAGTCAACAATTTTATACTGATTGATTGATTTTGACAGTTCAGATAACCGGGTCTGGAGAAGAATGAATGCACTAGATGTTGCTATAGGATTGGGATCTCGTACTGGTGTGGGGCTCAGATAGACTGTTGTAGGTGTCGGCTTTGTGGGAACAGGCGCTTGTTCCATTACTTTTTGTCGGATAAAATAAATGCCTGCGGCAATGACGGTCATTGCAAGAAATGCAGCCATCCACACATGAGAGATATTTTTTTCTTTTTTCAACAGTTTTTCTTCTTTTGCCAGCTCCTGATAGGGATCCATCTGAGGTATCTGTTGTTTGATGTTTTCTGTTTGCTGTGGTGTTTGTTCCATATTAGTTTGTATACAGCAGTATATTCATAAGTTCCTGTATATAGGAGACTGCTTCTGACAGATATGTTCGTGCCTCCCCCATTTCCTTCTGGATTTTGGCCACTGTCAGATCCAGCTGTCTCACATCCCGTTCATCGAGGGATGATATTTCCGTGCGTACCTGGTTCATTTTTTGGGTATATAAAAGCTGTTTGCCATTGATTGACACACTCCATCGGTCAGCGACAGATTGTGACGATGATGTTATGTACGGACGTGACTCGGCGAGTATGCTTCCCGCGTCGAGTGTTGCCTGCTGTACCTGTTGGGACAGATAGTTGAGTTTTCCCATGCCTATTCCCAGAATAATTTGTCTGACTGAGGTTTGCAGGACCAGATAATGCGATTCAAGCTGTTGCGATACTTTTGTGGCGTCTTTTATGGATGCAACAGACGGTATGAGCTCGCTGTGTGTTAAAAGAAACGTATTTTCGTTATCGATAAGTGTTTGATATAAGGCACGGTCGGCGTCTTCAATGCCGGGAGACTCTTTCATTTTTTCATTCAGGTAAATAAGATAGGACCGCAGGAGAATATCTCGCCACTGCATCATGTTGATTGCCTTTTCAAGAGCCGCCGTTTCGCTTGTCAGTGTTTTGAACTTATCGTATTCATTTTTTGCAATTTTGTATTCATTGTTTGCATTCCTGTACTGATCAAGCTGGTAGATATAATCCTGGTATGCCTGCGCCGAATCAGCGCTAACCGGTTGAGGTGAAAAAAATGCAATGAAAAGACTCACCAATACAAACAGGACAGATTTCATACCTTCATCATACATGCTCCCAAGACTTCTGTGCAAGTATGGTGCCCCAGAGGAGCGTGTATTTGAACCGTTTCTCCCCTGGATTCAGAAAATCATGCTTGCCTACGAGATTAAAAGTACAGATGAGACTGATCCTTTTCCACCCAAAGGCACGACGTTTTCTAAGGGTTATTATACGAGAAAAATTAATTGATTCATATAGATATGTTTATACCTTTCTTCCATCACAAAAATAATCAATTTAAGTCCGAAT
>JBGSUE010000043.1:0-34046 GCA_041753515.1 Patescibacteria group bacterium
GACGCTTCCCCGCTTTTCTCCTAGAGACCGAATATCGCTTCAATCACCGTGCTACAATCGAGAAAGATCTACGCATGTTGCTAGCGCAACATCGCCGAAAAGAAAGACTTATAATTTAACATCTAACTGGGCAAGACCCTCTCTTGATCTGGTCTACGGAAATGGATACGGGTTCATTGTTCGGATCTTTCGGATTGAGTCCATGGAACAGACTGGTATCAATTGCTGTCAGGTATCCGGAGGGACACATGAGGATAGAATCAGCTGAAAGAGCTAACACCGTTGCGGCTGAAGCGCACCGTGAGGGGACAACGATTCGGAGTGTCCTACAATATTCCCGGATAATGCTTGCGATGCGCAGTGATGCGGAACTGTCGCCGCCGTTACTGACAACGACAAGCGTGAGCTGATCCTGGAAGCCGATGCGGCGTAACTGTTCGAGAAAGATATCCGGATGGGACTGGTTTATATTGTATCCGCTTGGTGTGTAATAGCAGAGTACTTTCCCGGAAAACTTGGATTCCAGCCGTTTGATAATTTCCTGCGTTTCCAGAAGCCGTATTGCTGGTTCACGGATTTTCTGCTGGCGCGTATCCTTTTCCTGATCGGGTTTTTTGGGTGGTTCAGGAGATTTGTTCGGTTGGTTTTGAACGCTGTCTGTTTGCGGCTGTTGGGCAGTATCCGTCATATCTTATTCCTTATCATATCATACGGAAAGATTATTTAGTATTATTTAACAACCGGTGTGGGGGTTGGGAAGAGGGATAAAGGCGCTTCGGTGAAGACGGTTGCCAGATAGTTGGCAACAGTAAATTTCTGCCTGTCCGATCCCCTCTCGACAATATAATTATCCGTCTGTTTGTAGAAGGTAAGCGTATCGGATGAATCTTTATGTTCGATTGTCAGAGTCACATCCGGACGGGGCAGATACTGGGGTACGTCTTTTGCGGTCAACAGCGACGCGGCCGTGAGCGTTTCCAGATTGGATAAGACGAGATCCATGGCAGTTGAATCCGCTTTTTTGCCGTTTGCATCGGTCCACGATCCGTCTTCCTGTTTTGTGAGAACCGATGAAGCGGAACCGGTGAATGACATTTTTTTTACGTCTGAACGGGGTATTTTCACGATAGTAGTATCGTACCAGTCTGCGGTATCCGTTGAAATGCTTTGGGAATTTTTCACGATATAGACATGGGGAGCGTCTTTGAAACGGACATAGACACCTGAACCCGTACTTTTGCCGGTAGAGACAGTGAGTGAGGTATTGAATGTAATCTCCGCTGCGTTATCTTTGTCCAAACCGAATTCCGTATACCTGGCATCAGTCTGGGCTATGAGTTCCGGGGCTGCATTGGTTAATGGTAAAAATGCTGAAAGAAGTGATCCGATTTTTTCGCCGTCCGCTTTATATCCGTCCTGCGTCATCCATTTCCCGTCTTTTTTTGTCAGTGTGATGGTGCCGGAACCGGCAGATATGCTTATCGTATTCACACCTTCAACATTCACATTCTTTGTCTTTTCAAGATACAGTGACGGTTTTTTTACCAGAGTCGGTACATATTGCCGGGCTGCCAACAGTGCCGTCAGAGCAAAGACGATAAGGATAAGAATGGTAATGGTTTTATTTGACATAGATCCGGGACATCCCCTTCCTTCTTCGTCGTAAATGAACGATAGCATACAGCATCACTGCAAGAGGAGGAACGATCAGATTGCCCCACTGGATAAGATAGATGTCAATCGGGCTTGACAGTTCAAAGACCGGTCTGCCTGAGGTTTTATTTGGAATTGCCGCAAGGTCTTTGTCGCTTGCCAAATAATCGATGACGTTTGATACGAATGCACCATCATCCTGGTTATTTTGCAGAAACTGGTCTGAAACAAGCGTGGTTGAGGATACGACAAGCGCCCGGCCGGTATTTTTCTCGAGATAAACGGCCAGCGGAATATTTTTGTCATTCGGCTCCAGTCCTGAGACTGAATCCGGCGTAACGGAATAAGCGTTTTCGTTTTTCCCGGCTATATTTCCGGTCGTGAGTACTGTTGTGTGGGTAACACCGTCAGTATTTGTGATAGATATGGAGCTTGGCCATCCGAGACTCACGCTTTTGACAGTTTGGGCTGGCGGGAAACCGGAATCTGCCGGAAGCGCACGCAGCCAGTAAGGATATTGCGCAAGATATCGTCCACCGCCTTCGCCCGTAAATGCCAGGGTTTCGGCAAGTTGTAAATCGTATACCAGATCCTGGTTTATTGTGACGCCGAAAGACTTGAGAGTCTGGATGATCGGGGATTCGCTTTTTGTTACCCCTAAACTTTGCTGATCAATCGATACGCCGTTTGCCAATACAAGCGCACTGCCGCCGCGTTCAATATATGATGCAAATGCAGATGAGGCCGTTGCCACGGATGAGCCTTCGTCGATGACAATAAGTGCTTTGTATGAATCCGGATCCGGCATTTCGGTTTCCGGTACGGTTTTTACTTCGTACTGCGTAGAAAGAAGATCGTTGAGTATCTGGGTCGGGTTGTATCCGGTCTGAATCAGGCCGATCGTCCTGTTTGTTGTGTCGGTGAGTTTTCGGATTCTTCTCGTCAGCTGGTATTCTAAATCAGAGGAATCGGATACGAACGGGATGGTTTCTGTTTTGTCTCCATATCTGATGCCGATTCCTAAAATTCCGGTCTGGACTTCGAATTTTCCGGACCCGATTGAATTGAACTGCACTTCCTGAATGCCTGCATTCCGCGCTTCGCCTGCTGCATCGGGATCGGTATCCGTGACTCGGATTCGGGTCGTGAGATTTCCGGAGAGTTTTGCATAATCTTTGAGCATGTCGCGGATATCGCGGGCAACAAGTTCCATCTGGCTGGGAAGCTGGCGGCTCCTGTACAAGGTGACGGTGACGATGTCAGGTACATTTCTGACAGTCTGCTTCGTGCCGTCAGAGAGGGTAAAAAGTTTTTGTGCCGTCAGATCAATCCGGATAGGATAATATGACAGGAGGATATTTGAAAGAAGGGCAATGGCAACAGTCAGAATAAGGGCAAAGCGAATATTCCATTGCAGACGTTTGTTTTCGGTGGTTTTCACTTCCGATATTTTAAGAATCGCCAGAATAAGGAAAAATGCCGTCATGGTGAAAAAATAGAATACATCCCGGATATCTACCAAGCCCCGCGATACTGTATCGTTGTGCGGAAGGACGGAGAGCTGGGAGAAAAACGCGTTGACCGGATACGGAATAGCCTGCGTAACAAAATCCATACCGCATATGATGAGGATGAAACTGACCGATGCTCCCAAGAGAAAACTGGTAATTGCCCCCCGTGTATATGTACTTGCCGCAAGACCTCCCGCGAGAAATACCATACCGATAAGGATGGCGCCCAGATATTGTCCTGCAATCTGTCCGATGTCCGGTCTGGAAAATATGACCAGAGTAAGCGGTAGTGTGAGAGTCGTGAGAAGAATAACCGTATACGCAGTCAGAACGCCGAAAAATTTTCCCAGAACTATCTGGAGTTCCGAGACCGGATGGGCAAAGAGAAGCTCCAGAGTTTCCTTTGTATACTCATCGGAAAACAATTTCATCGATAATGCCGGTGCCAAAAACAGGAGAAACCACGGCAGGAGTTCAAAATACGGGCGCAGGGTCGCTTCTCCTGAAACAAGAGCGGATTGAATAAACAGAAATATCGACAGGAGAAGGAAAGGAACAGTCATCGTGTATGCCAACGGTGTGTTGAAATATCCCCGGAATTCTTTTTTTGCAATAGTTATTATGTATGTCATATTATGAATGGGTGAGCTGCGAAAAGACTTCTTCAATAGCCTGTTCGCGTTTGTACATTGTCAGAAGTATCCATTTTTTCCGTACCGCAAGCTTGAAGAGCGCTTCCCGAATGTCAGTTTTGCTGTCCGAGTGTACGGTATATACATTCTTATCAGATTCAACCGAGCGGACTCCCGCCAATTGCTTGAGTTCTTTTACCACTCCCGTTCCATCAATTTCCAGTTCGATTATCTGGCCTTTCTGTCCCAGTGTCCGCAGTTTTTCAGGGGTGGCGTCGGCAACTACCGTGCCTTTGTGAATGACGATGAGGCGGCTGGCAATTTTTGACAGTTCGCTCAGGACATGTGAGGAAATAATGACCGTACGCTGACGGCTCAATTCCCTGATAAGCGTGGAAATGTCTGCGCGTTGATTCGGGTCCAGTCCTTCGGTGGGTTCATCAAGAATGAGTATCTTCGGTTTTGTGAGGATTGCCTGGGAAAAACCGACCCGCTGACGGTATCCTTTGGATAGCTCTGCGATAGGACGGAAGTACACCTCAGAAATGCCGCACCGGTCCACAACATATGAAATGGCATCTTTTTTTTGTTCATCAGCAAGGCCTTTCATATTTGCCCAGAACGACAGATATTCTTCAGTCGTCATATCATCGTACAGAGGATTGTTTTCGGGCATAAAACCGATGTGTGATTTTATTTCGGGATGCATCGTGATATCCAGATTGTTGATTGTGATTGTTCCTGAGGACGGCGGAAGGATGCCGGCAATCATGCGCAGTGTCGTTGTTTTTCCGGCACCGTTTGGGCCTAAGAGTCCGATGATTTCCCCTTCTTTAACCGATAAGGAGATGTTTGAAACGACAGGATTTTTGTCGAACCGTTTTGAAACTTCTGATAAAGTAATCATATACAGTGATTAATCATAAAAAATTTTAAAGATTATTTCAACATTGAATTTACTTTTAGTACAATATTAATATGAGTACGTATCATTGTTTAGACATGGTTTTATTGACAGCAGCTATAAATGTATGTGTATAATGAATATGTAATGTAAATTACAATTATGAGACATACATGGCCGGTATTATTGTTTCTTGCAGCAGCTCCGATATTACTTTTCGTATCTCATGTACACGCCGCATTAGCTGGTGATGCCAATGGTGACGGCCGTGTTGACGGGGTTGATTATGTACGCTGGGCAAATAATTACACGACGACGCAGAGTGGCGGTGCTTCAGCTGGTGATTTTAATGCAGATGGCCGCGTGGATGGGGTTGATTACGTCATCTGGATGAATAATTACGGATTAACAGATCCGGGCGGTGGCGGAGATACATCCGGAGCCGGGATTACGATCCGTCACCCGTATCAATTTGGAGCTCAACCGGCTCTCGTGTATGAAAATTTTAATCTTACGTATTGGATTGATAATTGGGATGTTGCGTCGAACGGGAAAAACATCCGTTTGCTGATTCAGAAAACCAATCCAAAAACCGTTCAGATGGATGAATTAGCGACTCCATGGAAAAACTATGTTCAGAGTGGGTATACTACCTATCCGGCCGCAACATGCGATACCATAACACAAACTGTCCTGGACAAGCGGTATTATACAAAAGAGCCAATACCTGTGTCCGGACTTGTGGAAGGCGGTTATTACAAAATATCCCTTGAGTTAGCTAATGCAGATAATTCTTTTTCAGGCATTTCAACATCAGCCTGTATTGAGGTAAACAGGGAATTTCTCTCCGCTCTTGTTCATGTCAACGATACATCAGGAAGCGGGGGCGGGGGCGGATCTCCGAAATACTTTGACATATTGAAAAGTCAGATATCACAGGCACAATCCCAGCTCGGCACCATTGTGCCATGCCCCAATCATAATCCCGTGGTATGGCACGCCATATATGATCCGGTACGAAAATGCCACTATGACCATGAGCATAAGGATGATCCAAACAGAAGCTATTTTGATAATCCGGCAAATACCGGACGAAACGGTACAAACCGCGGCGTTGGGGATGTGTTGTCAGTTTTTGGGCCGGTATGGGCATGGTTGCCGGAAAAAGACAAAGCGGGTCTTCCCGAATCGCAAACGCTTTCATATCCCTGGCAAACCTGGAGCGGAGTGGATATCGGATCCCAACCTGTGAAGGGTAAGATGGAAAATGACATGAAACATAATGGGTATGGCTGGCTTGTGCGGACCCCGGATGATTTCGGGAGCAATTCCGGCAACTGTGTTCCGCTCTATAATACAAAAAACTGCATTACGCATTTCCGTGAACAATATCATGCAGTGCAAGGTATGCCGGGTGCTTTGACTCATACACACTCTTTTTCACTTGAAGCACGGATTTGTGTTGGAGGAGGAGACGGAAAAGACAATTCCAAATGCGGAATCTACCGTGGTGGTGGTCATGTTGGTTTCGGCATGTTCGGAACAACACGTTGGAGTGTAACAGAACCTGGTCAGCAGGAACTCTTACCGTTTTTCTATACCGATGGTCCCAGTGAAGCGCGCGATCTGGACGGAAACGGGAAGCTTGATGAATGGGATTATTATTATCTGCGTCCGGACGGGACTGTGAGGGGTGGCGGCATCCGACTGCATGGAGGAATGGCAGATGATGATGTGCATGCGTCTGCGAAGGATTTTACCTGGTATCCGGAAGGAAGACCGAGTATGATAGCTCTTGTGGGTTCTTCATTCGGACCACTGTTATATACCCCAAAGGGTATATCGTATAATACATCGCGGTATCAGTTGACCGGACCGGAATGGTCCCAAATTCGGAGACAGGTGTATTACTGTGCGGATCCGACCCGGTGCCGATGGCCCAACGGCGGGCAAATGGAAGCACACTTTGTGATCATCAGGATTCCGAATGACTGGGATGGTGCCAGCTTTGATGAAGACCGTCAGAAAAACGGCTATTTTACATTTCATGGGTATACCAACAGATGGGGTGATTTATTGACGAATAATCAATGTAATACGAAGCCGTTGGGTCCGGATTGTGTTCCGACTGTCTATGATCACACTCCGGTTGATGATGGGGATACGCAGCATCGTGATTCATCAAGCGGCACACCGATGTATAATTATGATATTGCACCATCCGGGACGTATTGGATACAATTTCCCAATTGATGTATGCGGTCAATACGCGTATTTACTATACTCATTATTGTATTGTTGTTTGGCGTTATTTATACAGCCAGGATACGATATGTTTCCCGTAACCCAGTAGGCGCGGTTGATACGGTTTCCATAAATACGGCTGATTATTATCCCCAATTCCTTCCGTATATTAGTCCCGATGTGGAACCATTACCAATGGAATTGCCAAATATGACACTGGATCCGACCCGTTTCAGTGAACTTTATGCAACCGGTTTCCATAATGAGTATCTTCCCTTAAATGCACGCTTATACATGATTCAACTGAAAAGCAATGCGATGTGGAGTGAGATCAGCGACACACAACCACTTACTCTGTTTGCGCAGAATGTATATATTATTCAGGTTTTCCCCGATGAGCTTGAGCAGATTGTTAAAAAATCGGGAGTCAATTTTGCCGGTCATTATCATCCGCATTATAAATTGCATCCGGATGTTCTGTCGGCGTACTATAATCTTACTATCACCCCAGATACGGTGTTGCGGCTTTCTTTGCTGTATAATTCTGACAGTAACGAAGTCCGGAGTATGTTCAACGATACGAATGGTGTGGTATTTGGATCTGACGATCATGGTCTGTATGCTTTAGTAAAGGGAATTGATAACCGTCTCCGGTTGTTTACATATGCCCTCAATCCGGCTGTTGGTGAAGTTCAGATAGCCCATCAATAATGAGAGTATTTTCTTCTGTTATAATTTCTGTATGTCATCCGGAAAAATTGACTATGATATCGCAACACAACTGACGAATAAGTTGCGTGACAGTATTGAGGTATTCAGACATTCAACCCCCGGTGTGTTCGGACATAGTTTACACACATCACTTGTAAAGGAGCATAGTGATAAATACTCGAGTGACAGGGATATTGCCGTTTGGGTTTTGGCTTTTGATGGTGACGTTCTTGTCGGGACGACGGCAGTATTTTCACGGCAGGTTCTGTACGAAGGAAAAAATATTTTGCTTGGCGGAGTCGGAAAAGTCAGGGTGGCCGTAACCCACAGAAAACAGGGTATTGCACGCAACATGATGGAGATGGCGATGAGGTTCATGAAAAAAAACGGAAACGAAGTGGCATATCTGTGTACGGACACGCGGTCATTTTTATCGGATTTTTACCGGAGTTTCGGATTCGTGCCTTTGGGGAAAAAGTATACGTATCTGGGAGCATCGGGAAAAAGATATTATGGAGAAGACGGCATGATAGCCCCGGTTATATCACAGGACTTATTTGAGCATATACTGCAGGGAAAAAATCCTTTGGATTTGGGACGGGGAAACTGGTAGTATATACGGTACTTACGCAGACTCATGTCATCCTGATCCGCCCTTCTGGCGGAGAAGGATCTCGTTTATACGCTAAAACTAGATTCTTCGCATCAACATGCTCAGAATGACAATTGAATGCGTAACTCATGTGTGTAGTATAATGGATATATCATGGTACGATATTTGATCGCTGTTATAGTTTTCTTTGCCATCGATATGGTGTGGCTTGGTGTTGTAGCCAAAAATTTTTATCAGAAGCAGATTGGATTTCTGATGACACCAGATGTGAAATGGTGGGCGGCACTCCTGTTCTATTTTCTCTTTATCGTGGGTCTTTTGGTATTTGTCATCAATCCGGCTCTCGAGAAAAAATCAATCCAGCACGCTCTGGCTGCCGGAGCCCTTTTCGGTCTTGTCACGTATGCGACGTATGACCTGACGAATCTTGCAACAATCAAAAACTGGCCGCTTCTGGTGACGGTTGTGGATCTCCTCTGGGGTGCGACGCTTTCAGCAGCAGTTGCAGTCATGAGTTTTTGGCTTATCAGACGATTCGGCGTATGACACTCCTTGAATTTGCTCTCTGCTTTATTCTTTTGTATAGTGCCGTTGGTTTTTTTCTGTCTCTGATTTTACGCCGTAATGATATTGCCGATGTGTTGTGGGGAGCAGGTTTTATCGTATTGTCGTGGACGACGTATTTTTTTTTCCAAAATGAAAGTCTGCGCGGTCTTGTCGCCTCTCTGCTTGTCACTGTTTGGGGCATGCGGTTAAGCAGTCATATCTTTTCGCGGATCAGGAATAAACCGGAAGATTTCCGGTATAAAGCATGGAGAGAGCAGTGGGGAAAGTGGTTTTTTATCCGATCATACCTGCAGATATATCTTCTGCAAACTATATTCATGTGTATTGTTGCCATGCCCGTTCTTTTTATCAATGCATACGATACATCACGGCAATTACAGGGTTTGGATATTGCAGGCATTATTATCTGGTCGATAGGGTTTTATTTTGAAGCAGTCGGTGACTGGCAGCTATCAGCGCATATAAAAAATCCAAAAAATAAAGGGAAGCTGATGACTGAAGGGTTGTGGCAGTATACCCGCCACCCCAATTATTTTGGGGAAGTGGTACAGTGGTGGGGGATATTTTTGATATCTCTCAGTGTATCCGGCGGGTGGATGAGTGTTATCGGTCCAGCTCTTATTTCATATCTTATTGTTTTTGTATCGGGTGTTCCGATGCTTGAAAAAAAGTATGCGGGACGCCCTGATTTTGAAGAGTATAAAAAGAAAACGAGTGTGTTTTTCCCTCAGTTACCCAAAACATGAAGCCAGTTGTTGTGGAAGTACACGACCGGATGCAATCAGGATACCGGTACATACTCAGTGAGCCGGCGGGTAAGAATTTTGATCCTGTATTTCAACCGGAGCTGACACCGAAACAGATGCTGAACCTTGGAGTATTCGGCGGGAAATATGTAACGGATTGCCGGGAGGAATTCCCATCTGATTGGTTTGCCCGCGCAAAATTATCACCTGACAGGTATGACAAAAACCTGAATTTTTTTGGGGTGAGGGCAAGTCAGCCACTGTCAGAGTGGAGGAAAAAAGGATGGATCTATCATGAGGATCCCCGCGGATGGTTCCAGTGGTATTGCAGATATTATATGGGCAGACGGATCCCGGATGAAGATAGACGCCAGATTTTACGGTGGAAAGCGATACAAAGGCATGTTGCACAGCTGAAAACTCATTGCCGTCCAAAGGACCTGGACTGCCGGAAGGGTCAACGGCAAGCACTCCTTCACTGGGCAATCGACGGCAGGAAAATATAGTATACTCATATATATGGTATATAAAAATATCCTGATATCACTGTTCATAGCTGTGCTTCTTTTTTGTTCTCCAACAGGCGTTCGGGCATTTGAAGACAGAAGCGGAGATGCTGTGCGCATCCGTGAGGATGAGATAATCGACGGCTCTCTGTTTCTTTCAGGAAACCGGATAACAGTAGAGGGGACAATCAATGGAGACCTGTATTGCGCCGGGCAGACGGTTGATATTACGGGTGTCGTTCTCGGGGACGTGATGTGTGCCGGGCAGAATGTGGATATCGCCGGAATAATTGAAGGGGATCTTCGGGTTGCCGGCCAGAATGTGACAGTCGGTTCGGATATTGCCGGTTCCGTGACATCATTTGCACAAATATTGAATGTGGGAGGAACAGTCGGCGGGGATATGCTTGCCGGTGCTCAAACATTGACACTTCATGGTTTAGTTGAGCGTGACGTACGGGTTTATTCCCAATCATTGACAGTAAAAAACACCACGAAAATCGGTCGTGATCTTCTTTACACAAGCGAAGAAACAGCGGTTATCGAAGACGGATCCGTCATTTCCGGAAAATCCGAACAGGTCCAGCCGGATCAGAATATTTTAGAGGATAAACAGAAACCGGCCATGCAGTGGCCGCGCGCTGCCGGATTTGTATCCAAAATCCTGTTTTCTTTTATCATCACCTATCTCGCAGCACGGTATGGGGGGAAGCGTTTGGAACATGCGGTTGACGTCATGAAAAACCGGTGGCTGACAACATCCCTTTCGGGATTTCTGGTATTAATTGGTATTCCGATCGTGATGCTTCTTCTGGCCATGACCATTATCGGCATCCCGTTTGCGCTTTTCATTCTTCCACTGTATATCCTTGGCATCATGATTTCCAAGTCTCTTGCCGCAATACTCACCGGCCGGTTCATCATGCACACTTATGTAAAAGGCAAAAACAAATCGTCATTGCCTTTGATCACGCTGACAGGCGTTGTCGTTCTGGAACTTCTCTTCGCGATTCCATTCATCGGCCCGTTTGCATCCCTCCTCATCACTCTCTGGAGTCTCGGCGGGGTGTATTATTTTTTCAAAAATTCATAAGATGAAAAAGCAATCATTTGCCACACCGTTTGGGGATTATATCAGCGAATTGGACCGGATTGATAATGATGTAAAAACATCATCTGAGTACGGGTCTTTTCTGATACTGACACTCGTGGAGGAAGTCGGTGAAATGGCCCGTGCTTACCTGGCTAAACACGGACGGAAAGGCACGAATATAGCAGCACAGAACGACGAAACATATGAGCAGGAACTGGGGGATATTCTGGTTGCAATCCTGCGGTTTGCCAGGATCAAGGATATCAATCTTCATGAGCGCGTGATGTATACACTCAAAAAAATCGAAAAACGCCAGAAGACGCCCAAAACGTAAATACGTATGTCTGCCCTAAAAAATTTGTCCGGTGTTCCCATGCATGACGTTTTTCGTACGTTTGAAACGAGTGAGCGCGGATTGCCGGAAGATGAGGTAAAAAAACGGCTGATGCAGTATGGGGAAAACTCCGTCGGATCGCTGGAACATTCAACGTGGGATTTATTCGTGCGCCAACTGCGTTCTCCGTTTATTTACCTCCTGCTGTTTGCGACCGCCGTCAGTATTTTTTTGGGAGAAGCAGCCGATGCGATGTTTATCCTCCTGTTCGTCGTCATCAATATTGTCCTTGGGTTTATCCAGGAGTACCGGTCGGAAAGTGCAGTACGGATGCTCAAGTCGTACCTATCCCATACCACCACCGTCCTGCGGGATGGGATTGAAAAAGACATTGAAACGCGCAGGATTGTTCCAGGTGATATCGTCGTATTGACCCCCGGTGATGTGTTGGGTGCTGATGTCCGGCTGGTGAAAGTCGAGTCGCTTATCATGGATGAATCCACACTGACCGGTGAATCGGTACATGTTTCCAAAATCGCGCGGAGTAATGATACGGATCGTACTGAAGGGACATATGCAGACATTGGGTATAGCGGAACTGCCGTTTTATCCGGCAAGGGTGTGGGAGTGGTTGTCGCGACCGGCACGTCGACAGCATTCGGAAAAATCAGCAGCCTGACGGTTTCGTCTACCCATCAGAGTATTTTCGAAAATAATATGGCTCGATTCAGCGGTTTTATCCTGAAATTAGTCATAGGATCCCTCTTCTTTGTATTCTCGTTCAATATGATCATTAAAGGGGATTCTTTTGATTTTATCCGCTATACGCTTTTTTCCATTGCGCTTGCCGTTAGCGTGATACCCGAGGCGCTTCCGCTTGTGATGACATTTTCGTTTTCCCGTGGCGCCCAGCGGCTTGCCAAACGTAAAGTAGTTGTGAAGCGACTTTCGGCAATTGAAGATTTGGGGAGTCTGGAAGTGTTGTGTACGGATAAGACCGGGACCCTGACGGAAAATAAACTGACGGTCACGGAGATGTACGGAGACGCCATTATTTCCTGGGCATGCGCTGCATCATATCCCGGCAGTCGCCAGGGGCGGGAACCTTTTGATGACGCACTGGAAACGTACCATACGGGTCACGGAAAGCAATTGGAGCCGTACATGAAGATTATCGATCACCTTCCCTTTAATCCGATTACACGTATGAGCACATCGTTGGTCGAAACTGAAGGAAAACGCTACTGTGTCTCCCGGGGTGCTGCGGATTATATCGCAGATTTGCCCGGCATATCCCAACCAGAGAAAAAGAAATTGCTGGATTGGGAGCATGATCAGAGCTTACATGGTACGCGGGTTCTTGCAGTCGCAGTCACCCGTGTTCATGGCAAGGCGACTCGTGTGATTGAATACGAGGGGTTGAAATATTCCGTTGCAGGAGCAGTGTCATTTGAGGATCCTATTAAGGCAACAACAATCGATGCGGTACGTCTTGCACGGCAGATGGGTGTGGCGATTAAAATATTAACCGGAGATTCCCGCGATGTTGCCATGAGTGTGGGAAAAAAGATCGGGCTTGTGGCACATGCCGATGACGTGGTGAGTGGGCAGGATCTGGACAGTGCGGATCACCACACGCTGGTTATGTTGATAAAAAAATCAACAGTCTTTGCGAGAGTTAATCCGGAACAAAAATTTAAAATTATCTCCGTATTGAAGGAGTACTATGACACCGGATTTCTGGGTGAAGGGATCAATGATGCACCGCCTTTGAAGGCGGCTCATGTAGCTCTCACCGTGCCGTCGGCATCCGATATTTCCAAAGACGTTGCCGATATTGTCCTTCTGGATAAAGATCTGAAAGTCATTGTTGAAGGAATCAGGATCGGGCGTGAAATTGTTGCCAATACACGAAAATATATCATTACCACGCTTGCATCCAATTTCGGTAATTATTTTGCCGTTGCCGTATCAACTCTTTTCATACCGTATTTGCCGATGCTGCCGGTGCAGATACTACTTTTAAATCTCCTGTCCGATTTTCCCATGATCGCCATTGCAACGGATACGGTGCCCATCCGTTCGATTGCCCGTCCGCAGCATTTTGATCTTAAAGAAATCGTATCCGTTTCGACCGTTTTGGGAATTGTGAGCAGTTTTTATGATTTCCTTATTTTTGCACTATTTTTCCATGCACAGCCGGCAATCTTGCAGACCGCATGGTTTATTGAATCGAACCTTACGGAATTGCTTCTCATATACAGTGTCCGCACACGCAGATGGATTTTTTCTTCAGGATTACCGTCACGGCCGATTATCATTATGAGTGTCTGCGCAATTATCATGACTATTGCAGTACCACTTGTGGGAGTGGGGAGGGATATATTTCAATTTGCTGCACTTGATGCAGAAACACTTGCACACGTAGCCCTCATCGTGCTCATGTATCTGGTATCCACGGAAATCGTGAAGGTGGGGTATTTCCGTCTCCTCATGCGCGATGAGCATTCACACCGGTAATCACTCTATGGTATTATTATAACCTATGCAATACATTCAATCGTTCATCGATATCATCCTGCATCTTGATGTCCATTTGACTGAATTGGTCACTCAATACGGTGTATTAACATATGCGATACTCTTCGGAATTATTTTTGCCGAAACGGGTTTGGTTGTTACTCCGTTTTTACCCGGTGATTCGCTTCTGTTTGCATCAGGAGCCATTGCGGCTCTTGGATCTCTCAATATTTGGCTGATTGTCGCTCTTCTTATTGTGGCGGCTGTCGGAGGGGATACCGCCAATTACTGGATCGGACATTTTTTCGGGCGTAAAATAGTCGACAATCCCAAGATAAAATTCATTAACCAGGAGCATATCGACAAAACGGAACAGTTTTTTAAAAAACACGGCGGTAAAACAATTATTCTCGCCAGGTTTGTGCCGATTGTGCGTACGTTTGCACCGTTTGTCGCCGGTATAGGCAGTATGCATTACCGGACATTTATTTTTTATAATATTTTAGGAGGATCCTTGTGGGTGAGCGTCTTTACATTAGCCGGGTATTATTTCGGAAACCTTGATTTTGTGAAACATAATTTTCACTATGTGATTTTTGCGATTATCGGCCTATCGCTCGTGCCGGTCGTGTATGAATTCTGGCAAAACAAAAAGCATCCGGATGTCCCCGGAGTCTCCGTAACCAAACTCGAAGAGTTCGTGAACGAGTAATCAGTTTATTTGACGCGCATTTTTTCGATTGCCATCATGACAGTGCCCTGGACTGTGTCCAATACCAGCGCCAAGACAAGAATTGCCACGATTGATGAAATCCCGAGTCCCATTTCCTGCGAAAAACGCGATATGATCCACAGCATGACGGCATTCTCGACAAAATAGAGTGCCATCCATTCCCGGCTGGTAAACATGCGTTTTTCCCGGGCTTCGTACCCGCGGACAAACGGTATGGTGAATGTGTTGACGAGTGAGAGCGTTCCCATACTGTGAAATACAGCCCAAAGGGAAGACAGCGCGTGCGTACCCAAGACTACTGCCGATGGAAACAGGGTTGCCGCTATAGTTATGACCAAACTGTTGACGATAAACAGCAGGGTGTATGATACGACCATCATCATGCCGGACCGGTCCGGTTGAGATACTTTTGCCATAGTCACCTCCTTTCCATTATTATATATTCATCATTTGTATTTTTTCCAGATCATCGTCCATTGTTCTTTTCAGCTCTTCTTTGCTGTGGAAAAATAACGTCGGCCGGATGAATTTTTTCAGGCAGATGGTTGCTGTTGAACCATAGATATTTTTATCAAAATCCAGAATGTGTGCTTCCAATTGGGGACGTTTTTCACCGAATACCAAGCGTGGGCCCCAGTGGATGAGCGCCTGATATGTTTTTTTACCGATAATACATGTTCCGGCATAGACTCCGTACGGAACGGATATCTGGTGTGATGTGCTGATGTTCGCCGTGGGAAATCCGAGTTTTTTTCCGTCTCCCGATCCGCGAACCACAATGCCGGTGAGCATTGCGGGATATGATGTTGCATACCGGATAGTAATAACGGAAACAGCAATCACAAGAAGTGCAATTCCGACGAACTGCGGAAGAGTGAGTATTTGTGCCGATCCGTAGGGGTTGAGCGGGGTAAGGCCGATGATGAGTGATAGAAGGGGGAATGATAACTCGGAGAGTGTTGATATTTTGGCTTCGGTATTGGCAAGACCTTTGTAGTACAGGATGAGAGCGCCAGCGCCGGTCGACAGGGCAATCATGATAAACCGTAAGAGATGGGGTGCTGATAGGTGCTGCAGTGAAAACTGTTCTCCCGACATAGTGACTACGATAAAACTTATGGGGATGGCAAGGAGAAATCTGATACCTGTTGATTCAACAGGCGTCAGTTTGCCTAATATATATTTTGAAAGAATAGTCCCTGTGCCCCAGCAGAGTGTTGCACCAAGTGAGAAAAGAACAACGGAAAGTTTTCCTGCATCGACTGTATAGATTGTAGTACCGAAACTCATAAGATAGCTTCCCATCAGAGCAAGCGGGGTAAAAATAAGATAGTTGCGCGTCATTTTCTCTTTGAGAAAAAGGATTGATAAAAAAATGACAAATAACGGCTGGGTTTTTTGCAGGAGTAGCGGCGTGATGAAATCGCCGGTTGAAAAACTATCCGACAGGGCTTTCGTAAAAAAAACGGTACCAAGAACACTGCTCACTGCCGTCATGAGAAAAATGATAACCCAATCGAAAGAGGTTAATTTCCGATAAAAATATCTGGCACGGAAGAAGACGGGACTGAAAACAATAATACCCGCCACATGTTCGAGAAAGACTATTGCGGCAGGAGAAAGGCTCCGGGTGAGCGGAGTACGGATAAGAGCATCAACTGCCCAGAGGCTTGCCGCCAGCATGATGATAAACGGCCCGGTATTCATACGGTCTATTGTATATTACGGAAAGATACATATGCGAATTTAATTCGGAAGAGAAACGCCTGTTGTGTCAAATGTTTTTTCTGCCGTATTACCTGTTTCAAAATACACTCCCTTTTTGGGAAATGTACCGGTAAGATACTGCGGAAGATATCCGGCAGGACATGCGTTTGGTCCGGACACACTCTTGCCAAGAATCCATGTAGGTGTAGCTCCTGTTGACCTGTTTTCATCCGGCTGTTTTTTTACGCAATACCATGTGTCTGTCGGGAGGATTTCGCCGTTAACTTTCGGGTTTTGCGGTCCGTAATGGGTAACTTCCAGTCTGCGTGTGGAGCCGGTTGCGCCGGTTCGTTTCCAGGAAGTCTTATCCATAATAGTTCCCAGATGTTCATCGACCGAATAATATGTTGAACTGCCGCAGATCGTGATTGACAGATCCCAGGACCATACCCCTGCGTGTCCGTACCACTGTTCACACCGCAAATAATTGTTCCAGTCAGTTTCATCCGGCGCCGAAATGATGAATTGGTCTCTGCCGGGCCAGGTTATTTTATTGACTGCATCATATCCCGGCTGCTCATTCCTTCTTGTCATCCGTTGGCTGCGGATTTCCGGGTACCCGTAAAAGCCCCATCCCTGCCAAAACGAAACATTATTACTGCTGTCTTTCGCATATACTTCATAACTGTGAAACGGAGCTGACCGCCCGTGCGGATTGCTTTGCGAATGATGGCGCAGATAGAGGTCTACACCGCTGGCATTCATTGAAAATCCTTTGTACGCCTGATGTTTCATCATGTTTTCATCCGGGGTTGATTCATCACCTCCCCATACAACTGTATGACCGAAGTTTTTTTGTGAAAAATCATCAGCCCACTGGGGAGGTCTATCACCGTGTTCGTGTACATTGAGACCGTCATGAGAACCCACAGGGTGCCAGAGCGTCATTGATGGGTTTTGTGACTCTGGTTGATGCACAGTGTCGGATGGTGATGGTTGCGCTGAAGGGGATGGTAAAGTGAGGACAGGTGACGGAGTCGGACTTGGTGATACCGGGTGACATTTCAGGATATGCCAGCTCTTTCCTATTTTTTTTGTGGATAGTTCTCCGGTATCACACTGTATAAATAGCCGTTTGCCGGCAAGAAGCCGTAACCGGTCTGCAGTGTGGGCGTATACTGTATCGGGTATAAAGCTGAACAGAATTAACAATACCGTCAGTACAAAAACTGATACTATTATTTTTTTCATTGGATTTTTCAGTTAAAATAGACAGGATGGCAGGAGTTTCTATTGATTTCTGTACAATGATACATTATTGTGATATATATTACAATATATGAAATATTTTATAATACTATTCTGTATAGTACTTGGTATCGTTGCGTATACAATTTCATCCGGAGGCAAAAAAAATACAGTCAATGACACAGATTCAATAATAACGAAGGATCAAACTTCGGTGATGGCACCGACCGGAATAATGGACGATGGGACTTCATCGCGTTATGTGTATTATGCCTCGGGGATATTAGGGGATTATGATGGCCAGCGTAGAGTACTGTTTTTTTATGCAAGCTGGTGTCCGACGTGCCAACCGGTTGACAGGGAACTCAATGAAAAAGCTGACTCAATTCCATCAAACACGGTGGTGTTGCGCGTTAATTACAATGATCCAGATACCGATGAAGAGGAACGCAATCTTGCAGCGACATACAACATACCGTACCAGCATACATTTATTCTTTTGGATCAGGACGGAAATGTCCTTAAGACCTGGAATGGTGGAGGTGTGGATGAGGTATTGGATGCATTAAACAGCAATTTAGACGTCTGATTTAACTATGAAATGGCTGAACATATTCTGGATATATATCGTTGTTATATCAGTTTTTTTTGCGGCAGGATTCGGGTATATACTAACGCGTGAAAATATTCCGGTGTCTGATGGAGTTGGTAATGATCTGCAGGTTGAAAAAAATATTCAGTCCGGATCTGATCAAAGAGTTCAGGATTTTTCTGTAAGTGACAATCATATGACCGCACAAGTAGATGACGTACCGTCCCAACCGTTACCGGATGAGGGGAGGTATGTGGATTGGAAACCGGGAATATTTGATAAGTACCGGGATAAACAGAAAGTATTGTTTTTTTATGCGAATTGGTGTCCCGGATGCGGTCCTGAGGATGAAATATTGAGGCAGAGATCGGATGAAATCCCGCAGAATGCCGTTGTTGTTAAAGTACATTATGACGACAGTCAAATGAGTGATCCTGAATTTGAACTCGCTCGTACGTATCAGATTGCGTACGAACATACTTTTGTCATTTTGGATCAGTCGGGTGTTGAGGCTGCCCGATGGAACGGAGGCGGTCTTGAAGAGATAAAGGAAAGGTTGCTCTAGTATGATTCTTCTGATTCTGTTTGCGTTTATAGCAGGTGTTGTCACTATTGCATCTCCCTGTATATTGCCTGTTCTTCCTTTTATTCTTGCTTCGTCTGATAAAAACGGCGGTAGAAAAAAACCTCTGGGAGTCGTGGCGGGTTTTGTTGCCAGCTTTACATTTTTTACAATGTTTCTTTCAACAATTGTCCGTTTCTTCGGTATTCCTGCTGACATACTCCGTACGATATCCGTATGTATCCTGTTCGTGTTCGGTCTGACACTGATCATGCCGAGGATTCAGGTTTTTTTTGAAATACTATTGAGTAGAATTGCCGGTGCTGCCGCCGGTGTCAATAAAAACCGGGGAGGGTTTTGGGGTGGAGTTGTCGTAGGTTTATCATTGGGACTTCTCTGGACACCATGCGTCGGGCCCATCTTGGCATCCGTTATAAGTCTGGCCATAACAGGAACAGTGACGCTAGATGCATTTATTATAACTGTTGCGTATGCATCCGGCACAGCAATCCCCATGTTTCTCATTATGGCAGCAGGTGGAAAAGTGCTGACAAAAGTACCATGGCTGGTTGCAAACTCCGCAAACATCCAAAAAGCGTTCGGTGTCATGATGATTCTCACGTCATTGGCAATATTTATGAATTTCGACCGGCAATTCCAAACGTATATTTTAAGTACTTTTCCCCGGTACGGACAAGGATTAACATCGTTTGAAGACAACAAAGTAGTGAATGATGCACTTATTAAGCTGCAGCAACAACCGGCACTGCAGGGACCAAACGCTCCTGAATTAGTCCCCGGTGGACAATGGTTCAACAGCGAACCCCGGACGATGGAGAGCCTCAAGGGGAACGTAGTCCTGATTGATTTCTGGACATATACATGCATAAACTGCCAGAGGACTCTCCCGTACCTGCGCAACTGGTGGGAAAAGTATAAGGATCAGGGGTTGGTGATAATCGGCGTTCATTCGCCCGAATTTGAGTTTGAAAAAAATCCGGAAAATGTGGCACAGGCCCTTACCGATTTCGGCCTCACCTATCCTGTAGTGCAGGATAACGATTTTGCCACCTGGCGTGCGTATGGCAACAGGTATTGGCCGGCAAAATATCTGATCGACAGGGACGGCGTTATCCGGTACACGCATTTCGGGGAAGGCGCGTATGATGAGACAGAGGAGATGATCCAAACGCTGTTGGATGTGCAGAATACCAATATATCCAATCCGGAGTATGAGCTTTTTGGGAGAACTCCGGAACTGTATCTGGGATATGAGCGTATTGCTCATCTTGCATCTCCAGAAACAATCAATAGAAATGGTATTACGGTATTCAGTATTCCTCAAACGTTGGGTAATGGCGAATTTGCATACGGCGGCCAATGGATGATTTCAGGTGAATATGCCAATCCGAAAGCAGGAGCACGATTGGTCTTAAATTTTGAGGCTAAAAATGTATTTCTTGTGGCACGACCCCTTATTTCCGGTGCGTCATTTTCTGTCTCTCTGGATAATGAAGATGTACGTGTTGTTGACGTTGACTCCGACCGGTTGTATACCCTCGTTGACATCCCCCTGCCCGGCGTTCACACACTGGAGCTGATGTTCCCCACAGACAGTGTCGAAATCTACGCATTCACCTTCGGCTAGGTATATAATTATGAAATGGCCGGATATTTTTGGGCGGTATTAAGTTCCGTATTTTTCAGCTTGTATATTGTCCCCCGTAAACTTTCAAAAACTCATCCTGTTGTTTTCAGTTTTCTGATGTCTTTCTCTTTTTTTCTTGTATCATCTGTTGTGTATATTGTTGCAGGTATGTATGGTACTGCTGAAAAAATACATCCGATACTGCTGTTATCACCATTAGCCGGGATTATATGGGCGTTTTCCTTTGTATATTTTATCAGGTCCATCGATATGCTTGGTTTATCGCGTTCCAATCAATGGAAAAATCTTCAGGGGCCCGTGGGTACTTTATTGTCACTTGTAATCCTGAAGGAATATGAGCGGGTTAACCCGATATATGCACTGCTGTCAGCCGTATGTATTTATGTATCAGCTTTGTATTTTATAAACACATCATCAACAGAAAAACATATCACAAAACAGGGTGTATATCTTGCGCTTATTTCCGGAGTCGGTTTTGGTATGGTGGCTGTGATACAGAAGGCAGTGACTTCACAATCGGGTGTGTATCTGCAGCAGGTTATCTGGAGTCTGTCCATTTCCCTTTCGCTGTTATATTATCTGCGCAGGCAGTCGCTCATTCAAACGGTTATACCAACAGATAAAATCCAGTTGGTATACGGATTGTCAGCCGGTGTTTTGTATGCACTGGCTAGCTATTCTCAGCTGTTGTCGTTTTCAGTTCTGAGTGCATCAATCGCATTTACCATTATTCAGATTAACGCATTATGGACAATTCTCATCGGAATATTTGTTTTTCGCGAGATTCATATGGGAAAATACCGTAAGAATGTAATCATTGGAATTGTATTTACAATTATGGGTATTGTACTTTTGTCATTTGCAAGAAAGTAATGTATGGATGATATTTACTATATTGTCGCCCATAGGGATCAGGTGGAGATTGATTCGTTCAAATCACGGTATGATGCGTTTGACACACAAGTGATTGCGAAAATATTTTCTTCGCTTCTTCATGAAAAAGTTCTGAGGTTTGAACAATCAAAATCGTGGGGTACGTCCCACGTTGTTTATTTTGTTTGGACGAAAGATAGGAAAAAACCGTATGTGCTGCGTGCCAATCTCGGAGTGAATAAAATTCCCGAGTATGTGATGAAAACGGAAAAAATGATTACGGATTTGGTAAGAAAAACGGGAGTTCCGACCAATACCGTATTGCATGTTGATATATCCCGGGATACATTTCCGTTTGATTTCCAGATCCAGGAGTGTCTCGACGGGGCTGACGTTGAGCATCATTTTTCGGGTACAAAAGAAGAGTACGATAATATTTCATATACATTGGGGAAATATATTGCGATGTATTCAAAAATTTCGTTTGAAAAATTCGGTCTGTTTGATGAAAAAAACGCCGGACTTTCCGGGACAAAAAAATCCATGTATGGCTACCTGACCGTAAAACTGGACAACGATATTGAGTATCTTGAAAAAGCCGGGATTATTACTCAGGATACATCCGGAAAAATTCCAGAAATTTTTTATGATCATAAGAAAATAGTGAATAGTGATGCGCGGGGTCATCTGGTCCACCACGATCTTGCTGACCATAATATCTTTTTCAAAGGAAACACTATAACCGGAATTTTTGACTGGGAAACAGCGGTATCTGCCGATCCGGTTCTTGATTTGGCATCTGCTCCCACATGGAGGACGCATTTTCCGCGTGAACAGAAAATCATCGAAGGATATCTGTCGGTTGCAGGGATTCTACCGGAGAATTTTAGCGAAAAAATGAACATCTACCGCTTGCGGACGATGCTTTGGAAAATGGTGTTTGCCATCCGGATGGGAATTGTGAATAACACACGGGTAGCAAAATTCAACGATGCCCTGAAACCATTCGGACTGGTATAATACAAAAATGGAGGTGGTAATATGGCAAAGAAAGTCGAAAAATTCGAGGTAACCGGAGAGAATCTTCTCAAAAAAGTGAAGGAACTGATTAAAGAAGGGAACGTGCGTAAGATTACGATTAAGGATAAGAGCGGCAAAGATCTTATCGTATTTCCGCTGACCATCGGGGTCGTCGGGACCATGCTTGTACCGGTCTTGGCTGCAGTGGGAGCCATCGCAGCTCTTCTCACCGAATGCACGATTTCAGTGGAGAGGGAGTAAATCTGTTATCAAGTTTTTTAAAACATGATAACAAGGTTGTATTATAAATATCATATAAGTCAGCAGGTCTGTTACCATGTTTCGAAACATGTAACAATTTGAACTGAAAGTTATTATGAAAACTGCACAGTTGTATCTTGATAATTCATATGAAAAGGAAATGGATGCGGAAGTGTTGGAGGTGGTACCTGAGGGGAGAAATCGGTACAGATTACTTTTAGACCAAACAGTTTTCTATCCCATGGGCGGCGGACAGCCCACAGATCAGGGAAAACTTGATGAAATGGGTGTCTACCAAACGCTGACCAAAGACGGTGAAATCTGGCATTGTGTTGAAACACAGTCTGAGGCGAAATCCGGGATGAATGTACACGGAGTAATTGATTGGAACCGGCGGTATAAAAACATGCGGGTACATAGCGCGGGTCATGTGGTGGATTTTGCTATGTATCAGTTGGGATATTCACCCAAACCGCTCTACCCCACAAAAGGCGATCACGGGAAAAAGCCATATATTATCTATACAGGAATATTGGAAAAGGATATCCGTGAGAAACTGGAAGAAAAAAGTAATGAATTGGTAGAGAAGAATCTAAAATTCACGACGTCTTTTGTATCGCTTACTGAACTTGAAAAACAGGCCATCTATCTGCAGCCGGGGTTGCCATCCAACAAACCCCTCCGTATGCTCACTCTTGAGGGTGTGGGATCGGTTGCCGACGGCGGGACACAGGTGAAGATGACATTCGAAATCGGTCACATTTCAATTCCTGAAATTTCACACAATAATACAGAGACTACCATTGTGTACAGACTTCTATAATTACAGCATCGGGAGCTGGGGAGAGCGTGACCGTTTGGCAGGATTTTTTTCGGGTCCTTTTGGATGGGAGACAATCCATTCCAATACATCGGTTTTTAGAAGCGCGTATACGCCGCTTTTACCTGCCGGGATTTTTTTGGCCTGTATGATACCGGTATCTATCCATCGCCGCAGAGTCCCCGGAGTTTTGGAGAGAAGTCGGGCAGCGTCGGAAACGGTTAAGATATCATCCACTGTAAGTGTTTAGTATATCAAAATATTTCCATTCATGCTATACTTTATATAGCTTGTTCTGTCGCTCTCATTATACTTTCATATGCGTGTATTATTTTCCGTCTGGGAATGCGCCCCATTTATCAAAGTCGGCGGTTTGGGCGATGTCGCCAGATCGCTGCCACTTGCACTTCATGATTTAGGTACTGATATCCGTATTATTCTGCCATTCTACAAATCCATATCCGTTTCAAAGCGTATAAGTCTGGGAACAATCTATGTTGTATATGACGGGAAAAAGCATGCAGTAGATATATATGAAACACGATTTCCGGACCGTGAAATTCCGGTATATCTTCTGCGTAACCGAAGATATTTTCATGTACCTGTTGAAGATACATTCAGCGTGTATGATTTGACAGTTGTGGAATTTTTGAAACAGAATATTTCCGGTTGGACTCCAGATATCATCCACACCAACGATAACCACTGCGGACTTATTCCGCATTTAGTTGTGCAGGAAAAGTTACCGCAGAAAACGTTGTTTACCATCCATAATATTTATTTTCAGAGAAAAAGGTCAATACATGAGTTTAAAAAGATGCGTCTTACCGATTGCGGATGCAGATTTATTGAATGGGAAACAGAGAAAAGAAAGATGAATTTTCTTCTGGAAGGGATAAACCATGCGGATATGGTCAATACCGTATCACCGACCTATGCGACAGAAATTCTTACAGAAGAATATGGAGCAGGACTTGATGATATATTGCAAAGTCAGGCAAAAAAAATTACAGGAATACTAAACGGTATTGACTATTCGATACGCAATCCTCAGAATGATCCGTATATACCATACCATTATTGTGCAAGCACAATTAGCGGATCGAAATACAAATTATTTGCACCGGATAAAGGGAAACTGAAAAATAAGAAATACCTGCAGCGGGAGCTTGGATTTCAAGTTCAGGAAGATATTCCTCTCATCGGTTTTGTGGGAAGATTTGAGTCCGCCCAAAAAGGAGTTGATCTGATCCATAAAATGCTCCTGAGAATGGATGATTCAAACTTTCAGTTTATCATGCTTGGGAAAGGTGATGTGGCATGGGAAGAACGGTTTGAATGGATAACGACTTTCAGACCGAAAAATATATACGTCAACAACCTGTATACCGATGAAATGGCGTCTAAAATTTATGCAGCATGCGATTTTCTTATGATCCCGTCCAAATTCGAACCCTGCGGCCTCATTCAGATGATTGCAATGAAATACGGTTGTTTACCAATAGCCCATTCAACCGGAGGGCTTAAAGATACGATTGAAGACGGGGAAGACGGCTTCCTTTTTGAAAAGCCTACTTCGGTAGCTTTGGAATCCGCCATCCGGAGAGCAGTAAAAGTTCGCAGGGATTTTTACGGCAGATTTCTTACAATGAGAAAACGTGCCATGGAAAAGGATTTTTCATGGAACAGGTCAGCAGTAAAATACATGTCAGTATATTCACGTCTCTTGAGCGGGATAGATTAGTAATGGTATAAACAGAGTATGTATAATTCTGCCTTTCTGTTTGGTGGGGGAGTTCTCCTCCTTTTGGTAACATCAAGAGTTTTTATTGAGAAAGCAGAACTTTTTTCTAGATCCCTGAGAATTTCTCCCCTGATTATCGGTATTACGGTTGTTGCTATCGGTACATCGCTTCCCGAATTGGTGGTTTCCCTTATTGCTGCGCTTCGAAAGGATAGCGGACTGGCGATCGGCAACATTGTGGGATCAAATATTGTTAATATTTTTCTCGTTCTGCCGATGGGGATTCTTATTGGAAAAATTCGGATAGGAACGACGAAAACACAAAGAACCGCCATTATTATGGCTTTCGTTACTGCTTTATTTGTTGTTTTATATCTCATAGGTGTTCCGAATGCAGTTTCCGGCGGGATAATGGTATTTATCGCATTAATGACGACAATTATCGAATATATTTGGGGGATTGAAGGAAGAGAGCATGAAGATGCATACAGGACCAGGAAGGACCATCGTCCCCGTTTTAGTGTGCATGATCTGATTATTATGGTTGCATCTCTTGCCGGGATTATCGGTGGAGGAGCAGTCACGGTTTTTGCCGTTGAAGATATTGCCGCTATAACCAATTTTTCAACCACAATTCTTGGTCTGTCGTTGACAGCAGTTGCCACGTCCCTTCCCGAGCTTTTAATTACAATATTTTCACAGGATGATCATCAGGAGAAACTGACAATCGGCAACATTATGGGAAGTAATATTTATAATCTTGCTCTTATCGGTGGTATCATATCTTTAACCGGTGTATGGGGGAAAATCCAGATATCTGAAATTTTTATGCTTCTTCTGTCCACATATATTATGTGTGTTATTGTGTTCGGATACAAAGGAAAAACCATACCGATGCCGGCAAGTTTTGTGCTTCTTGGTCTGTATGTCATGAATTTGTATCTGATATTATATTCATAAGTGATGAAGAAAAAGACAAAACGCAAGAAAAAATCAGCGCTCCACCATCTGCTTCATGAGGATGGTCGCAGGTCTCTCGTGAAGACCATGACATTTCGTGTGCTTATCATTGCTGCAAATTCGGCAATTGTCTATACGTTTACCGGCCAGTATGATGTGACGATCGGTGTTGTTGCCATTTCAAGCATTTCAAGCACTCTTATCTATCTTGTTCATGAGCGGTTTTGGGACAGGATCGGTTGGGGGAGGGGGGAATAATTTTTAGGTTCCGTAATTGGTAGCCCAGATGACAAAATCCCGTCCGTCGACAATGCCGTTTCCGTCAAAATCCCCGTTTGATGCGCCGGAAACACTCTGGTTATAATGAGTAGCCCAGATGACAAAATCCCGTCCGTCCACCAGCCCGTCTCCATTTGCATCTCCGGGTTTTGCTGCACCAGTCGGTGTGGGACTTGACGCGGGAGCTGCCGTTGGCGTGGGTCCCTGACTTGTCACGAAACGGTAGGTTTTTATTTGGTTTGCAGAAAGTGCCAGAGATGATGATGAGCCACTGAAAGATTGAGACGCGTTGTCTGTTTCGATATGGCTTACATGAAATGCCGAAGAAATGTTCCGGTCGGTAAATTGGATTGATGTATTTTTAGATGATGCAGATTGGTTCCATAACCGTACCACAACACCCGAAGCTATGCCGTCTTCGTGCGGTTTCACTGCCCATACAAAAGTATCCGGGGAAGAAACTGAAAGGAGGGAATAGGAAGTTTCCGGATACGCAGTACCTCCCTGAACCGAACCGGTGACAAGCGGATTTTGATGTTCGATGGCCATTTTCATCGCATCAGTTTGGGAATATGCACCATGAGTCTTGAGGCTGAAACGCTGCAGAAAATTGTTTTCACCTGCCTGACCAGTCCCGGGATATCCGGATCCGGCATCCCCTCCTGCCAATATGCTTATCCGGGGGATAGTTGTATCAAGAAATCCCGATGTACTGTTTCCCAGTTTAAAGAAATCCAGATCCCTATTCGACAGGGTAATTCCGGTGCCATCCGTTCCTGTTTGGTCCGCAAAGTGGTTCAGGGTGAGCCATTCATATATCGTATTTTGCACAGAATACACTCCTCCGTTTGATGACAATTTTGCTTTGACGACTGCACCAACCTCTTCGTGGTTTGTTTCCGGATTGTTGAGTGCAAATCCGAATGACCACGCCAGTGTGTTTGTGAAATTTTGGTTAATTGTGTTATCAATATCGATCCTGTTTATATCCCGGTATACCGTGATTCGTGAAGTTTTATTGAGAGGAGATGACGAATCTGACCGGATTGTTGCAGACACAGGTCCTGCATTTTCTACTGTTAAAGTTCCTGTTGCTGAAGTATTCATATCGTTTATCGTATATCCGTTAAATGATTGGACAAATTCTTTGTTTGAGCGTGTTTTATCCAATAGGCTGGTGATGGAACCTCTGGAAGATAGTGTGAGTTTATAAAACGAGTTTTCCAGTGTACTTCCGGATGCACTTATAGTGCTGGAAAATCCATTTCCGGTACCTGTCCTGATTTCATACACTTTATATCCGATGGGGGGAACACCTGCAGCCAAGATGCGTATGTATTGTTTGCCGTTCAATTGGACTGTTTGGGATGGTACTTCCGCACTTGTTGACAGATCGATAACATGATATGTCCCTGTCGGAGCATATTGATAGTCGGCAATATCAGTCCGCGTATGACCTAATTGGTTGAAGACGAAAAACCGCGGGGAAGATCCTGTTTTTGCAATAAGGGTAGACAGCGAGCTGAGAGATTGTGTGTATTTCGTGTTGCTGAACGTAACGAATGTGGATGCCATTTTTTTCAGCCATGTGAGTCGAGCACTGTCCCCGATATTGCCTCCCAGTGTTCCGCAGTGTTCCCAGAAAAGTCCGAGATTGAAATACGCCTCATCCCGCGATGCGTTAAATTGCTGTGAAAAAGACGGATTTTTCAATGATACAAGAGTTTCCATAGCTTCGGCACTGCGCAATTGTTCAACAGCCCGTTTGACACGTGAGGAAACTTCCTGCAATTGTCCGGTAAACAGGTCCCATTCATTTCCGAAGCTGACTGATTGGGTTGGGAGACTGCTGCCATAGGTATTTTCAAAATCCTGGAAGAAATCGACTTCGTTTGAAACATAGACCTGTGTGTTGGGATATTGCGCCGTTGTTTGCTGTGCAGCTGTGATAAATTCATTGGTCTGCGTTTTCAGATCATCCCATCCCTTTCCGAATGCTCCTTTTACTTTGTATGTATATTTGGAAAGAAATGCGGGATCGTTCATCATGAAGTCGACGGCTTCTGCCGGCCTTCGTGCTTCTGCATATCCGCCGATACCCTGATTGCCCGCGAGGAATGAATTCCACTTTGTGAGGATTTTCGAGTTGTCCTGGCCGGTCCACCAATATATTTCATACTTTCGGTTTTCCAGGTCAGGAACAACAGAACAGCAGATACCTTTCCACGTATATTTTACACCGCTGCCTGCCCACAATGCCCCCAGCCCGTACGGAAGGGTTGCATTTTCCATAGCTAATGCTAATGGCAGCCGGAGTGAATAGGTTCGTTCAATTTTGCCCGGATAATACATATTCCGGATGACTGATTCTGTAGACTGGCCGCCGTATACAGAAACAAGTCCGTTCATGGCTACACTGATGTGGCCGTCTTTTATGCGGTTGATCAGTTCATCAAATCTGGCGGGACGGTCGAGTTGGTAAAACCACATCCACATGCTCCCGTCAAGGTTGAATCTGGATTGGTAGGGTGACGTATTGCCGGCAGTTGAATTTGCCAGGTTGAGATAATAATCGGTCATCGATGTGAATGCGGATCTGTATGTCGCTTCATTTGCTGTCCACATGTAGTCGGTATGATCGTCGTTTGCGATGTAGATCCGATTCTGAGCTTGTGCAAAAATGTTTGATGGGAGAGAAATAATTAATAAAAGAATTATACATGAGGATATTTTATTCATATGCGCATATAATTACTATATAATGATTCACCGGTATAGTGCAATTCTCCTGTTTTTACTGTTTATCCTGTTTCCTGTGGCGGTTGGTGCCCATCCGCAGGATCAGATTTATTGGGATATCAGTATTATCTCACAAAAAGTAGCAAAAACATCAATGCATCTCTCCTGGCAGGAAGCATCGTATATTATTGAAACATTCGGGACGCCACAGGAAGCTCTTGCATTAACGGAGTCGGGGAAAGGTGTGGATGCGTTCAAGCAGCATATAGATACGATGTACGCACTGGATCAGGTCTATATATCATATATTCTGAAACACATATCCATGAAGAATAATGGAGACGTATGCAGAATCGCACTTACCAGTCCGGATGCTATTGATTATGAGGAGGCACTTATCGGACGGGGGATACGAATTGAAGGGACGATTGTATGCGATGCACCCTTCAATACATTGGAAGTGTCCGGTGACGTACTTCTTGAAGATTTTCCGTATCAGACCACGATAGTTACTGTTACAACAGGCTTGGGTGAAACCATGGAGAATGTTTTAAAAAAAACACATTCATCATGGATCATTGATATCAAGATGCCTCAATCAGCATACCCGTCTGCTGAAAAACCAGAGACTACTCCCGAAACATTTACCGGGTTACTGCTTTTTGCCTTCAGTTTGGGGTTTTTACACACACTTGAAGCAGGCCACAGTAAATCCATTCTTGCCGGCCTTGCAATTGATCCGTCAGTTTCATTCCTGAAATTACTTTCTTTCATCGGTATTTTTATCGTTACCCACATTCTTGATATTGTTGTTTTAGCTGTTGTCTTTTTGAGTATAGGAAGTGTTGTGGATATCTATGCGTATCTTCCGAAAATTCAAACGCTGACTGCATACCTCATCACAGGAATAGGATTTCTTATGCTATACAGATCCTATCGGCACATCCACACTCACCATCATGAGGAAAAACGCATATATCTACTGGGTTTTGTCAGTGGTCTTGCTCCTTGTCTTGCAGGATGGTCACTGCTGTTTATGGTCTTAGGGAAATATCCGTTGTCTTTGATATTTCCTGTGATAGCAAGTTTTGCCGGAGGAATTGCCGTGATGCTGCTCATTGTTTCAATTGTTGTGTACAAGTCACGGACACTTGCCGTATCCAGATTTCATGCCGTTTCCCATATTGCTCCAAAACTTAGTGCAGTATTTGTTCTTTTATACGGAGTTTTCAGCATTTTCCGGATTTACTTACCATAATTATTCATCCAAATGACATAATCTCTCCCGTCTACAATCCCATTGCTGTCAAAATCTCCTGCTGTTGGACCGGTGACATTCTTGTTGTAATTCCCGGCCCAGATCACATAGTCCCGTCCGTCTACCAAATTATCACCGTTTGCATCTCCGGCCTTGACCGCCGAAGCTGTCGGAGACGGTGAAGGCGGGGGTTGGGTAGGAATTGTCCCTGATGCTTGGAGTGTGGCGACGATATTTTGGATATGGAATAAATCTCCGCGCCACATGCCGGAATTATGGAGGTAGTCCACGAGTTGTGTTTGGGGCAGTTTGAGAATATATGCTTTTGCTAAGAATATTGATGACTGGTCATAGAGATGCGAGAGCGCTCCTTCATTGTAGAAATCGTTTTCCAGCCGTGTCCCTTCGTCGACATTCGGAATCATCCAATATGGCAGCATTTTTTCGAGATTTGAAACCGATGTGGCAACAGTGGAAAGCGCATTTGTCCGTAAGTAATCTCCCAACTCAGGAACAAGCCATAAATAGCCGCCTGATTCGTAGACAGACATGTTGTAGACATCCGAAAATGATTGCGGCAGAAATTGGACTTTTTTTTGGAGTGCGCTTGTCAGTCTTGATTCGTTGGTTGCATCAACCGATAATCCGGCCAGTTGCCGCAGGCCTTTATAGCCATAGTATCCGGCAATATAACTATTGAGAACATGCGGCCGCGGCTGAAGCACAGTATCGGCAGGAAGCGCCCCGGGGTTTGCATGGCCATTATTTGACAGAAGCGTGAGAATTTCCTGGGCGTTGCCCATGATTTGGGCATATTTATACAGTGCATAAAAATTGAACGGATTGAAATTCCATCCGATAAATCCGGATAAATTGGTGGGGACTGACGAGGCGATATCATAATACGTCTGGTAATTGCCGCGAACCTCGGCTGGCACGTCATTGTATTCACGGTATGCGCCTCCTGTTCCCCGATGATCATTTTTATACGGTGCCATGGAAGTAAATTCCTGCTGCAGGTATGTACGCAATTGGGATTGGATAGATGCGTTAACGTACGGATATGCGATAGCCAGGGTATAGAGAGTGTCTGCAGGATTGTGAAAGTAATCATCGAATTCCTGGACTGTGACCGATTGGTTATATTCATTGAAATTGTACCGGAAATCCGGACCGTATACATAACTGGTCCGCAGGGGTCCTGCAGAGATCATTTTTTGGATTTCTGCCTCCAATAATTGTTGGGGTGTTTGCACGGTAAGAAGATTCTGCCCGTGTACCGGAAGAGCGAAGAAAAAAAATAATACAATAGTAATTATGGCTGCATGCATATGACGGTATTTGAACGGTGTACGTATGCTTTTCCACGAAGCGGTACGGGCGGATTCTGATTCCCATGGGTTCCACGGATGCCGGCCCAACCGCTTTGGTTCACAAGGCCGTTACCGTACCTGAATAAGTTCCAGTTGCTGTACCATGCGCCAACCATAGTGTAAAGACTGTTCGGGTCCCACATTTGACGGTTGGATGTGCTGATTGATGCCACTCCACCTTTATCTGCGCCATCCCCGCCATCGCTGTGCCAGATGCTCCCGCCGAATATGGCGATTGCTTCCGGTTCATCGGTTGATTCCAAGTCCCCTCCTGTTAAATCAGGTTTGGGGGTGAATGTGTTTGATCCGATTTTCCATCCCATATACCTCCCCTTAGGAAATTCTCCTGCACTGATTTGGTACCATGCAGACAATGCCCAGACGGTACCATTGCCATCGATGGCCGGCGGATACCGGTTACCGTTGGGGTTTCCCCACCACATATAGGGTGCAATTTCCTGTTCGGCAAGAGTTGTTGAGTCCAGAATTTGCAGTGAGCGTCTGTCCGGATTGGATGTGTGATAGGCGATAAATGGTGCAACAGAATTGCTGGCTTGAGATTCGAATGGAAACACCGACCGCTGGTTTTCATCGATATAGTTATCGTCAGGATAATTGAGTGACCGTGCAAAAAGAACCCTGTTGAGAGACGGGTGGACGACCGGCCAAAATGAATAAAAACCGTGACCCTGGAATTTGACTGATTTTGCATTAAGTGCTCCGGTGAGTGCGTTAAGGGCATACGCGTATGAATCTGCCGATGCAAAATAGAGAACGGAATTTCCGGAATTAATTGCCGGTGAGTAGTCTACCGGACCGCCAGTTTGGTATGACCAAGCGAGAGACCCGTCAGTGGTTCTGAATGCATACATATATCCGTCGCGGTTTCCTGCATATACGAGATTGTTGGCAACCAGCGGACTCGTGAGAAATCCGCCGCCGGCTTTCAGCGTCTGCCATTTTTTTACACCAGTGGTTGCATTGACTGCGTGGATTGTTTTGTCGAGGACCGGGATATACATCGTATCGGTAGTCTTATCAACCGTTGGTGAGTGGCCGACCGGAAGCGGAGTCTGATAAAACCAAACCTGTGCTCCTGTGAGTGCGTTGAGGGCATAGACGCCGGCTGCAGTCGGGACATATACCATACTGTTTGTGGTTCCGCGGTCGACAGTGATGATATGTGCTTTTGACGGTATATAATCCGTAAATTTTTTCGACCAACAGGCGGAGGATAAATCGATTGATGAGGGTGACGTATCCGCGGATGAATATGATGTGCGCTGATTATTCTGTCCTGCCATCGGCCAGTCTGCCGCCGCGGGAGTTACAGCAAGAAAAAATCCTGCCACGCCCAGCGCTAATCGCGTAACGAATAACGATTTATTTGCCATAGTTGTTCATCCCCCGTACAATCCTTACTTGCTCCCAAGGCATACTGCCTTGCGTCGCAAGGGCGGATATACGGGGCTTCGACAGGTATTATATAATACCTGTCTTCGCATATCACTTTCCGTAATTATTCATCCAGACGATGTAGTCGCGTCCATCCACGAGTCCATTTCCGTCAAAATCTCCGTTTGATACACCCGTGATAGGTTTATTATAGTTACCGGCCCAAATGATGTAATCACGTCCATCAACAATACCATCTCCGTTCGCATCTCCGGCTTTGCCCGCAGGAGCCGTAGGCGAAGGCGGGGCGGGAGTGGGAGAAGGAACAGTTCCTGCTTTTTCAAGAAGCGCGATAAGATTCTGAATGTAATATAAATCCCCCCGCCAAAAAGCAGGAGTATCGATGAAAGAAACCAGATTCGCGTACGAATCGTTTTTTATCCATGCTTTTGCCTGAAATAATGCTTCATATTCGTACAGCGTCTGGTAGACTCCTTCACCGGATACATTTTCGAATTTACTCACAAACCAATATGGGCTGGATGATGTGTAGGAATCCAGAGCCTGAACGGAAGAAGTATTGATTCTTGAGCGGAAATATCCGGCAAGTTCCGGAGTCATAAACATGAAATTTTTCGAGCGTCGTAGAACTCCTTCGTACGATCCGTGTGTAAACGTTGATGCGAAGTTGTTCATCCTCACGTCAATGAGCGAATTGAGGGTATTTTGCTGTGTTGAAACATTTACCCCGGCAAGTTTTCCCAATTCTACATACCCGA
>JBGSUE010000044.1:0-18578 GCA_041753515.1 Patescibacteria group bacterium
CACGACATGGTAACTCGCCGGTTCATTCTACAAAAGGCACGCCATCACCCCTTAACGGGCTCTGACTTGTTGTAAGCATACGGTTTCAGGATCTATTTCACTCCGCTCCCGCGGTTCTTTTCACCTTTCCCTCACGGTACTCGTTCACTATCGGTGTGCTCATGTATTTAGCCTTGGATCGTGGTTGACCCAGATTCCCACAGCCCCTTCGTGGACCATGGTACTTGGGAACAGAATAAGGGACTCTCGGATTTCGGATACAAGGTTTTCACTTTCTATGACTGTCCATTCCAGAACATTTTCCTATCCTCAAATCATCCTACATTATCTGCCCCGCAACACCCCGCCAAAAGCGAGGTTTAGGCTGATCCGTTTTCGCTCGCCGCTACTTGCGGAATCTCTCGTGATTTCTTTTCCTCACCTTACTTAGATGTTTCAGTTCAGGTGGTGCCCTTCATAGTGGTACCTCGGCCTTTCGGCCGTCTTCCCAAGATGATATCCCGATTGCTCGGGATGGGTTTCCCCATTCGGAAACCGTCGGATCGGTGGATTATGGCTCCTCCCCGACGAGTATCGCCGCCATATACGTCCTTCTTCGGCATGAGCGCCCAAGGCATCCGTTGTCAGCTTTAGCGCTTGCGGAATACAAAGGACCCAATTGTTTAGATTGGGGTTCCAGTATTAATTACCCGCGAATTGAATTGCAAAGGGTAAGAATTACCCCTTACGATGCAACTACTTATAAAATTATTATTAAAAAAACCCTAAAAAAACAGTAATTCACTTGTTAAAGATCTAATCCGCGATCCTGTCGCGGGATAAGAACCGATACTTTAATCGACTCTTGTCCCGAAACATGATGAGTGGACCCGGCGGGACTCGAACCCGCTGCCTCATCATTGCAAATGATGCGTTCAACCAGGTAAACTTCGGGCCCCAAATAAAAAACCCCGCTACTGTGCGGGGCAACTCCAATCATGAACAAATTCTATTCACGCCAACGATCGCGAAACGTATCGGATGTTTGGTTAAATTGTTGAATTCTCATGAATTTTTTTATTCCTGCATCTGTTGGAAACACTCACATGCAGAATCAAAAAAGTTTCCCGCACACCATGCTGCACATTCTTGTGCAGCGTGTATCATGCAGTATATGGTGAACGGATTATATTGTCAATATCTGAATCACCCGGTATGATTGGTACATGGAAATACTCATATCTATTGCCAATACACTTTCAGATCAAGAGATTGTCCAACTGACCGAGAACCTGGAATCCGCAGTTGCCCGGCATGAATATTTTCATATTAAACAGAAAAATATCCGTCCGTATTACGATCACATCCGAAAATTACTCTCCAGCAAACAGGCGCTTATTGTACTAGCAAAATCGGGTAATTCGATCATCGGTTCCATGGTTGCACGGTTTTCCCGTATTCCAACCCAAACACGTATTGCCAGATTCCAGAAACTAACGGTGAATCCGGAGTTTCGTGGGCAACATCTTGGCACAAAACTATTTGAGGCGTTGGAAAATGCTGTAAAAAACCAAGGGAAATCCAAAATCATATTTCACTGCCATAGAGATAATCCGGCACGAAAACTGTACCGGAACATTGGATATAGAGAGACATGGAAAACACCCATTCTGAAACTTATCACACTGGAAAAGCACATATAAATACAAAATCCCCCACCGGAAACGCTTCTGTCCCCGCAGGGAGATCTGTAAATAACTTCCCGTTTGATCATTGTGCAGGGAGAATTTCATAGCCAGAAAATATCAGACTCTCAAAAATTCCCTGCACTTATGAAAAATAAAATAATATCCGGTATTGATATACCAAAATATATTTTACATTTCAGTCGTATCACAAAAACATTCATATTCATTATTATGGATTAAAAAGTATGAAATCCTGAAATAAGCGAATATTCTGTAAAAAACCTCCTGGTCCCGGGCCGGAATCGATCCGGGACCACATTTTAATCATCGAATAAAGGGAACTACAGCTAAAAGTGTTGCGGTGAGCAACAATAACGATAAAATAATCAAAGCTGCCTTTTTCGAAAACATTGCTACCTCCTTTCATAGTATTTGTCCAGCAATCCGGACATAAAAGTATTTCTGTACAGATTGCCGGACATGATAGAGAAAGGAGTATAATCAAACGGAAATGGTAAGGTGCAAAATACTATTATAGTATAGTATGTCCTCCTGTAATCCTAAACCTGAATTATGTATCAATGATACATAGTAATTATTAATCAAATTCAGATTGAACATGAATTTCTGCAATAGGTATATTACTCTCCCTTACCAAACTTTCTAACCGATCCTGCACTGCGTCAAGTGACATATCTAAATCTGGTTTATAGTCATGTATTGGTTCTTTTAATGGCATAGTATTATGATGTTCGTATATTATTTCTGTTGGATGCATTGTAGCTCCATGAAATTTTTCCTTTCCGTCTTTCTTTTTGTTATTATATGGATCCTCAAGATAATGAGATACTTTCATCATACCGCATTCATCTATTTTAAATTTCACAATAATACGTTCATCGTCTTTTAAGCCTGTTCTTATTGTAAATGCAATATAAGTCTTTTGATTTGGATTTAATGTAAAAAAAGCTTTACATAACCTTGGTTTTATTACCACCTCTTTAGTCAAACACGGAATACCATTACTATCAAAACCATAGTTAATATCCGGCACAATTGCAGTTTTAATTGACTTTGTTGGTACGCCATCTATTACAAAACCGTCAGGAGCACTCAAAGCAATCAGGTCTCTTTGTTTAAATTCTTGTTCAACAATTTTTTTCTCAAAACGACTGATGCCTGCATCTTCAACTACAGCTTCCCACAATCCAGCAACACCACTAATTCCACACCGACGCAACAATTCCCTTTTAATTTCAGGGAGTGCTTTGCGAAAATCAATCAGACGAACCTTTCTTAAATCGTGAGTCTGCAATCCCAGCATTTCCTTATAGACTCTCCACCTCAACTTCAACACCTCCTTATCAAAATCAATAGGATCGGGGCGTGCGGGTGGCAAATATTCCAAACAATATCCATGTTGATCTACTCTGCTAATTTTTGCGTTAAGTTCTACACCATGAGGTAAAAATCGTGGGTCTATGTGTAAAACATTGGCATGTTTCATGTATACATCTCTGGTGGTGATAATCAGTGGATCAGTTTGTGTAATTTGATGCAGATTCACAGGTTCCGGTTTCAAGTTAAACGGACTTCTGGCTTCAATTTTAACATTTTTGGTTGCTTTTGAAACAAATGCTGCACCATTTTCATTTGGCTGTACATACAACCGTAACACCTCCAGAACATCTTTTCTGTCTCTGCTGTCAACTTGACTCTGTGTTCTCCCATTCTTAAATTTCTGGATAACAATATAGTATGGGTCGACTGGACAACTAATCGGTTTTCCAATTTCCAAACTGCGGTTTGTATCAATCCTGTTTAAAATATCATATTCTTGTGCAACAGTTCTTTCCCTGTCAATATCCTGCAGCTCATTTTTATAATCGTAAACTTGTACAACCCGTAATCTAAACATGTCAGATTGACACGCGTTTATAAATTCATCCATATCTGCGTGCTTTTCCGGGTGATTCCACATCACCTGTTTTCCATCCTGAGAAATATGTAAGCTGAAAGGTGTTTCACCAGGTGGAGCATGAAAAACAAAACCATGATCAAAACCATGACTAATTTCTGGTTGATCATTTCGTATGAATTCAGGCGAATGCATATTATATGCACATTAAATCACACTATAGGAATAAATAATATGCATCATGGATATGTATAGTTTATACTGTCCTGAAGGGATATACTTATATTTTACAAGGAAATATTATCTAAAATCTTTCCGAGAGCCTGAATAAATGCACCTGTACGCATGTCCGTTTTATATTGTTTCGAGGTCTCCCATACTTCACCCGCAGATATCTCCATTTTCTTCTTGAGCTTTCTGTTTACATCCTCTTTACTCCAATGCTCACCTTTCAGATTCTGCTCCCACTCAAATGCCGATACGGTTACCCCACCGGAGTTGGCAAGGATATCAGGTATCACCGAAACACCGCGCGAGAAAAGCATATCGTCAGCCTCTGGAGTCGTAGGTCCGTTTGCCATTTCCAGAATTACTTTTGCCTTGATCCGGGATGCATTCTGTTTCGTGATCACATTTTCAAGTGCCGCCGGCACCAGAATATCAACAGGAAGTTCCAAAAGTTCCTCGTTTGTCACAGTCTTCCCTTTGTTGAGGTCACACACTGTCCCTGAGCAGTAACAGCCGGCAAGGAAACCGTTTTTTCTCTTGCAATCAAGCGTGAGAGCAGGATTGATCCCGCTAGGTACATAAATACCACCGCGGCTGTCGGATACGGCAACGACCGTAAATCCGTTCTCAACCAGAAATTTTGCCATGTTGTACCCCACATTCCCGAATCCCTGCACAGCTGCAGTCGCGTGCTTTCCTTTCAGCTTCTTAAAAATCGTTTGGAGAACAAACAAACCGCCTAACCCTGTTGCCTCTTCCCTTCCTTGGCTTCCACCGTCTGTAATTAATTTGCCGGTAAACGTCCCCCGCAATCTATCGGTTTCCTGTTTTGACATTTTTTGGGATTTGGAACTTGGAACTTGGGATTTATATGAAATGTATTCTTCTGTCATCCACCCCATTATCTGCCCTGTAGTATTAACATCCGGCGCTGGAACATCCAAATCCGGTCCGATCACATCGGCAATTGCACGGACATACCCTCGCGATAACCGTTCAAGCTCACCAACAGACAGGTTTTTCGGATCCACGATCACACCGCCTTTGCCTCCGCCAAGCGGCAGATCGGCAACGGCACATTTCATAGCCATCCAGAATGATAGTGCTTTCACTTCGTCAAGCGATACGTCTGGATGAAACCGGATACCGCCTTTATAGGGGCCTCTGGCATTATTGTATTGCACCCGGTATCCCTGATAAATTTTGACCGATCCATCATCCATTTTGACGGGGATGGAGACATTGATAATCCTCTGGGGGATTTTGAGGATTTCCAGCTTCTGCAATATTTCAAGTGGATTTTTACTTGTACTCAATAATTTCTTCCCTGCTTTCTCAAGCTGCGTCATTGCATTATCAAACGGATTAATACTCATAGGCCTCCTTCATTATAATTCCGATCGGATAAAAAATCCGATCACTACTCGTTAGTACCAAACCCATACATAGTACACCATACTCTCCCTGAAGAAAACCTGAAAAATTTCAATATATTAAATTTATCTGATAAAATCGCTCAAGTTGGCATGCAGTGGACAATCATCAAGGATCCCTCCAATTTTTTGATTTTAAGAAGGAGGTATGGCAATGTCAAACGACAAAAAAAATGATACCGAACTTGCTGCAACAGTATTGTCGGGTGTAATAGGCCCCATCGCATACGCGATACTTGCAGTACTACGTAAAAGTATCATTGCTCAACAGGGCATAGTCGAAGCCATAAAACGGTTAGTTGAAGCTGTGAAAAACGAAAACAGCGACTAAAAACCGGGCACATTGAATTATCCACAATCAGATTTCACGCGTCATGTAAAAAATGACGTAACATACTGCAGCTGGCTGGCCTTAAGTAGGAAATCAACGTTTTGACTTGATGAAATGATTGACTCCTGCTTAAGGCTACGACTTTAATAATACGGATCGAAATGCATCTGGGTACGGGGGACGCCGCGCTTTTCAAGCTCGTCGCAGGTTTCCTTTATCATGTTTTTATTCCCGCACAGGTAAAAATCGCTGTTGATAAGATCCTTTTCAATCGACAATACATGATCAGTTGTATGACCGGCAAGCCCGGTCCACCCTTCCGGCGGACGGGATAACACTAAATAATATTTCAGATTTGAAAAATCTTTTTGAAGCTCGTGGATTTCATTCTGCAGATAGATATCTTCTTTATGCCGCAAACCCCAATAAAACGAGACTTCTTTATCGCTTGTCAGCCCGTCACTGGCATCAAACATCATGGACCGGAACGGTGCAATCCCCGACCCTGTCGCCACAAGTACTCGCTTCCGCGGGCTTTCCTGGTTGACCACAAACCGTCCCAATGGCGCCATGAATTGGAGCATGTCCCCTACTTTAAGGCTTTCCATCCACTTGCTTCCGGGGCCTCCCGGAGAGACATCCTGAATGCTTGTCAGGGCATTCTGGTCCTGTGGCGGGCTCGCGATCGACATACTGCGGTTCACGCCGGGTGCAATTTTTATCATAAACGTCTGACCTGCCACAAATGATATGAGTCGGGGATCCACCAATTCATACCGCGCCATGTACACGGTTTTCGTGAGTTGTTTTTTCTCCGCCACTTTGGCGGTATACAGTTGTGGTTTGGAAAAATCTGGCATAGAGTTCTATAATATCAGACAGTATCAATATATTTTATCATATCAGTTATGCTAAACGAACCAATTGATAGATTTGATAGTTTCGAAGACTGGGGTATAAAACCACGGAAATTGCGAATTCCCAAAAAAGAATCTATTAAAAAACCAAAACCTGATGAAAAAGGTGATGTACGGGTTCCGTTCATAACCCAACTTCGTGAAGATCTTGCTCCTCTATCGGAAAAATTAACCCAGCTCACTCCGGATCAAAGAAAGGAACAGATTGAAAAGCTCGTCACATGGATACAGATTGGTATGGATCATGGGCCGCAGTTGGATCCTACGAATGATCTTAATGATCAAAAATTTCCCCACGCACACACTCTGTCCGGAATTAAAGTAACTTTCGAGAATTCGGACGACGGAAAAGATACCCATAAAAGAATTCAGCGTATTTATGCAGCGCTGGACCGCCATATACAAACCTGGAAAAAATTGAAGAAAACTGATCCGTCATTTGACCTTCATACATCGGTGAAAACTGCCCTTTCACCTCTGTATATTCACAAACAGCATGTAACGAAAAAAGACATTGACTCCGCTGGTCTTACGCCAAATCGATATAGTGATGCTACATGGATGCGGGACAATAAAATTCACTATAATCAAAATGAACTGCACGCATTTCACTATCTTATTCAACGCCGTGTCAGATTCCTTGAGCATACGAAACAACAATTTAATCCAAACTCTATTCTGTATGTTGAAAGCGAATCTGATCAACTTCCGTCAAAAATTTTTGGGCAGGAATATATGACCAACTATAACGAAAACACCAGTGATAACGCAAAATGGCACATGGGTGAATCACATATAACATCAGAGGATCTTACATCAACAAACACCGACCAACAATTCGATGTGATCTATTTCTCTAAGTTCGATCAAAATATGGCAAAAAACATATTTGAGCGCAGTACAAAAAAATTAGCTCCCGGCGGCATTATTATTTTTGATATTCAGAATCAAAATCTGAATGAATGGATTGCCACACAGTATCACATAGCAGAAGCGACTGCAGCACAATTTGAGGCAGTGCAAGTGTCTGCTGAATTCGGAGATATTCAGGACGATACGCTGTCTCAAAAAATAGCAGAAGAAAGTTCATCCGTCATGTTTCGTACTCCTATCAATATTCAACAATGCTTCCGGATGTTTTCCAAATCAGCTGCGTAACTACTTCTCCCCCACCATCCTGAACCCAGCTTTTTCATAATGTCTGTCAAATGTCGCAACATCTTTGATTCCCAGCCGTTTCATCTGGGCAAAACAGACACAATCGGTGAATGACAGTTTGCTCCAGTCTTTCTCAAACCACTCCCACGCTACATCTTCATCTGTAGCAGTTACCCGATACATTGTCAGGTTGCAATCAGACCGGAAAAGAAGATCTCGTAAGCGAAGTGCGTGGTCAAGACCGTTTCTGACACGAATGAGTGTCAATGATTCATCCAAAATATAATTTGAAATTACCAAAGGAATATTTTGTTCGGTAAGAGTTTTCCAAATCAGGAGCGCTTCTTCGGAAAAATCGTCTTTTCCATCAACAACTGCTTTCAAAAAACTTGAATCAAGAAATACGGATGTCATACTGAGTAAATAGCTTCATCCTCTTTACTCCACCCCATGGGCTTATTCGGCATTTTACTGATGGCCACCATTGCCTCATAGAGTGATTTCTTTTGCGAAGGGCGTACGATAGACTTTTTCCCTAAACTTTTTGCTTTTGCTGTCTCTTTCGCCAAATAGTTAAAATACTCATTCACGCTCATACCCATTGCCCCTGCCATAGACTTCAACTGTAAATAGTCTGGTTCTCCCATCCGCACATTTGTAGTAATGATATTCATATGGTATGAATCATACTATAGTATGATTGGTATGTCAAGAACGAATAATCATTCCCCCTTGAACTCTCTCTCTCTGTGAAAAAATACCGGTATAGTCTGCTAAAAAGGAGGAATGTATGAGTGAAATAGAAATGAAACCAACGGCTGAGGCAAAATATGGGAGTTTGGTGAAGGATACAACCGAAGCATTTCTGGCATTTGATCAGTTGCACTATCCAGACCTTCTGAAAGATACAAACACAACAATGGTAGATTTACGCGATCGACTCGCACTTGAAATCGAAACAGGGATGGCAAATCTTCCTGTATCACCGGAAGAGGCAACAATTGCCGCATGGAAAATTGTTGCCGATCAAGTAAGTAAGGAAGACAGTGGAGCCATCAGGCAGGTTGTAGAAAAAAAGACACAGGAAGCAATCAGAAGGGCACAACTTGCACCGGTTACACGTGCAGCAAGAGCTCTGGAATCAAAACCTGGTCACAGGTTGCCTTTTATCGGTACAACGCCAGACCGTATGGTTCGCCTCAATGGAAAAGCAAAGGAGTTTTCAGTAACACTTACACAAATTCCGGATGAACCAAATGCATTAACAGAAAAAGTCATGAAAAGACAGGCAGATAATCAGTTGGAGGCTAAACAAGCGTTATCTGCAATTGATGTTGGCATTAAAATGCAGAAACTGAAACCTGCATTTGCAGCACTGAAAACACAATAATTTATACAAACTCCTGCCAGGTGGTGTTCTGTACTAGTCAACAAACTAGCTCTATTTCCGCTCCTCCAGCCATTTTTGGGCATCCATAGCAGCCATGCAGCCCATGCCTGCAGCAACAATGGCCTGGCGGTAGCGGTGGTCCACACAATCCCCTGCGGCAAACACCCCCTCAACAGATGTTTGGGTAAATTGCTTCAACACTACATAGCCTTTTTTATCAAGCTCTATAAACGCTTTCAAGAATTCCGTTGCCGGTTTGTGTCCGATGGCCAGAAAAAATCCCTGTGCTGGATAGGTCGTCTTCCCACCTGTCTTCACGTCTTTCAGCACCACGCCGGATACCGTGGGATCACCCACAAGATCCTCAACAATTTTATTGGTGAGAAACGAAATCTTCGGGTCATCCTGCGCCCGCTTCAGCATGATAGCACTTGCTCGAAACTCGTCTCGTCTGTGCACAATCGTCACTTTTGTCGCAAATTTCGTCAAAAACGTTGCCTCTTCCATTGCCGTATCTCCTCCACCGACCACGACCACTTCTTTCCCTTTATAGAAAAACCCGTCGCAGGTAGCACACGCAGAAACGCCTTTCCCTGCATATTTCGTCTCGGCCGGAATCCCAAGATACATGGCGCTCGCACCCGTTGCAACGATCACACTTTTTCCCTGATATACTCCCCCGTCAGTATGAACATTTAAATGTTCTTTCTTTTCAATTTTTTTCACTTCTTCAATCTTAATCATGGTCCCAAACCGTTCAACCTGTGACTTCATATCCTCCACAAGCTGCGGACCCTGAATGCCTTTGGGGAACCCGGGGAAATTGTCAACTTCAGTCGTGGTCGTCAACTGGCCCCCGATTGTCATACCGGTAAATAAAAGGGTTTTCAAAAATGCGCGGGACGTATACAGGGCTGCCGTATAGGCCGCTGGACCTGAACCGATAATAATAACATCCTGCACACTATTCATATATTTTTCTTACTAAAATTTTCAGCTAGTACTTTCTCATATTCGGATGCATCAGACGTTTTTATAAGCGGTGACAACGTGGATTTGTACTGTGGAAAAGCTTGTACGAGTTGTGCTAATCCGGAATCCGATTCCGCGACAAATTCCATATTAATATACAAGTCCATTTTATCCCCCATATACTCACCCATATCCCGACCTTTTTTGATAAAAGCCATTTCTTTTTTCAAATTCAGCTGACCTATTTTATTGAAAACTTGTGGAGATACAGACAATGCAAGGTATGGTTTACCGTCCCATTGACCAAGAATTTTTTGAACGATAGTCGTAAAACCGATTTTTAACACATCGTCCCGGGTCATTACGATAGTCCTATTTTTTTGTACTACTTTTATAGTATCAATTGAAACAGAACAATAAAATTGTTTATGTAAAGAGTTTAGCCAAATACCACTCACTGCAATCAACCAAAAAACAAACAAAAGTATGACACCGGCTATTTGTTGCACGAACATAAAAAACCCATACATCATTAATGGGAGCACTATTGCCATTCCCAAAATAAATGGGTAATAAAGTATCCGGTTTGAAGGTATGATATATGTTTCTTCTTTCATACTGGCTGAGTTTTCTTGTGTACAGAATGATCAGATTTTCGCAAAATACTCTGCTGAGCTGAATCATACCATAAAATGGTAATGCTTACGGCTACTTCCATAATCCCCAGATAACTGTAATTCATCGCCCGGTTAAATAAAAACAGGATAAAGAGACACGCGGTCCACCCGACCAGTATTATTTGCGAGGGTGTAAAGAGAATTCTTTTCAAATATAATAGAGTCACAACAATCAGCATACCTCCCCCCTGCCATACTCCGAAGGGATAATACTCATAGATACTTTTTACAATTCCCAACTGCCAGAGTAGCATGCCGAATCCGAAATTATGGATCGGATAACTATGTGCCAAACTTCCGGCGTGATACAGAAGCAAGCCATTCATCAGTCCCTGGAAATCCCATATCACAAACGGCCCAAAAATGAGGGCTGATGTAGCGGCAAAACCAAGCACAAACCCCTTCACATATTGTTTTGTTTGCCATGCGGCAAAAAACATAAACGGCACTGCCGGCCAAATAATCTGCTTCGTGGCAATTGCCAATCCAAAGAGTACCCCACTCAATACAGACACCTTCTTTTTCTCTACTATAATGAGTGCAGCAAAAAACAGAAATATTGATACAACATCATTACTTCCTTCTATCGTTGACCGCACAAAATAGGGATTAAGCCCCACCAGAATTAAAAACAATAAATATGTACCGGATAATTTCCATTTTATATAACCCGCTCCCAGTAAAAATAGTAACGAACCAAGATATATCACCCGAACGTCAAACCAACCAAGAACCGGTGCCATAATCCGGAAAACAGCTGCTGTCAACATCGGGGCAAATGGCGGGTAGGCAAACGCATACAGGGCAGGATTTTCCGTGTTACCTTCCTCATCAGTATACGGCGCATCTTTCAGATCGGTATCTTTATAGTCAATAGAATACGGATTAATCCCCAAGAGAAGCAATTTTCCGCCGATTTCATTCTGAATGCCGGAATCATTGATCCCCAAAGTCGCTCCATGCACATGCCGCGCCTGGATATACGAGCCCCCTACGCCAACAATTGTTGTCAAAATAAAAAGGAAAATTACAAGAAATTTATAGAGTAATTTTGTATGGAAAACATGAATCAGTACATAAAGAGTAATACAAAAAAACCCAAATACCAAATACCTCTGGTCTTTGAATAACCCCCACCCCATGCGGTTTTCCACCGTCAACATGTGGACAAAAAGGGTAAACAGGACTGCGTCCATGAAAAAATTATCCCAAAAGTTTATTGAGCTCACCGGTCAGTACATCCTTGCTTTGAACCCCGATAAACTGCTTCACCACTGTCCCCTGTTTAAAGATCATAAGTGTCGGAATGGACATAATCTGGTATTTCTGAGCCATCATTGGATTCTCGTCAACATTGAATTTCCCCACTTTAACTTTCCCTTCCATATCTTTGGCCAGTTCCTCAACAATCGGCCCCTGGATCCTGCAGGGCCCGCACCAGACAGCCCAAAAATCAACCAATACAGGCGTGTCTGATTTGAGTACTTCAGTCTCAAAATTTTGGTCTGTTATCGTTACATCACTCATACATGTGTCCCCCTTTCAAGGATAGAAAGTGTAGCATACTCAGTATACCGGAAAAAAGAGATCATGTACATCCATCTTATTCAGGTTTACAGCTTTCTGAAGCGAAAAAGCTGACTCGCCTTGCCGAAGCTATCGGCGAAGCGCAGGTTAGATGGATGGATACTGAAAAAACTACTTTTATTCATAAGTTTTTTTAGTATATAATCATTTTCATGAGAATATTTTTTGCTGGACCGTTAACCGGATTAAAAAATCCTGAACAGACCAAAGCTTTTTTTACGAAAATGGGCAATGTAGCCCGTGAGTGCGGATTTGACTATTTCTGGGCATTCCAGTCCGGCACCGATCCGGTCAAGGATCCAAACGTCGACCCGGAATATATTTATTACAAAGACCTCAAGGAATTGGAAGACTCTCATCTCATGATCGCCTATTTCGGTGAAGCATCTTCAGGCACCGGACAGGAGCTTGAATATGCCAAACAGCATAATATTCCTGCATATCTTGTATTTGAAAAATCAGCCCATGTATCACGGATGATTCTTGGAAATCCAGCCGTCAAAGGAACCATTGAATTTGAAACAGAAGATGATGCCCTCAGACAACTTAGAGATCTACTTAACTCCATAAGAGATCGAATATATGAAAATTCTAAAAAAGACAGAAATTAAAATTCTGGTAATTTTTCTCGCAGTCCTCGGATATTATGGATTCCGCTACTGGTCGTTAACAAAACCGGCAACAGCACCAAAAATCGAAGATAATTCAGTTCCCAGTTACCAACTGCAGTTCGACAATTCACAAAAACGGTACACAGGTGATGGATTTGCGTTATTGTATCCGGCCGACCTGACAAATATCAGCGAGAAGCCTGGCCTGGTCCTCATCCAGAATTTTGATCCAAATCTAAGGCCCAAAGGCACAGACGAGATGTTCCAGTTTGCACTGTTCATAGAAGAATCAAACGGAAAAACTCTTGAGGAAAAAATGAAAGATCCTGCAATTCTCTCATCCCAAAAAATCACTGTGGATGGCGTTCCGGCATACCGGGGCATGGAAATACAAAGTCAACAACAGGCACCGACGGTCTGGGTACTCCACAACGGGAAATTCTACACCCTCCAGCTCTCCACCCCAAAATCCAATCATGCCAAATGGTTTGATGAAATACTTTCAAGTTTTACTTATACGAATTAAGGGTATACCCTGCCTTCTTTACTATCTCGGAAATTTGTTGGTCCGAAATTTTTTCGGGATCGTACTCGGCTTCGAGGGTGCCTTTGGCATAGCTCACACTCCCCTTTATTCCGGCATCCTCCACATCCATCTCGATAACCGCCGCACAGCTCGTGCAGTGCATGCCTTCTACTCTATATGTTTTTTTAATCATATATTGGCAAGAGTGGGTTGAAAATAGAAGATAGTTATTGAAGATAGATGTTAGACGATAGAGTAATATTCTACCTTCTATCTTCTACTTTCAACTACTACCATCTACCCTCAACCATCTATTTTATTGTACGTTAAACTCACCGGTGTACATTCCCATGCTGCAGCTGTATGCCAATCTACCCGGCTTTTTGGGAGTAAACTCAATAACTGTTGTCCCTGATTCAGGCAGTATTTTCGAAATATTAAACTCCGGAATGGTAAATGCCCGTGCACAGCTGAAAACATCCTTGGTAACAACCGTCATCCGGACCGGGATACCGGCTTTCAGTGAGGTCACGTCCGATGTATACCCGTGATTTGTCACCGTTACCGTCACTTCCTGTACGCCATCCTTCACAACTGCAATCTGTCCCCCTGAAGTCGTTTGTTTTTGAAAAGCGGCTGAATAAAAATTCTGAAGTGTCCAGATGGATCCGCGTACCGCAAGTCCTCCACTGACAGACATGACGCCGAAGGCGGCCACGATGACCGCAGCCGCGTACGCAAACACTTTTTTCTCAAGCATTTTGACGACAACGGATCCCAAAATAAAGAAAAGCGGGCTGGTACCTGCCACAAAAGCCGCCAAGACCAACCCTCCCATAAGCGGGTTTCCGGTTGATATTGCCGTCAGCATCATCGCCTGCGTTACCCCGCAGGGCATGAGAATGGAAAAAAATCCCAGGAGTGCCGGAGCGAAAATTGATTCCCTTCGTGCCGTTCCCCGTAAAAACCGGTAGGTCCATCGTGGCGGCTGGATTACGAAATAGCGAAAGATAGGATGAATATTTAACAGTCGTGCAGCTGTTACCAACATGAATATGCCTGCAAAAATCTGAATGATTCCGAGAGTTTTTGGAGAAAAAACAAAGACCGAACCGATACCGCCCAGAGCAAGCCCAAGGAGAAAATGTGATAGTAATTTTGAGATCAAAAATGTTCCGACCGTCGTTGCGGAAGCTTTATTCCCTGCCTCAGTTTGTCCTGCAGCTGAAGCCAAAAGTCCGCCCTGCACAGCAAGACACGACACACCTCCACTGGTTAATCCTGTAATAAACGAAAGCCAGACTACATTCATAATTTTATTTTTTTGAGCCTTAAAGAATTGCTGACAACAGAAACACTTGATAAGGCCATTGCGCCACCTGCAAACGCAGGTGGAAGAATACCAAACGCAGCAAGCGGTATGCCCAACACATTATACACAAAGGCCCAGAAAAGATTCTGCCGGACAATCTGCATGGTAATTCTAGCAAGCCGGATTGCTTCGGAAATCTTTATAATATTTCCGTCAAGAACGGTAATCTGGGATGTAGATATGGCTACATCCGTCCCCGTGCTCATTGCAATCCCTATATCTGCAGCAGCTAGTGCTGGAGCATCATTGACTCCATCTCCAACCATCACCACTACTTTATTCTTCCGTTTCAATGTTTCTATGTATTCGGATTTATTCGCAGGCAATACTTTCCCGACCGCATTCTCAATCCCTAAATCACTAGCAATACTTTGGACGACTCGTGTTTCGTCACCGGACACCACATGCATGACAATTCCCATGTTATCGAGCATCCTCACAGCTTCTGCCGCATTCTTTTTCACCGTATCGGCAACAGCAATAACCCCTAAGAGAGTCTTCCCGGAGGCTACACAGACGGGAGTCTGGCCTCGGGAAGCAATTTCGTTGACTAATCCAAAAGATCCGTCCACTCCACGTTCCTGCATATACGAGGCATTTCCCAATATATATTCTTTCCCTTTGAGGGTTCCCTTTACACCTTTCCCCCGGATATTCGCAAATGCTTCCGGTTTTGAATACCTGATATTCTTACGGTCTGCATATGTCAAAATTGCGTGAGCTATCGGATGTTCAGAATGCGACTCGAGACTTGCCGCAATTCTTATGGCCTCTTTTTCATCCGCGCTGTAAACGTGCACCACTTCAGGTTTTCCGTTTGTAATGGTTCCGGTTTTATCAAAAACAATATCCGTGGCTTGCGACAACCGTTCAAGTGACTGGGCATCTTTCACCAGAATTCCGCGCCCGGCTCCCCGGCCTACTCCGGCAATGACAGCGGTCGGAGTTGCAAGTCCCAGCGCGCACGGGCATGCAATAACCAATACCCCCACCATGGCGCTCATTGCACCGGATAAAAAGCCAAATACTAACCATACAATAAACGTCAAAAGTGCAATACCCAATACGACCGGTACAAATACGGCAGAAATTCTGTCGGCAAGCTTTTCAACCGGAGCTTTGGTGGATTGGGCATGCTCTACCATTGTGATAATTTGTGAAAGAAGCGTATCTTTCCCGACCCTTGTAGCCTTCATAGAAAACGTTCCGTCGAGATTCATGGATCCGCCTATAACTTTGGAATCTTGTGAGATATCCCGCGGCATCGATTCGCCGGTCACAAGTGATTCATCAATCGATGAATCACCATCAGCCACTACCCCGTCTACCGGCACTTTTACGCCAGGCTTAACCAGTAAAATATCACCGGCTTTTACTTCGTAAATTGGCACTTCAACTGTCTTACCGTTTTTTACAAGAAGTGCAGTCTTTACCGTAAGATGCAGAAGCTTTTCGATTGCCTCCCCCGTCTTTTTTTTGCTTGTTGCCTCCAGATGTTTTCCTAACAGTATAAAACCGATAACCACAATCACTGCATCAAAATAGAGCGTGGATTCAAATCCCATCTGTATAAGTGCCGGAAAAAGATACATGAGTGCAGAATATATATACGCTGAACCCGTTCCGATCCCCACGAGCGTGTCCATATTGGCAACCCGCCAGCGGACAAACCGTACCACAGCCCTTAAAAACTGGCCCCCGTACACGAACATCGAAATTGTTGCACCCAGAAACAAGATACCGTCCATCCACATAGGCATATGTATGCCTGCTGCAAGCGAAACAATCATCAGAACAAATACGGCAATAGCCATACCGAATGGGATCCGCACATCCCCTGTTGTCGAATGATCGTGAAGGGGTGCATCGGGAGTCTTAAACGAATATCCGTATTTTTTAATAGTTTTATTCATAACTGCGGGGGAAATTGCAGCACTGTCAAACGTCACATGGGCTTTCTCTGTCGCATAACTGGCAGAAACCTTACCCACACCGGGAAGCTTCCTGAGACTGCGCTCGATTATGTTCGCACAACTTGCACAGTGCATTCCTTCTATTTCAAATGTTTCCTGTTTCATGGATTATTAATTCCCCATTTTCATCACCTGTTCGATTTCGCTAATGAGCTGGTTCTGTTTTGCCCGACTTCCGGTTCTCACTCCTTCCACGAAACAGGTTTCCAGATGGTGTTTCATCAGTTTCTGCTGGACGCTTTTTAAAAGTCCGATGGCAGCCAGATTCTGCTGCATGATATCCACGCAGTACTTCCCGTCCTCTTCCATTCTGATAATGGTATCAATGAGACTCCCGGCTTTCTTCAGGCTGGTCGTGATATCGTCATGTTTATTTGTCATACCTACTACCTGTACCATAGGTATAGGTACTGTGTCAAGTAAATTTACATAATGTATAATAATTTTATGGATTCACAAATACCTTTAGAACTTCCGCCACAGCCCGACGTCCCACTCCTGGAGCCTCCGAAACGGAAATCTTCACTGCCGTACGTCATCATCATTCTGATCTTATGTATAATTGCGGTTTTTTTGTTTATGCAAAATACATCCGTAAAGACGGACGTTGTCGAGCAAAGCCCGACTCCAACTGTAACGATCAGCCCCCAGCCTACACCGACCACGGATCCGTTGGAAACATACATGAATTCTGAATTAGGAATATCTTTCAGGTATCCGAGGCAATGGACTCTGGCAGACAAACCGCCGCGTGTCGTTTCTTTTCAAACCGATGTTCCCACAGGTCTTGAGGTCCCCGATCCCCAATTCAGCGAATTTTTCGTCATGCACCACACCGATATTGATGATCTGGATAAATGGCTGAAATCCAATAATGCTGGAAAAATAACCGGCTCGAAAGTCATCGGAGAGCACACGTTTACCATTGTCAAAGGCGGAACGCATTTTGTGGACCGGGAGTATATTTTACGGATAACAGACGATGAGTATATCAGATTCGTCATCGAACCGGTCATGAAATCCGGAGAAGGCTACGATACCACGGAACTCCTGTTTGATTTGATCCTCACAACATTAAGGTTTACGGATGCAGTAGCTCATCTTTCAATAGAAGAGGCGGTAAAAATAGTCAGCACCCTTCCTGAAGTTAATGAATATCTGAAAAATGTCTCAAACGGTAAAGTGGTTTTTGATCACGAAGATGCAATCAGCAACTCTTGGGTTATTCATGTATATGAAGAACTGGACGATCATCTGGCAACAAAGAATTGGTATAACGTAAACAAATTAAACGGAACAATAATACCGGAGTTTTAGCAGAATCACCCTTTCCTCATCCTCTCCACTTCCCTTTCAAGTTTTGAAATGTCTGGAATTGAATACCTACGGTTCACATAGCGGATGAGACCCTTCCGTTTCAGGCTTTCGGCGGCAAGCGTTGCTGTTTCCCTGGCCGTGCCGATCCACTGAGCCATGAGTTTATGGGAGAGCGGCTCATCAATCGTCACCGTGTTCCCGTTTTTTGTGGCAAACGTCCGGGCAAAATAGAGAAATAGATACGCCACTTTCGTTTGGGCATCGTCCAATACAAGCGACTCAAGACGATTGAGAAGCCCGAACATACCCATCAGAAGCTTACCCATCAGATATTCCTGAATATCTTTATTTTGGGAAAGAAATTGTTTCGCATCCTTTTCCGGTACTTCCCGGACAGTTATATCGGATAGTGCATCGAAAAAATATCCGGATTCCAGTTCCGTGTACACTGAGTAGAGCGGAAAAAATGATCCGGGTTTGAAAATATGAAGATACAATACA
>JBGSUE010000045.1:0-76627 GCA_041753515.1 Patescibacteria group bacterium
CGACGGGAGTCTTACTGCTGGTGAGTGTCGCAAATATTGCGACGCGAGCGGCCGATGAGAAAGCGATGTTTTAACAAGTGAATAGTAATATCAATAAGAGCCCCGTTCGTCTAGCGGCCTAGGACTCGTGGTTTTCAGCCACGCAATCGCCGGTTCGAATCCGGCACGGGGTACAATTATATATAGAACCAATTATTCTATTTATGAAAGTACGTTTTGCATCTCCAACAGATAAACCGCAAGTTCTAAAACTTCTTTCCCAGCTTGGAAAATCTGTAAATATAATTTGCGGTTACGATTATAAAAACGAAAATGCTGAAATCTACGGATCAAAGAATTTCGATAAGGTAATGAAATCAGATTCTATTAAAATTTTTGTCCTTGAAGAAAACCATATAATTTTTGGTCTAGCTTCATATTTTCTATATACTGATATGATAAACGGTGATTTGTATGCACATATGGACGATATAATTATTGATGAATCGAAAAGAAAAAAAGGGTTAGGAACATTATTGATGAATGCAATTATTGATTACTCAAGAAAAAATAATATTAAAGCGGTAAAACTAGTTTCATTTCCAGAAATCCAAAAATTTTACTTAAAATTTGGTGCAAAAATATCAAATGTAGCGATGAATATTGAAATCAATCCTTAACATTATTTACTAAATACGTTCCAATTTGGTTCCAACACATGTACAAACATTATTTAACTTCAAACACCTTTATACACTACCGGAATACACAAACTTTGCAACATCTTCAGTACCTATTGCTGTTATAATTATCTGATGGATATTAAGTCGTCTATTGCAGTTATAGGAATAATCCTTACTGTTGTTGGATATATACCCTATTTGAAAGACACGCTGAGTGGAAAAACCTTACCTCATGTGTATACCTGGTTTATATGGGCTACAGTCACAGCAATTGCTTATGCTTTACAGGTAAGTGCCGGAGCAGGTCCCGGTTCCTGGATTACACTCGCCGTTGTGTGTGTTTCGTACCTAATATTTATACTTGGTTTTAAAAGCGGGAAAAAACAAATTGCCCGCATTGATACAGTCTTTTTTGTTTTGGCTTTGATTGCACTCGGACTTTGGTTAATTGCCCGGCAACCCGTTCTTTCAATAATTCTCGTCGCAACAGTAGATATGCTCGGATTTGTTCCAACAATCCGTAAGTCATGGAATAAACCATACACGGAAACATTATTCAGTTATGAACTAAATACTATTAGACACGGCTTAAGCCTTTTTGCATTAGAACAATACAGTATTGTTACATGGTTATATCCTCTTTCCTGGACAATTGCTAACGGAATTTTTAGCATTATTTTAATTCTGAGACGTAAAGCAGTGCCCAAATAATTGGATTAAATGTGCAGGAACACATATTTCTTATTTAACAATTCAGCCTGTACAAAATTTTCTGCGTAGTAGGTTTATATGTAGTCCGCTAGGGGGGTACATTCTGGTCTTTAAAAGGCATCAAGTATGGTTTCCAAAAGACGAGTGCCAATGATGCTTCCTCATATGTCCGAAACTGCCATGCGTAACACGGATCAATACGTTGGATTCTCCAAATGATTGGATCATGCAGTCTCACTTCAAATATCGGCTATAGTTTGTTTTTGAGGTCATCTAAAACCGAGGGAAGATCTTCAGGACGAAACAATAGAACATTATATCCCCAAACATATTTTGGTTCGGAATCAATCATTACGCTAACCGTCGAGCGATATGCTCCCAGTTGCAGAATTCTTCTGCCAAAATGTTTTCGAACCCGCCCTCTTCTGCCGGTTCAAAGATTCGTTTATCACATTTGTCCCATATAGCGACATTTATGGGTATATTCGTTGATAATCGTAACCGTATCGTATCCATCATAGGCGTTTTTGACCCAATGGATACCCAATACGCCGGAGAAACGAGAGAAGCTTACTGGCTTTTTCCTGTGCGTCCTGATCGGACAATCGGATATTGTATTTCTCGAAATATAGCTTTTTAATTGAATCTAGGGCTTGTTTGGATAGCGGATAGACACAAAATGATGCAGCATATTAGGAATGATCCATATGTGGAGTTCATAGAATTGGGTAGGATTAAGCAGACGGGCAGAAAATACACAAAATACTTCAGTGAAGATGTTATCGGAGATGTCTGATTAAAATTCTATGCTTTTATAGATCCAACCGTACAAGCAAATAGGAGTATAGCACTCTTTAAAATAAAACATCACGCTCAGAGAAAATGAAAGTAGCATATGATCTGATGACCAGATCAGATCCTATTTTCATGCTACTCGTCGCGGCATCAAGATTTGATTGCCGCTCGAAACCAGATCGCACCGGCCAGATGGAAGACACACATTACTGCGAGCGGATGCAGCCAGAGGGCAAGGCCAGCGAGCAAGAAGGAAAGCCAGAATGAAGACAAAGCTTCACCAATCCATCCCTGGACGCCACCGTAAATGGGCCATTCCATGCCCCAGATCTCATCGGCGAAGAATGCTCTGCCAGCAACCAGCAGTAACGCCGACCAGACGAGAATTCCTACCCAACCGGTTTTACTGCTAGACGCAACTGCGACGGAAAGAATTGCGATCACAAGCAGTGTGAACAAATTGGTTACACGACGTTTTGAAAACATATGAACTCCTATCTCCTTGAACAAGGGAGAAAAACTAAGAATCAATTATTGCTTCCCAATTTATCTCCCTCGTTTGAGCGTGATGTTTGTAAAGGTACATTATTCAATTGAAGTTAATAACATTATAGGATTATACAATATCATGTTAAAACTGGCAATCAAATCACTGAGTAATACATCCGAATTTGAAAGGCTACGGGGTACAAAAACATCCCCGCTTTATGCGGGGTATTTTCGTATTTCGTCCGTGAGAACCGTTTCCGAAGGAATGGTTCTCCAACCGGCAGTTAACGAGTCTGCGAGTTCTACTGCCGGCGAGTCCCGATCAGAATTGATCGGGGAATCCTGCACTAGATTCATATACAACAAGATGTATAATGATTTACTTAATTCTATTTAAACTATTTTGTATAAGTTTCTCCTGAAGTGGATTAAGAGATAGACCGATCGCCTGACTATATTTTCTTAATGCAGATAATCTAGTATTATATGTGTCCTGAGTAATAAATAATCTATCTCCTTTTTCCAATCCCTTTAAAAAGTTGTTAAATAATGCTTGTTCATCAGGATATCTGGATATGCAGAAATCAGTCGTAGGAATATCTCCCTCTTCTTGAATATAGATTGGGATAGGCTTCTCATGAACGTTGAAATCAAAATATTCCAGTATTGGTTGTTTCCCAATATACTTTTCACGCGGGACTCGAATTTGAGTTCCCATATCAGATAACCTCTCAAGACCTCTTAACCATACATAATTCGAAAAAGTGTCAAAATCCAGTGGGTCAACCCAAAACTTTGTAATGCTGCCGCCTTTAAGTGTAGGAAGGGTTAATATTGAATCCGGTCTGGATGGGGTATAAAAAACAAACGGTACCTGTTTAGAATTTAGAATTACAGATGGTATAGCCAATCTGGGATCAGCCTCTGCAATAATCGGTACTCGAAGCTGTTCTGCAGGTCTTTTTGCAATATATTCAGGAATTTGTTCTGCAAGTCGAATGAGTTCTTCAACAGTTCTCACTGACGGACGAAAATGTTCAGGGTATTGTTCACTATGATGCATCATTTCATAAATTCCTTTAGCCCAAAAACCAGTTATACCGATTTTCTGGAGCGCCCACTCTGTCGCTTCAAACGATTCATGATCTTTTGACAGTAATTGAACCATTTTTTGAATCGTATCACTGGAAATCGGATGCAAAATATCTTGTGCGTACTCATGTAAATCAAGATTTGAATTGATTGTTTTATTAACATGAGCAGATCGTACTAAAGACCTTTGTTGTTCCGGAAGATGCCTGTGGGTTTGCCAAGAAAGGAGTGTGAGTGCGAATGCGACTTCTTTTGCATTTTCCGGTCGGACAATGGTTGCTTCACGGGATAATCTCATCAACTCACTAGAAACATTATTGCCTAAAAATACTGCACCGTTCACTTCAGATGATGCTGGAATAGGATATGGATCATTGACAGATCGTTCAGTAAATTTTGCTGCATTAAATGCGTCCAAAACTACTGTCATCACTTTTCCAGTAACACGTTCAAAATTCATTTGATGATAGCTTAAAGGACGTATATCGATTGGTGCTTCCAAGATTGAAGTATTTGTAACATGAAAAGCCCGCGGACAGGATTTGAGTGATTCTTTTGGATCACCAATCATCATTGGATTACCTGGAAGATCTATTGCTGGATATAGTGGACGAAGTATCGATCGTGTTTCATATGGGTCAAATTTTAATAAACGGTCGGCAAAGGAATCCGGCGGAACTAACGATTCAGTATGATTTGTTGTTTCTGTCATGTAATAATTATATCAATGCTATATATAGTATATCAAAATACGTTCAACTTTGTCCCAACACGTGTACTTACAAAAAGATCTGGCTAAAATGCCAGATTTTTTGTAAATATTCGTTTCGAATATGAACCGGCTTACCGGTTTGCAATCCAGGAGTTAATGAGTCATTTCAAATTGATGAGTCTTACTCCTGGCGAGTGGTGAGGCGAAGCCGTACCAAATCCGGCGCGGGTACAATATTTCAGAAATACTCCGGACTACCGTGTCGTCCTGATTCAATATCATCATCCTGATGTTCCGCCATACGTAAAGACAACTCATCTGTTTTGAATAATATATCTCTAAGTCCATCTCCGATGTCTCTGGAGATATAATGCATTGATAAAAATTATTCTTGCTGGCTAAAGGTAATTTCCGGATCAGGATCAGATATTTCAAAATCCGGATTAATAAAGCCAGTTAAAAGGTTCATTTTCCAAGCACAATCAGGATACAGGGAATGAAGAGAAGTCAGTGTCTTTCTGTCCATGGCAACAATACAAGTCGTACATCTGGCTGTTTCCGGGTCAATCGGAGTAGATATATGGCCGGACATATCTATATTGTGATGTTCTAACCATACCATAAATGGCTCTCTCAAATCCGGTGGATATTGATAAATTCTGTCAAACAAAGGAGGTACAGGATCATCGGGTGCCACACCTTGGATCCTTCTGGAAAAAGCAATGTATTGAGCTTTAAGTCCATATTCAATGAGTTTGTAATTCGTGTAATATGCAGCCAGCGGAGCCCGTATAATATCTCCCCTGTCAACATAAACGATAGTTTTAAGTTTCATATAAAGATGTAATTTACAATTTTCATGTGCGTATTATATCAAAAAGACGTTAAAAACAGTTTGTACACCTTCCAATTTCGTCCCAACAGGTGAAAAAATTGTAAACCTAATTGTCAAGTAATTTGTACACCCGGATTATTTTCAAAAAAGTATGTGAGATCAATGAAGTGTTCGAACATGATCCGGTACGGGGTACATGTATTTCAATACTGTATTAACGCTTTAATCCTTGTAGAGCTTTCTTTACGAATTTTCCGAATTTCCGGTCTTTTACTCTTTTCTCCAATTCGGTCATTTTATAAAATTCAGATTCTTTTTTTAATTTAATAAAATTCCGATATTTATATTCGTCAAGTCTATTTTCTTTCACAGCCTGTATCACTGCACAACCTGGTTCACTGGTATGTGTACAATCGGAAAATTTACAATCATGGGATAATGTACCGATTTCATCAAATACATGAACAAGTCCCGTATCCGATTCGGAAATTCCTACCTCTCTCGTTCCAGGATTATCGATGAGTAACCCTCCATTATCCAAAAAATACATTTCCCGTGTGGTCGTTGTGTGTTTTCCTCTTTCAAGAGTTAAACTAATTTCCCTGGTCTTGATTTCGTCTTTTCCAAGTAGTTTATTAATTAGCGATGATTTCCCGACTCCTGATGATCCCAGAAAACAATAGGTTTTCCCGGGGATGATATACTTTTTAAGTTCCTGGATTCCATTGTCAGAAATAATACTGGTTGTAATAATGTCAATATCGTTAAACCTGCTTTTTATCTGATTAATCCTGAAATTCAAATCGTTTTCCGAAATCAAATCAATCTTATTAAGAATTATTGCAGGTTTCACCTTTCCTTCTTCTACGAGAACTAAAAATCTTTCGAATCGATTCAGATTATAATCCCTATCCATCGACTCTGTAATGAATGCAGTATCAATATTTGTGGCAATTATCTGATTATCCTGCTTATTACTGTATTTCTTTTTCAGCACAGTACGTCTGGGAATAATCTTGCGGATAACAGCTTGTTTTCCGGTTAGACTTTCAAATATTACCCAATCACCGACAGCAGGAAAGTCTTCCCTTTTTGTTGCGATAAACATCTGTTTTCCCGTTATTTTTGCTACATATTCATTTCGATCCTTATCTATAATCCGATAGGCTTCCTTATATTCAGCAGTTACTCTGGCAATGGGATAGCTGTCCAGTCCCAGTGTCTTTCTTGCTGTTTCAAAAAATTCACCATACCCTAGATCTTTCAATTTTATATTCGTTGTTGATTCCATATATAAAATTATTACAGGAGATTATACCAGAAAGCTAAACGGAAAATTATACTGTTCCAATTTGGTCCCATCACATGATGAATTCACATAACACGTAATAATGGCGCTTGATTGCATTCAGTATATCTGAAGGATAGACACCCGTTATTTGACGGTTTTCACTACTTTATCAGCAGCGGTTTTCACGGCAGTAATCATATTTTTGGCTTTTTCCTGTCCTTGGCTGACTTTTTCCGTAACCGTGCCTTTCACTTCGTCTACCTTTTCTTTAGTATCATCTATCGCCTGTTCGATTTTTTTCCGGTTCTTTTTATTTGACAACGCCGCAACTCCGGCAATTCCAACGGCTGCCGCTCCGACTACCGCGCCAACCACGGCAGCAGCAATGGGATTGACACCTCCTTTGTGAACGTCTGATTTTTGTTTATTTGTGTCTGTCATATGTTTCACCTCCTCATCTGAAGATGCGTCTACAGTAATAACGATGCTTCATTTAAAATTGTACCCCATTGTATTATAAGTTTTGACCATTGTGCCTGATCGGCGACTCCTTCGTGAAATTCCTTTTCAAGACCGTCAAACTGATCGGAAAATGAATTGAAATGGTCAGAAAATTTCGGCGGTAAAGGGAAAGTTTTCAGTGCATTCACATTTTTTCTGGTCAGTTTCAGATATAAACTGATTCTATGGGTTTCTTTGTAAAAACAAGTTCGGCTCCATTTGCCGATCTGATTGAGGTTATCAACGGTATCAATCAGGATACTTTCCTGATTTTTCAATGAATAATTACTGGATGTACTTTTAATGTTTATATATATACTATACACCAATCATGCTCAGTAATCCACAGATGTTTAGAAAATGAATATACAGCAATTGAAAAGATGATTATTTCTTTTTACTTCTTTCATCCAATATTTTTAAAGCCGCATCTTCACCATTTTTATACGAAGCAGAATATTTTGGATCATTCTGAGCGAATTTTGCCATATTTTCCGCGGATAAACGTTCTTTATCAGACAATACCTTAAATGACCCTAATGTTTTTAAAAACGCGTAGACAGATGCACCAATTTGTTCAAACATAAAATTTTATGCTCACACATTTTTTACAACACGGATTTACTGGTAAACCCGGGCGGTTCGGCGTCGATATTACGGTTAAGTTCATCAATCCGCTCCGGAAGTTGAGTAAATTTTCTGATAAACCACTTCGCTCCCAATTTTTTAAAATCTTCCTCTGTCCGAAGCCCTGACTCAATTGATGCTATAAAATGAACACCGGCCGCCCTGCACCACTGGACATCCATAAACGCGTCCCCGACATAGACCATTTCACTCATCGCAACATCGAATTCCTTAATAGGCAGCAGAAACACTCTCGGATCCGGTTTTTTATATCCGCTTCTCTCCTGATAGAAAAATGCGTCAATCACCGGCATAAGGTTTGATTTATCAGAAATCAGATATTCGACCTCGCAATGCTGGCGTGAGGTCTGGATACAGACTTTAAAACCAGCCTCCCTCAAACCCCGCAGGACTGACAGATTTTCATCCGGTATATGGTCAAATTCACCTTTATCAATATGTTTTTTTGAAACTCCTGAAAAAAGGCTCATGAATTTTTCCGCGTCTATTCCCGGTATCCGTTCGGTTATCGCATCTTTGAGCGGTTTTCCCCAATTTGCCTGATGGATATCCCTGGTCATCGGTTCATACTCCATGATTGCCGCTATTTCATTTTCCAGGTGAAAACAGGATTCTTCGGACAACACAAGCGTGTCATCAAAATCAACCAATACAAGCTTGATCATACGGTTATAATACTCAACTCATGAGTATCAGTGCAAACTGTGACTGATTTACAGTATAAATCCTGTGACAAGAAGCAATACTGCAAAAAATAGAAAGGCAGGATGAAGCGGGAAACCTGCCTCAGGCACCTGCAGCGCATGTATGGCGCCGCCGGGCGTGGGTGTATGCGATGGAGACGGATTGGGTACAGGTGTCTGTGTCGAAAGAATTTGGGTTGTGCTTGGTGTGGGTGAAGACGATTGCTGAGGTGGAATTCCCGTGTTCGTTGCTGTCGGAGAAACTGATTGTGCCTGGAGAGTTGGAGTGGGAGTATATGTGGCTTCCTGAGGTGATGTGGGGGTAATGTCTGATTGAGTGGGAGTCGGGGTGAGTGATGCTGCCAGTGTGGGTGTTGGAGTGAATGCAGATTCCATCGTTGGTGACGGCGTAATCTCAGGGTGTGTGGGAGTTACTGTCAATGTTGCCGACTGGGTAGGAGTCGGAGAGCTGTCAGATATACATGAGGATCCGGATGTTGTTAAAAATATTTCATTTGTAATCGGAATAGTACGAGTTTCACCATCATATTCCACATAAGACAATGTTGAACCCGGCATGATGACCGGAACTGTTGAGGCACGGTCATGCGAAATACTGAAGGAAAACAGTGAACTTTCTCCGGGAACCATTGATGCCCAGTCCCATATATAGGTAGAATCATGTGACTCATCCGGCTGCGGATCAATGGATCCGGCAAAAACCTGAAGGAGCGGATTGACAACGATCGTCAATCGTGACGAAACCACAATATCATTCACAATCGTCGCAATCGATTGGTAAATTCCAGCCAATTGCTGTGCCGTCGGGGCTTCATAGTACATGTGTGAACCGGAGGCTATTTCCTCCAGGATACTGCGGCCGAAATCACCGGATCCGGGATGTGCCGATTCAATCGCATCAAATCCAAGTCCGATTGTGAACAGCGAAATATCTTGGCCTTCCATGCTTCCTGCAACAGTAAAAACATCATCCGTACAGGCATTTTCTACCGTCGGCCAATTTTCACAGGCTGCACCGGTGCGCATCCTGTTTGGCAATCCGTCACTCATCAGAACGATGACTTTACGGGCAGTGGAACGCGAGGATGCCAACGCCGTCACCGCACTTTCCAAGCCCGACGCTGTATTGGTAAATTGACCGACAGAGATAGCATCAATAGAATGTATCAGTGCCGCCGGGTCGGAAATGAGCGGCGACACGATACTCGATGTCGTACCGTATGTCACCAACGCAACACGGTCCCCTGTATCGGAGCCATCCATATTCATGAGTCCGACAAATGTCTTTGCGGCATTTTTTGCACTCTCCAACGGTTCAGGGGGATACCCACCGGCACTCACCATTGACTGTGATACATCGATGGTCAAGACAACGTCCACCGGCGTGTCCTGTGATACCGTACCGCCTAAACGCACAACATCAATGATAGCCCGTGCTTCCTCACTGCAGTCTATATCCTGTGAAGATATCGTCTGGCTTATTGCGTACTGATCCGGCTGATTGCTGGCTTTTTTGCGGATATCCTGCACAAATCCAATGTTTGATAGCATGACCCAAATGCTGACAGCACAAAAAAGGAAAGACAGTATGATAATAATAGATTTCCTTTTTCCCATGTGTACCTCGTATTACATCATATTTTCCCAGTATGTACTATACTGAATATATGGGTACATCTTTTCTCCCATACCATACATTTACGTATATATATTCGAAAGTCAGACGGTTTTGTATCGACCTGTTACTTCACTCTGAAAACGGAATACTTCTCACGAAAAGATCAATCGATCCCATGAAAGGGTATTGGCATTTACCGGGAGGTACAGTATTGCGTAATGAAACGATACATCAGGCAATTTCGCGTATCGCATTGGAGGAAATTGTAACGGACGTTACCATTGTCGGATTGTCAGGAATAATCGAATACAACGAAAAATCTGGACCGGGACGGCCCATCAGCGCAGTGTATACAGTACGACCGATTTTACCGCCGAAAAACGGCAGTCAATCATCGGAAATTCGATATTTCATGAATATACCGGAGATGACACTCCTTGAGGTAAAACATTTCCTGCAGAAAAATCTGGCCTGACACGTGCATTCTTTTTATGGCTTATCTGTCATAAACTTCACTGTTGCTGTTTTTTCCTGACCATTGGGAGCAAATGCAGTAACGATTATCTCATCACTACCAGCCTCTAGCGATATCTGGGCGCTAAAGAAACCGTTGGAAGCTGCATCTGTTGCCGTTTCATCCGTATCGGTATAAATAACAAGACTGGCTCCCGCTATTGTCTGTCCGCTGACAACAACGGTATCATCCGTTATAAGAGTATCTTGAGTAGGGCTATCAATAATTAACGGAAAGGTATCCGGTGTGGGGCTCGCCTGCACGCGCGGCATTGGCGTCGGAATAGTTCTTTTTGCTTCCTCTGCCATCTGATTCAGCTGCTGCTGGTACCCAGCATATCCAATCAGTAGTATAAGAGATAGAAGAATGAAAATACCAAATACACAGTACAGTATTGATTTTCTTGGTTTTGGCTTAGGATCCGGCATCGATAAAGTTTTCAGTAAATCCTCGGCAACCTGCTCGTGTTGTGTTTGCTGATTTTCATCCATGCCTTAACAGTACATGACGGGACAGTGTTTCGTCAACTCTCTTAAAATAACATGTAGATAAAGGGGCTTACAGGAGATGACGTGGAAACGTAGATAAGCACAGCAACGATGAGGATGATGATGACCGGCGGGGCCATCCACCAGACTTTATTCTTCCACATGTACCTGAAGAGATCCTTCATATTGATGATGATCAAATCACAAATCTCAATTTCAAAATCTCAATAATAATTATAATACTATTGTGATTTTGGATTTGTGATTTTGGATTTATCTATTATATAGTGTCCCATCACCAGATAGTCAATATCGGTTTTTATAAAACAATTGATTGCATCACGGGGTGTGCAGACGATCGGTTCGCCGCGCACGTTAAACGACGTATTGATGATAGCCGGAACGCCCGTCAACTTTCTGTATGCATCAATAAGATCATAATAGAGGGGATTATCTGCCCGGCGCACAACCTGCAGCCGCCCCGTACCGTCTACATGGACAGTTGCCGGCACCCCGGATTTCCCTTTTTTCGTAAACGGATACACAAACAGCATGAACCTAGCTGATTCCGGTATCGGCATATCAACCGTAAAATACTTCGTCACATATTCCTCAAGTATGGAGGGAGCAAACGGACGAAACATCTCTCTGTGCTTTACTTTTGCGTTGATGATATCCTTCATCCGGTCATTTTGCCCTGACGCCAGAATACTGCGGTTGCCGAGAGCCCGCGGCCCCCACTCCATCCGTCCCTGAAACCATCCGATTATTTTCTCTGTATGAAGAAGTAATGCAACTGAATCGATAAGTTTTTCATCAGAGGGATACTTTTCATAAGAAAATCCATACGCGTCTAAAACAGATTGGATATGCAAATCATCATAGGAGGGACCAATGTATGGTGTAAAATTTGGATGATAGACAGGATTTTTGTCACGCCAATATGCGTACAGCGCAGCTCCCATGGATCCCCCACCGTCGCCCGGATCAGGTGGAATATAGATGTTTTTAAATGAAGTTGTACTCAAAATTTTTGCATTGGCTACTGAATTGAGCGCCACGCCACCGGACAGACAGAGATTTTTGTTTTTATACGTATCGTATGCATGACGGATGATGTGAAAAAGCACTGATTCAAGTTTCTTCTGCAGTGCTGATGCAATATTCTCATACGGTCGTGTCATGGCGGAACCGGGACGCCGGGGGGGGACTCCAAACAGCTTTTCAAGATCTTTTGTAAACATATGATCTGCATAGACGTATGAAAAATATTTGATATTCACCGCATAGCTGCCGTCGGCATAGACCGATATCAGCTCATCCATGTGGGAGGAATATGGAGCCGGATCACCATACGCGGCAAGTCCCATCACCTTGTATTCGGCATCATTCACTCCGAATCCCAAAAATGCAGTCAACGCAGAATACACAAGTCCTACAGAATGCGGAAAACGGATTTCCCGGTCAATGGAAATTTTTCCAAACTCTCCCATCCCGAGAGTCGTCGTAGACCATTCCCCGACCCCGTCGACGGTCATGATAACGCATTTTTTATATCCCGACAGATAATACGCCCCCGCCGCGTGGCTCATGTGATGAGGAACGAATGAAACAGGTCCGGAATAACCACACTGTATTTTGAGTGTCCGGGAGAGTGAAAGTCGGAATGAAAACCACTGACTGATCGATTCCCTGTACACTCCCATGCTTTTTGGGAATGTTGAAAGATGCTGGGCAAGAATACGCTCAAATTTCACAACCGGTTTTTCGTAAAATGCAACCTCTGTCACTTCCCTGATATCAATCATGGCCCATGAAAGGCACCAGCGGATGGCGTGAACAGGAAATGAATTGTCATGCTTTATCCGGGTAAAACGCTCTTCCATTGCAGCTGCAACAATCGTACCGTCAACGATGAGACAGGCGGAGGAATCGTGGTAATAGCAGGCAATGCCCAAAATAACGGATTTCATACTAAAACATACTCCCGGTGTCATTATTACCGCTATACGGTTCCCATGTAGAATCTGTTTCATTATGCGTACAGATCAATTTTTTACCGAGAAGTAAAAGTACCAGAGACGTCATACCGATTCCGGCCATATATGAAAATATCAGAAGAATCTGCCGGATGATATAGACAATAAACTTTACAAATGTCTTGACAATATGTATGCTAGTCATATGTTTACACCGTCATATACTATCACGAGGGAGCTTCTGAGTGAAATAGCTGCCATCGAACGGCTGTACGGAACACTCGAGGGCTTGAAAGTACCCAGGGAGCTGGAAATGGATCTGACCCGGAAAAACATGATCAAATCATCGTATGCCTCAAACCGTATTGAGGGCAACCCTCTGACGCTTCCTGAAGTTACAAACCTGATACTGGACGACCGCGTACCGGCGACACGCGATGAAAAAGAGGTGCGTAATTATTACGACATCCTTATGCATATGGACAATTACATAGACCGTAGTTTGGGAGTCTCCCTTGTGACGGAACTTCACCAAAAACTACTTGACGGCGTTGACAAAGAAGCCGGAAATATCCGCAATGTCATGGTGGTTGTGGGCAAATACAAAGAAGAAAAAGGCAATGTATCGCTATCTGTCAAGCACAATCCGCCGTTTCACAAAAAAAAAGAAATTGTTCGGGCACTTGAAGATCTTTTTGAATGGACTTCTGACAATCTGACCATCCCGACTGTCATCCTGACCGGTATTTTCCATCATCAGTTTGTGTATCTTCATCCGTTTGAGGACGGAAACGGACGGATTACGAGAATACTGACGTCGCTTCTGTTTGCCCGCAACAATTACCGGATAAACCGGTACTTTATCCTCGATGACTATTATGATATAGACCGCCAGGAATACTCCGATTCCCTTCACATGGCGGATACCGGCAATCTGACTGCGTGGCTTGAATACTACGGGAAAGGTGTCAAATATGCTCTGCAGAGTGCAGTTGCCAAGTATAAAAACGCCGTGATGACTCTCAGGTTTGACCAGAAACCCACACCAAAAGAACGGGAAGTTCTGGGAATCGCACAGGAAAAACCGGATATTACGAGCGCTGATGTCGTCGACCGCCTTCATGTCTCCCGCCAGCAAGCCCACAATCTCCTGCGCGGCCTGGTGGATAAAAATTTACTGACCAAAGAAGGAAAAACAAAACGGAGTTTTTACCGGATTGCCTCTTGATTTTCACGTCTTTCATTTTGTATAGTGGGTGAATATGGATGATACACCTGTTGTAGTTGACTCACCTGATGTGACAGTACTGCCTGAGCTTGAATCCCTCATTAAAAGCCACATTACCGGAATTGAGGCACGGAAAAGGGAACTGAAAAAACTCCGGGAAATGGTCACCGATGCTCTCGGGAATGATCCCACATACCAGGAACATGAAAAAGCGGCAAAAGAGGCAGCAAAAATCAAAAATGCAACGAAGTCTCAAATACTGAAATCACCAGCTAACCAGGAAATGGTGAAAAAAACACACGAAATGGCCGCTGATATCAAAGAAATGGATGAAGCGCTTTCCGAGTATCTTCGTGAATTCCAGCGCCTCTCAGGCGCAAATGAAATAGAAACTGATGACGGGGTGGTACGGGAGATCGTGTACGTCGCCAAACTCGTCAAACGCACCGGCAAGTGAAATACGCGATCAGCATTATTATCTGTTCTATCCTCCTGTTGTTTCTTTTTCCTAAAAATCACATCCATGTGCCGTCTGAAGATCCCCCGGTATCCCCCACTGAAACCAAACAATCTCCATTTTCTGCTGTTATTCAATATAAAAATATTACGTATGGCATCGCGGCATATGAAGTCGACACGAACGAAACAGTTGATCTTATACCCAATTTCTCTCAAAAAATGGGCAGTGCAGACGTTTTTCTTTCCAATTCCTGTTCGTTTCTGACCAACGGCAGCTTTTATACCCCTGAAAATGAACCGGTTGGACTTTTTCAGATTGGCGACCACATACTCAAACCATTTATTCAAAACAGGACTGTTAACAGTGTCGTGTATCGCAGAAACAAGAGTCTGTATGTTGATTATGATTATCTCCAAACACCAACAGACTGGATATTCCAGGCAGGACCGATGCTGTATTTTCACGGATCGCCTCTTCCCCTCAAAATCAAAAACGATGAACCAGCCCGCAGGATGGTGGCAATCCAAAGATCCGACAACCGAATACTATTTACTGCAATCGTGATTGAGTCGCAAATTACCAGTGGCCCGTATCTAGCCGATGTCCCCGTGATTCTTAAAACATATTCTTCCCAAAAAGCTATTCCAATTCAGAATGCTGTAAATCTTGATGGCGGGTCTGCATCCGTATTTCATTCAGACTCAATGGTATACCCGGAATTTAATCCGGTCGGAAGTTTTTTGTGTGTCAGACCCCGGTAGTGTATACTAGATTTTATATGAAAGATACGCGGTTTGTTTTCGTATCCGCACTTCTTTTCGTCTACATTCAAACAGTACTCTTCCACCCTATCGGAACGATTGCCATCATCGGTATTTTCATACTTATCTATGGGCTCATATGCGTTGTATCACACCGTCTCCCTCCTCCACTTTTTCTCTTTCTTCTTATAATTTTTCCTTCAACCATGCTCCTGCGGTCAAATTTTCTTGTCCAGGCAGTACTGGCAGCGTCCATAATTGCCCTATTTCCGTACACTGTCTATATCCTGAAAACCGGAACGGATCCAACAGTAAATATACAAAATGTCCTCAGTGCGTATCTGTCGATAAAACTCAGTTATCTTTCAACACTCATGAGACGGTCACTGTATCCGAAATTCCTTCATAAACAATGGATACTTCCGGTTTTCGCCGGTCTTGGGATTGCAAGTGTGCCGGGATTTCTGCTGTTAGGACTTTTTTCCAGCGCAGACCCTGTATTTTCCCGATCAGTAGAAAAGTTTTTTTCCACAATCCATATCGGAAAATTTTCCATTCGCATCGGTGTAGCAATCCTCATCTATCTCTTTGCCAGAGCAACTCAGCTGCTCCCTGACCCTAAAAAAATATCTTTTCCGAAATACGTGGCTGTGTTTAATACTCCCATCACGATACTTACCTCGGTCATCGCACTTGTCACCGGTTGGTTTCTTGCCGTGCAGTGGCGCTATATTTTTGCTTCTGTAACCCGGGAAACAGATCTTTCACAATTCGGTGTATCGACGTATTCGGAATATGTTCGGCGCGGATTTGCGGAGCTTCTTCTAGCAGGAATCATTATTCACAGCATACTTCTGGTCGGATACCTCAGTGTGCGAAACAGGAAAAACAAACTTTTTACCTATCATTTTTGGGTTCAAATATTCTTAATCGCACAGTATGGAATTTTTATTTTGAGTGTCATGCGCAGAGTATTTCTCTACTGGCAATTCCACGGGCTTACTCTCGTCCGGTTTTATGGAGCCGTATTCCTCATCTATCTTGGAGCACTCACCATCATCCTTCTCTTGCGTCATTTCCGCCGGTTTGCCTGGGCTCGTGTAGAGTTAACTCTCACCGCAATCATGATTCTTTGCACCGGACTGTTCAATGCAGACCATTTTCTCTCTACCCACCATCCGCCATCCGTCAACGGTAAAACGGATTATGTCTATCTGTCCCGTCTTTCACCGGACGGATACAACGGCTGGATGCAAAGTTATATGTATGCGACACAGACTTTGGCTGTATTATCCGCAAAACCTGTATCTCATTTTACCGAAGATGACCGGCGGGTTTTTGCCGGCGTAGGTTCAATTCTCGGATCTCTCACCCGCTCATACGATTATCTGGCACAGAGACATTCGACTGCAGATCAATATACTATGTATTCACAGACAGTTTCCCTATCGCTTGAAAATCAGTTCTATACATACATATCAACAGCACAGACAGATCAACAACTATTGACACGTTACGGCGATACAACCTCTTATGCGCTTGAATCCTTTTTACAGCCTTACACATTTACATCACCTGCCTATACCCTGACAGAACAGATCTCCAGGGCAGAATCATTCCGTACAATTCTCCGTAAACCTCAATCGGCATCCCGTCTCCAGACAGATCCGGTTTTTGCACATATATCACTTACTGACGGGGAAACATGCGCGTATAACCGCGATACTGAAAATAATACCTTTGTCTTCTGCATGCCGCAATTTTATTGGGTGACCATGAAAAGCACACCTGTTTTATCCGTTTGGGAAAAAATACTGCAATATAACGCATCGGACGCCCGCGTCTGGAGCATGCTCTCAAAAGACATTCCGATACAGACGCTCATCGGCCTTCAGGAATCGTATATTTCACTGTATTATAAACTGATGACACTGCCCGCAGAGTCCCGCACCTTTTCCCGTGATTCTTCTACCGAAGCCCTGTTCCTTCAGTCGTACTAATAAACATGGTACACTTTCCCCATGACCATTAAATTTTTAGGAGCGGCGGGTACCGTGACCGGATCGGGATACATTCTGACGAACGATACCGGGCAGTCGATTCTTATTGATCTTGGCATGTTCCAGGGGCCGCCGGACATTGACCGCCTGAACGCAACACCGCTTGATCCCACCGATATCAAAAATCTTTCCGGTGCAATCCTGACTCATGCCCATACGGACCATTGCGGCCGCCTGCCGCTTCTTACCTCCCGCGGATTTTCTGGAAATATATACATGACGGCACCCACATATGAACTGACGAAATATTCCCTACAGGACAGCGCAAAAATCCAGAAGTCGGATAAAGCTCAACAGCTTTTCACCTCTGATGATGTCGATTCTATTACACAGACTTTCAAAATTCTTCCATACGGGAAATTGTTGACTATCGGCAATTTTTCAATCCGGTTTCTTGATGCCGGACACATCATCGGATCGGCAAGCATTGAGATACAAGCCGACGGCAGAACTATTTTGTTTTCCGGTGATTTGGGTAACAGTCCGGAAATGCTCGTTCAAGCCACACAATCCATACCCCGTGCCGATACCGTCATCATGGAATCAACATACGGTGACAGGAACCATCCGGCTGGTAATCCGGCCGACGTGGTAGCCAATGAGATAGTCCACATACGGAAATCAAAAGGCACGCTTCTCATCCCGGCATTCTCCATTGAGAGGACACAGGAACTACTCCACATATTCAATCATCTCAATCCCGGCATACCGGTCTACCTTGACTCACCTATGGCAGACTATGCAACGGAAGTGTATGACAAATACAGGAGCCTCATGAACGACGAAGTAGCCCAAGATTACCGGACAGAAGACGGTCCGTTTGTGTTTCCCGAGCTTGTGACTATCAAAAGTCATGGGGCAAGCTCAAAACTGGGAACAACGGATGGTCCGAAAGTCATAATCGCCGGAAGCGGCATGATGACCGGCGGACGGATGCTGACACATGCGAAAGAACTGCTCCCCGATCCGTCAACCCGGTTACTGATCGTCGGATATCAGGGAGAAGGAACACTCGGCCGGGAGCTTCAGGAAGGAAGTACGGATGTTGTCATCCAGGGACACCATGTACATGTAGAGGCAACAATCACAGACTGCCAACTCATGAGTGCCCATGCCGACCAATCGCAACTTATATCATGGATTTCTTCCATTGCGGGAGTGAAACATCTGATCCTGACACATGGGGAAGATAGCCCCAGAAATACACTTAAACAGCTTATTCACACAAAAACTGATATAACGGATATCCGGCTTCCAGCGATGGGCGAAATGGTGTCACTCTGACTATTCTACACCTGCATGTATCCTCATCCCATTGCTTTTGAGCCACTTGATCTGCTGTTTATACGACGGATTAAAACGGGAAACGAGCGACCAGAACGCACGGGAGTGGTTTTTATGGACTATGTGGCTCAGCTCATGGATGACAACGTAGCGGATGACCAGTGGCGGCGCCATTACGAGCCGCCAGGAAAACTGCAGACGGTTATCGTGGCTGCAGGATGCCCACTTGCTACTTGTGTCCGAAAAATATACCCCTGAATACGATACATGCATTGATAGTGACAAGGACTCTACATAACCGCAAATAATATCTTTTGCCTGTTTTTTATACCAAGTGCCCAGCTCAGTTTTTATGCGGAACTGCACAGAGCGCGGAAACTGCAGTTTTTCCTCCACTGCCGAAATTTCTTTATACGGCCCGATGTCCAATACACATTCTTTCCCTAAATACAAAATTTTCTCACCGTGGACATACGATATATCTTTAGGAATGGCTGATATTAGCTTATTCTGCTTTTCAATCCATTCCTTATGGCTTTCCACGAACCTGCGGATGACAAACAGCGGCACCAGCCTCGGTGCTTTTACCACAATATGCCCATCCGGAGCCATGCTCATAATTATGCTTCTTCTAGATGATCGACGTATCTCAATATCTGTGGTCATGCCAACCATAGTACCGTACACATACTGTAGTGTACAATCCCGTATACAATGTTTATCGATAGCGTGGATATTACAGTTATTGCAGGAAATGGCGGATCCGGTGCTGCCACGTTCCGGCGTACCGCACAGACTGCTTTTGGCGGACCTGACGGAGGCAATGGCGGAAACGGCGGAAATATCTATGTCCAAGGTTCGGTTCATATCAGAGATTTATCCGCATTCAGGTTTAAAAAAACAATTGAGGCCGAGCAAGGAGCACACGGTACAAAACATAACGGATTCGGCAAAAATGCCGCCCATACCACAATCTTCGTGCCCATCGGCACAAGAATAACCGATACCGATACGGGAGACATCATCGACATTCTCGATACCGATACACGCATACTTGTCGCAGAGGGAGGAAAAGGCGGCAAGGGAAACGTATTTTTCAAAAGTCCGACAAACAGGGCTCCGGAAAACAAGGAACCCGGAGGCACAGGTCAACAAAAACACATCCACCTGGAACTGTATCTTATTGCAAAAATCGGACTCGTGGGGCTACCGAACGCAGGAAAAAGCAGTCTTCTGGCTGCTCTCACCCGGGCCCGTCCTGCAATCGCTCCCTATCCGTTTACCACCCTTGAGCCGTCAATCGGCATGCTTGACGGATATGCTATTGCCGATATTCCGGGACTGATTGAAGGAGCATCCAATGGGAAAGGACTGGGTATACAATTTTTGAAACACATCGAAAAAACAGAAGTACTGATCCACTGTATCGACTGCACGAACACCGATGTATGTAAAGCATACAATACTGTCCGGAACGAATTCAAAAACTATAATCCGGAACTTATGCAAAAAAAAGAACTGATTTATCTGAATAAAACCGATCTTATCGATGAAAACATAGTACAAAAACTGATAAACGAGCTGAAACATCTGAATCCAGAGATCGTCGCAGGTTCCGTTTACAGCCAAAAAACACTATCTACCCTCACCTCACGCATCTTTTCAATGCTCCGTTAACACATGTGGTGTATTGATGCTCCGATTTTTGCTATAATTACCTGCACATGGCATGGTTCTGCTATATTGTGGAATGCAGTGACGGATCACTGTATACAGGAATTACACTGGACCTTAAAAGACGGGAAGACGAACACAATACGGATGATAAAAAAGGTGCAAAATATACCAGATATAAACGTCCGGTAAAAATCGTGTATTCCGAAAAATTTCAGACACAATCCCAAGCACGGATAAGAGAAGCAGCAATTAAGAGATGGCCGAAAGAAAATAAGGTAAAATTGATAATGAAAAATAAAATGGGCCGCTAGCTCAATGGTAGACCCGGCAGCTGCCGGGCTTTTAAGCGAATATGTTTCAAGTTTATGTAATTCGGGCAAGTACGAATGGGAAAATATATATCGGGCAAACAGAAGATATCGCTAAAAGATTGGATCAGCATAATAATCGCAATTTCGACAAACGTGCATATACAAAACTAAACGGAAAAGATTGGAAGATTGTGTATACTGAAGAATATCAAACAAGATCTGAAGCTTTAAAACGAGAAAATGAACTCAAATCACACAGAGGAAGAGACTTTATTAAAAATTTACTTTCGGGGGTCGGTAGCTCAACGGTAGAGCAGTAGCCTTTTAAGCTATTGGTTCAGGGTTCGAATCCCTGCCGACTCACAAATTAGCATGTTTTACCCCGAACTTATCAGCAAGAAGTTGCTGAATAAGATATTGTGGTAAATTAAGTTGAATATCAATCTTGTCAGGTATTAACTGATCCTTCTTTGGTACACCAGCAATGCGATCCTTGTCGGTCTTTGGTCGGGCATACACAACAACTTGATCTATGATCATATGGATGAGTTCATACAATTCTTTTTCATCCTTTTCTGCTTTATTCAAGGCTTTCTCGTATTTTTTGGCATAAAGCTCCAGACTATACACATAGCCCTTTGATAAAGACTCCTGAGCAAGCTCAAAATCAATCTTTTTAATGCTTTCATTGCAATTACTTTCTTGTTTTTTTAATTCAGCAATTTGCTTGTTCAGTTCTTCAATATCAATATGTCCATGTGCGTGTTGATTGAGGATATTAGTCTTGATCTTGGGTATGGCATTAAGTATCTTAGTCCATCGCTTTCGTTCTTTTTTCAAACGATCAATGTTAATGCGAGATGAGTCTAACCCTTTCTGATATTCGTAAGTAGCTTTGGGATTGCTTAAAAGTTGCTTAACAAACTCAATAACATATTCTTCTAACTCATCTGCTGGAATAGGTATTACTGGACAGTTGTTCTGAGGGTATTTCTTCTTGTTTTTTCTGTTGCATTGGTAATAATAGGAAAAGTCTAATTTTTTACCTACATATTTTCTTGCTCCTGTCCAAGACCATTCGGATTCTTTTGATCCTCCCAGACTCCTGCAATGGTCGCATTTTAATAGACCAGATAGCAAGTAAAAATGTTGGTCAACCTTTCTCTGGGCAAGAGTTCTCCTTGCAGAGACCTCCTTCAATATCTTTTGAGCCAAATCAAACAATGGTTGCGGGATTATTGGCTCATGTTTATATGGAGATAATTTCCACTCACCCTTTGGTAAACGCTTACTTTTAACTGTCTTGTCGTAGTAGCGAGTACCGATATACACCTCATCCTCCAAGATCGATCTCACTGTTTCCATACGCCAGAAATGTATTGGGTTGGTCTTGCGAGGTTTTCCCTTGCGCTTGTTGTTGTTAATCGCTGAGATTTCAGGACTAACCATTTTTTGCTCCTGGAGAGTGTCTGCAATTTTCTGTGGACTGAGTCCACCTGTTGTAAATAATCCAAAAATCATTTCTACAACATCAGATTCTTCCTTGAGAATTACCAAGTGTCCATTTTCGTCCTTGTTGTAACCATAAGGAGCGTTAGCCCCCATTAACTTTCCTTGTTTTATCGCTTCTTCACGACCACCTCTGGTTCTTGCCAAGATATTTTCTCGTTCAAGTTCTGCAAGGACGCCCATAATGCCAAGCATAGCCTTACCAAATGGGGTAGAAGTATCTATACTTTCAGTTGCCGAGAGAAACTCAATTTTATTTTCTTCAAAAAACTCAACAGTATCCATCAGTATCCGAAGTTTTCTGGCAAAACGATCTATCTTGAAAACTGCCACTGTATCAAAAGGTTTGTTACCCTTGGGAGCGAGAAGATAATCCTCCATCAATTTTCTGAAACCTGGTCTTTCTTCAAGTTTTACAGTTCCACTAATGTCATCATTATAGACGTGGTTTTCACCAGCAAATACAAATGATGGTTGCCCACTGTTCATATTTAACTTCGTTTTCAATAATGCTTCCACTGCTGATCTCTGAACATTAGGCCCAAACTTTTCTGCCTGATCATCTGTTGAGACTCGAATGTAAAAGGCAACCCTTCGTGGGATTTCTTGCTGTTTTCTATCCATATTTCTTTACACTTGCAACAAGAGATAAGATTAAGTTCCTGGTGGGTTATCTCTATTTAGAGTATTATACTAATTTTAGCGAGATTACACAAAGAGTTGAGTGAGGGTTTTGAAGTTATACTCGATAAAATCAACTTGGGACAGGCTGACTAATTACAGGTTTCCCTGAATAGTCAATTAAAGTTAAGCCATTTTTAGCCAAAATTTCTGCCAATCTTACTTCGGGTGGCCTGAAATCATGGGGAGTATCATCAAATGAAACTGATTCTTCAATAATCTTGGTTTTTTCTTCAACCAGTAGGTGTAGGTTATTTCTTCCAATAAAGTCGTTAATGACCTTCATAACAGAGAGGACTGGCGTTACAGAATCGTTGACGATTTTGAGTGGCATCCCTATCTTTTCTTCTTGCTCCAACGCCTTATCAAGTCGTTTGACTAACTTTGGTAACAGTTTTGTGGACAGGTACTCCATTTGCTCCAGTGAGGCTTTTTGCAAATCAGATCGTAGTAAGTCCAATTCAACTTCTTGTTTAACGACCAGTGCAATCCGTTTCGTGAGGCTGGCTTTATGATACTTATTCCTGTAATTCTCAACTGCCTTGTAACTGGGAAGTTCAACTGCTGGATATTGCTCACAAAGAGCTGCTAAGGCTTTTACTGGAGAAAGTTTATGAGTAAGAAGCTCATCGAGCTTGGTTCTTACTTCCTGGGGCAAAGCATGGATACTGGACTTAAAACCATCTCGTTTAAGTTGAGTTGCTTTCTGGAGATTGGCAACTCGGGTGAGATAGAAGTCGTCTTGTGGATTAGTATTTGGATCAATCATATTCGCTTACTTAATTATAGCGAAAATGAGGGGTTTTGATCCATCTATTTACAATTACTATCCTTCCATTTAGAAGGCTGCTGACCTGGAAAGTGTTACGAAAGCACTTTTTCTTTCAATTGCCCTATTAGTTTTCCCTCAATTTCAATTTCACCGCTTTTTAATTGCTCTTGCGTATCAAACTCAGTATCAAATCCAGGTATGTGGATTTTACCATCTGGTTTTGTTCTTCCAGATTTAACCTTTTTCACCAACTCCGAGGAATTTTGCTTAAACTTATCAGTTCCAATTAAAAGATTTGGGCTAAATGCCATATAAAATGTTCCCCAATCTCCTTCATCAAATACAAAAGATGCTCCTGTCAATGCACCAGCCAACAACTCCACCACCATTGCAAGACCAGACCCTTTATATGAACGATCAAACGGAAGAATCGCACCTTTCATAGCTAATTCTGGATCGGTGGTTAATTCACCATTTTTATCTACTGCGACATTTTCGGGTAACTTTTGACCTAACACCTTTGCCCTAACCAATCCATACCATGTTATTGCTGATGCAGCCATATCAAAGACGATAGGGTGTTCAATCGTTGGAAAGCCAAATGCGATAGGATTCGTACCATATGCCGGATCAATTCCTCCATGATGTAATACTCCTCGTGGAGAACTTGCTGCTACAATTCCTATTAAATCTTGCTGTGCCATTTTTCTGGCATAGTAACTGATTGCCCCGACACTTGAAAAAGTATTATTTGTACCTACAACAGCAAATCCTTTTTTCTTTGCGATCTCTATTGCCTTATCTGTTGCAACTTGAGCTGCAAGAGGTCCAGCTGCCCCTCCACCATCAATTAAAGCTGATAGCTCTGTCTCTTTAATAGTCTTTGGAGGGTATTTTGGTTTTATATCCTGAGCAGGCTCTGAACCAAGTAATTTGAGCAGTCCTTGAGTGTTTTTCCCTGTAAGTTCTGCGTACAAAAAAACATCAGCAATTTTCTCTGCTTCATCAGCTGAATAGTATTTGCTTGTTAGAGCTTTTGTCATTAGCTCTCTCAACTTTGAGATTTTTATCTTCATAGCGTTATTTTATCAGAAAGTGATCCCGTCTGACATAAGAAAACCCCTCCATGAAGAAGGGGCTTTCTCTTAAAGAACAGGCCTATTCTTTACTGTAATTTCACTTTTGCACCTTTGCCAAATAATGAACCTTTGACAAGAAGCATAGGATTACTAATATCTGATGGTAAATCAAATACTAAGTCTCCTGTGACAGAAAGTGATGGTTGAACCTGTTGCAAGAACAGATCAACATTTCCCTGAGCCATACCTTTGGCTGTTTGACCCTCGATTGAGCGTTCAAACTCACGACCTTGATCATCAGTCACTTTTGCCATTGAACTGTCAAAAGTAGCTGTCTTGTTACCTTTATTTTCTATCTTCAAAGTCACAACATAGAATGTGCCTTGTGAGTTCTTCTGGGTGTATGAATTACCCAGAGACTTTGCAGTTTCAACATTGGTAACTGTGAAAGCTAAATCACCATCTTGGACTACTTCATTAAGTCCATATTGTTTTTCGCTTTCAGCCTTACTACCTCCATTGGAAGCAGAATTACTGTTGGAGTTAGATGATTGATTGTCTGACTTTCCAGCTCCAGCAATTGCTCCGATAACGATAAGTACAACGAAGCCGATAAGACCCCATTTTAGGATTTTCTTCATAATGTGTTCACCCCCCTTCGAGTTAGGTTACTCATAATTTGTTCCTTTCTATTTTTTTAGAAAATAGATGGTTATAAGCGTAATTATAGCAGAAAACACCCATTGTAGTGCGTGGATTAGTATGGGTGTTTTTTATGTAATAAGAGCATGAAACCAAAAACGATCGAAAGATCACAGGAAAGGAGAGAGGAAAAGAAGAAGTTTGGTTCTAAAATTGGCAAGCATCTGAGAAAGATTAGAGAGTCAAAAAATATCAGTCAGGAAAATCTTTCTTTGGCTGCTGGCTACTACCGAACTTATGTAGGTAAGATTGAGATGGGTAACTATTCTCCCAGTATGCACACAATTTGGAGACTATCGCATACGTTGGGTATGTCACTCGAGGACTTCTTCAAAGGATTTTAATCTATTGGCTTTTTGGCATATTCCGATGTATATCAATAAACCATCGGCTAAACTCATCTCTTAAATTTCTGATCCAATTAGCAATATCTTGTCCTTCACTCATCAATTCCATAAAGCGTTTATCGTAGTATTCTTTCTGAAAATGGAATACTCCATTTCGATAGCGTCTAAGCAATTCAACATTTGGAGATTTTAGTAGTGAATCAATTTTAGGATCAGTCAATTTTAATTCTTGCCATCCTTCAATAAGCACATAGAAAGTTCCATACCAAAGAGACATATAAAGAAAAGTATCAATGCCATTTTCAGTTTTTGGTAATTCCACAGCAACAGGTTTCGACTCTGCCCTTTTAAGAATCTCATCGAAATGAACTCTCATTCTATCTGCCCAAATAAAATATCTATGCAGTGTGATAATTTCAGGTGTTAATTGGTTTTTGGTATCAGGATTTTCTGACATATTCGTATTATATCGAAAATCAGAATTGAGATTCATCTCTTTCCTCAAAAAACTGATACAGCTCTAAGCACGCTTTCTTTGTTTTATCCTCCCCAGCAATATGCTTTTTATTCTTTATTCTTGATCCTTCTCGAAAGAACTCATTATCATCTTTGCCTAATTCACGGCCTCGTTCAGTATGCTCATCAATGGCATATTCAGGTATCTCAGGCTTCCATCCTTGCTCTTTGCGTTTCAGAAGCACACCACCGAGATAATCAGTGTGACGTGATTTCTTGCTCCGAGCCATGTACGAAATGATGAACCCAAGAACATTGTTATCAACTTGGATCATTTTCTTTACCTTATCTTGAGCCAGCAGAGAAGAATATGTACTACTTACAAGAATCATTGCTTCTGGATTTGCCAGTCCAATATCTTCACCAGCGATAACTTGTAATCTTCTGAAACAGTATCGCCAAAATCCTGATTCATTTAGTTCAAATGCCCAATATGAAGCCATCAACTCATTACCTCTGCGGATTTCCTTTTGTAAAGCACTGACTATCTCATCTAACTTATATCCATTTTTTGTTCTCAGTTCAAAACCTTTATACTTTTCAACCTTTTGTTCTTCGGTTTCTGTTGGTGTGTTTAATAATTTTTGTTGCTTTGTTTTCATAGTTTAGCTGTCATTATTTGCGACAGGCTGTCGCATATTTAATGGTTAATTTTTTAGGTGCTGTAATGAGAGTTATAGCTGGTTGAGTCATATTTTTAGTCAAAATTGATGGTATTAAATGTCTCGTAAAATCTTGGTAAATCAGCTTTCTTTTTAAGATTGTCATTGTAGACTTGAAGCATTTCTAAACTTTTGTGTCTGGTGTACTGGGCAACTGTAAGAATGTCACCTTTGTATGCCTTGATTAACTTGGTAGTGAAGTAGTGACGAAAGCCATGAACTGTTTTGTCAATCTCAAGGCTTCTAAGAATCGGGTTTATTAGGCAACGTATTGATTTGGTAGTTAAACGATGGTTTCGGCTGTTATTGCTGGTACTGGTGAATAACGCACCATCAGCAATTTTGTATTGCCTAATGTAATCTTTGAGGGCTGCAACAGCTACTGGATGTAAATCAATGATTTCTTTGTCATCCTGTCCCTTACCTTGAATAAAGGCTACCTGTGAAACAAGATCAATTTCAGTTACATCCAGGCGAACTATCTCAATTTGTCTAAGTCCTTGCAGAATCAGGAGACTTAAAAGGGCTTTGATTCGACTGGTGGAAAGATTAGAGTTTTGGGCTTGAATGTAGCTGAGGATTCTTTGTACTTCTTCCTCTGAAAAGCCATCTTTTTTATGTTTTCTGCTTTGTTGAAAGGATTTTACGTTTTGTGTAATGTCTATTGGCAAGTACCCTTGACGATGTAATTCTTTGCAATATACCCTTGCCACAATTAAATACTTATTCTTAGTGCTGACAGCAAAATCAGTCCGTTGAGACAGGTGTCGCTTATATTCTAAGTAGCTATGCTTGGTAAATCCCTGTTTTTTAATGAAATCAATAAAACTGCCAATTCTTGAATAGTATTCTCGCCTGGTGTTTTCTGAGATATCCAAATGAGCGAATACCTGTGCGTTCCAATCAATAGGTACTAAATTATTTTCCATAACCATCTCTGCTCCAAGCAAGGAGTTCAAACAATTTGTAACTATTTCTGGTGGAGTTATTGATTCTTCTGATGATTTCTGCTTGCGAGAGAAGTGTTGAAGATTTTCTGATTTTTCTTTTCCTAATTTCCTTACTTTTTATTGCCATATCAATCTAATTAACGATTATTTGTTGTATATGTATATGATACCTGAGCTCAACCTCTTGTCAAATTGAGGGTATCCAGATGGATTGATTTGATAGGCCATAGCGTATTTTCCAGAATGGTATCTGTTTTTTGGAAGAATAAAACTTCGTTAAGACTTTTCTGATAAAATATAATAGTGAAATCAGTCAATATGACAAATAATAATCTTTCGGTGGTTGACGCAATCAATCTTTCTTCTATTGAGTTACTTGTACCGCTAATTGATAAGTACCCAGTACTGAAGAACATTTTGAATAATAGTAAAAGCAAAAATCCTTCAGATGACTGGGATTATTTTATGACCGCAGCAGGATCAGGGATTGTTTTGATCTCAAGCGAAACATACAAAGGCGAGCATAATGAAGTGAAATCCAGAGCTTCTGAAATATACAAAGATATACATAGAGCAATTGAGGACTTTATTGCCTTCATGAACAAAAATAAAGCCACTGATAAGCTGATCCCTCCCACGATCGGCTTATGGGTACTTTGGAACATCAAGCAAGAAGAACCTTCCTACGATGAAATGAAAGAACTTGCACCTGTAATAGGTAATTTACTTATTAAAATTATCTCTGACTGGAAAAGCAGCAGAAGTTAGTAATTCTTTGGAGGTAGAAGTAAATGAAGTTTGGAATTAGAACGCCATCGTTGAAGCGGAGAATTGCAGCCAGAACATCCTGGAAGCGAGTAGTAAGGCATAATTTGGGCTTGAAAGCTCCCAAGGGGATGGGGATATTAACAAACCCGAAGAAAGCTCTGTATAACAAGGTATATAATAAAACAACAGTGAGTGTAGATAATTTGCTGAAAGGGCATCCACCTATACCAGCAGTACCATCTACTTCTCATAAACCAAATATGGAAGATCAACACCAATCAGGCATTCAAATAAACAACACAGGAAGCATTATCAGAAGCTCAAGCAAGGCTTTGACTGTCACCAGTAAGAACTTTCACAAACTTCGACAGGAGATCACGGATATTTACAACCAGAGACAGGAGTTAATTAAAAAACTCAACTCTGCAAAGACTAAATTGTTTCTTCTGACTACAGTACATTTCGGGAGCTATCTGGTAATTATTGGTTTCTTCTACAAGAAAATTGCTGAATCAAGAAATACTCAGCAACAGATTGTCAAAGATTTGGAAAAGCAGGTTTCAGAAACCTTCGTTAACCTTACGTTTGCTGACAAATCCCAACTGGAAAAAAGCTGGCTGAATTGCATTGATACCTTTAAGGAACTTATGGGTAGCGAAAAGATTTGGGACATTACTTACGCAGAGGGGGTTAACAGAGCACAAGCACGTACAGTAGCTCAGACAGCCACCAAGAGAACCTTGATCCCCCGCACTGAACGAGAGATTGAGTTTATCAAGAGTGACTTGCCTCATTTGCTTCTTCCCAACGCTAATGGACCAGACGTGTTTTTCTATCCCACATTCTTACTACTGTTCAAAGACAATCAGGAGTTTGGTATTTTTGATCTTAAAGAAATAACAGTTGCTATGAAACTTTCAGGATACATTGAAGAAGAAAGCGTTCCAAAAGATACTGAGATCATTCAGCACACATGGAAAAAAGCCAATAAGGATGGCTCTGGAGACAAGCGATTCAAAGGGAACTATCAGATTCCCATAGTGAAATACGGAGATATGACGATTGAAGCAGAGGGAGGACTTGAAGAATCATTCATGTTTAGTAATTTCGATGCTTTTGGTGATTTTGCAAAAACCTTTGAATACCACGCCTCATTATTGCGCAAGCTCTAACTATGTTTGGCATCTTCAATAAAACGAAATACTCAAATGACGATGACGCAATAACAGCACTCATGCGAATCTCCAGTATGGGTTTTGGTGGTGAACAAGATTTTGAGAAAAATAACATGCTCAAAGTATTGGAAGAAGTTGAAGGTTATGCCAGTAATCTTCAAAACCCTAAACTTGGCTATTGGTTGGGTATTGCTTGGAGAAACTTTACTGCATGGCACATCAGGGGCGATGAAAGAAAAGAATACCTTGAAAAATCAGTTTACTACTACGATAAAGCACTGGAACTTTCCAAAAATAGATTACCTATCCAATTACCCCTCGAACAACGTCATGATGCTGAATATCTTGATCAAATAGATATTGCAGGGGATTTAGGTGACATGCTGGTAAACGAAGTGCCTATTAGAGATTTAGATCGTGCTGAGAAAGTATTGCAGTTTGTTTTTGACAACACTGATGAATACGAGCCTTGCCTTTGTGCTTATGCTGAACTCTTTTACAAGCGTGGCAATTATCTCAAGAGTGCCGAGATAGGCTTAGATATCAGCGACAGGTGTGCAAAATCACCTGAATGGAGAGACGATCCACCCCCTGCTCCATTGGGAATTGTAGGGAGCGCATATAGAGCCTTAGCAAAACAGGCAAAAAAAGCAGGCAGATCAAATGAAGCGATTGAGATATTTCAGAAAATGAAAGATTTGAAGGTTGCTTCTGAAAATGATTTGAAGATACTTGAACGACTGCAATCAGAAAAATAATCTTATAACACTTACTCCAGGCTGGCTCATCTCTTGATATAATCAGAGCATGAAATTAAGCGATGGTGCATCCGAAAGAATAAAAGAAAAATTAGATAAACTCAAAACTCGAGTTGGACATAGAAAACTCATTTCTGACATTCTGTTTCCTTCAAAACAGAAAGAACTAAATCGACAAGTTGTCAATCAATATGCGGATAACTTGGACAAGAAGATAAAAAGGATCGAACCACTAATACGATCGTTGAAGTCACATACTGACTACATTGGCGATCCAGACAAGTTTGTTGCAGCTTATTTGCTCATAGGCAAAAGTTATACCAGTCTCAAGGCGGTAACTATCTTGGTAAGACAAGGCTACTCATTTCAGATAGTTGAGCTTGTTAGATCATCAATGGAGTCACTGAATCTCTCTGTGCTCTTTTTTGAAGATGGACAGGAGGAGTTATTAAAAAAGTGGTTTGAAGGCGAAATTGTTGGCAATAGAAAGGCTCGTGAGGTACTTAATGCTGCTGTTAATAAGATGAAACAGGATATGGGAGACGAACAAGTACCGATGAAAGAAGCGTTGTCTGATGTCTACTCCATTTACTCGGCCTACACACATAGCGGATACTCTGCACTGTTTGATTTCATTGACGTTTTCAAAGAAGATTTTGATTTCGAACAATACACACAATTTCATTACAGCCGCAAAAACCTTGAATTGATTGATAATCTCTACTTCAATACCTTGCTTGGTCTGAAAAATTACTACATCAGAGCAAAAGACGAGGAAAACTTGGCAAAGGTCGAGGCTCTGATAAGTAAGGAAGGTGGACAACTTGCAACTCCTGAACAAATTGCTATTGAAATGCAAAGATATAAAAAATGAACTGGAAAATAGCTACAAAAGATGTGAATCCAAACGATCCTAAAATAAAACAACTCTTTGATGAGGCTGTGGATGCTGCGCCTGCTGGTTATATAAAGGCAGATGCTTCGGGTAAGAATGTCGCAGAAGATACTGTTTCCATGCTTCCCAGAAAGCCAATAAAAGGAAAGTGTCGGTTATGCGGAGAAATTAGAGATTTGACGAAGGAGCATATTCCTCCTAAATCGAGTGGAAACAAGAAAAGGCATACAACCCTTACATTTGACGATTGGTTGAGAGACAAATTAGAAGATAACCAAGAAGCAAAGCATACTGTTGAGCAAGGTGGTATTTTCGGCTATACCTTATGCAGAAGCTGTAACTCCCTAACGGGCAACCTGTATGGCAATGAGTACAAGAAGTGGGTGGAATTGGCTAAGAAAAAAATAGATGGCTTCGGAAATGGGATAGTTCCGAAGCTGGACAGTTTAACTGGACCATTTGGTGAGAACTTCACTTTTGGTAGCAAGGAAGATGGATCAGTAAAGCCAGGAGCATTTGTACGTCAGGTATTATCTTGTTTGTGTAGTTTAAGTGGTTCATGGAATCTGGCAGAAAGGTATCCAGCCATTAGACGTATTACTTTAGAGCAATCAACTGAGCCACTACCTCAAGGAATGGAATTGGGAATGTTCATTTTCTTCGGGCCACGAGTTCGTGTTCATGGGCCACAGTTAAAAATAGATGCAAAGACTCTGACTTGGCGATGGGTTCAAGAAATAGCTTATTCTCCTTTTGCCTTCCAGTTTGTAATTGCAAGTAATAATCCACAACCAGGCTTGGGATTGCTTATTGATAACTTCACTACGTTAAAACCAGAGACAGAACAGTATTATAGTGGCCTTTTGGAAATGGGGTTTGGATGGAGTCCTTATCCAGGTGATTACCGATCACAGACTGCTATACGTGCTTCACGCAAGTCTTAGACTATGCAGAGCGAGTCAGTGTGTGCAGTTTGTGAAGTGCTGTTTGGTGTTGAGTCTCAGTTGAGCAAATGTTTACTTGCAGAGATTTTACTGGAGACAGTGGGTTGTTGAAGATAATTTCCTTCTCTTGATATTTTAGCTGCAGCCTCGTTCCATGGGTATAGTACTGTTCCAGAAGTTCCTCTACTGTCGGTAATTCTTCTGTTTTCAATTCCTCTTTGAGTAAGGAAACCTTTTTCTTCTTCGCTGACTCCTGTAACCCAGCCAGTAAATCTGGAAGGTTCATTTTTATTTTGGTATTTCCGTCTTTGTTTTTCATTCATACCTATTCTAACAATTTTTCTGTCTAAATGGTAATGTCGAAACACAAGAGGATACCTGTCATAGTATTCTTGGGGTATAATATACCTGTCAGGGAGTTCCTGGTAATACTCGTTCTCTGACTAAAAATATAATCTTCACACTTCCGGCTTATGTGCTGATTTGATATCATAGCTTTTTATGGTTGCCCAATTGACACATACCTTCATCACCTACCTTGATCGCATATCGGACATAATCCCCTTGCCGTGGTTTACGTTTTTCGGATCGATCGTAGAGGAAATCATTGCGCCGATCCCATCACCCGTGGTTATGACCATCGCAGGATCTATTGCCGGTGCGCAAAATGAGACACTTCTCTTTGTCTTTTTCATTGCACTGACGGGAGCAGTAGGTAAAACCGCCGCAAGCTATATCATGTATATCCTTGCAGACAAATTCGAAGATATCGTGCTTTCAAAATTCGGTAAATTTGTCGGAATAACACACGTCCAGATTGAGCAAATCGGTAGCAGGCTCAACAAGGGGTGGAAAGATGACATCATGCTTATCATATTGCGTGCTGTACCCATTATCCCCAGCGCGCCGGTGTCGCTCCTGTGCGGACTCATCAAAATCAATATGCGCACGTTTCTCTCTGCCACGTTCATCGGCACGACGCTGCGCAACCTTTTCTATCTTGCAATCGGTTACACAGGCATCTATGCGACCGAATCACTGATCGTCCAGCTGGAAAATTTCGAAATTGCAGGATATATCATCATCGGAGTATTTGCAGCAGGCATTGGCGGATATATACTCTTTCAACACAAAAAAGACTTGCTCATGGAAAAAATATTCCGTCCGGAAAAAAATAAGGAAAATAACGGTATATAATTCAGTTCACTTTACATTGTTTCGTACGATAGTGTGACAGAAACTGTCACTTCGTTGGTTCCCGGACTTACCTGAGCACCGCCGCCGCTTACTTCCATTGAATCGGTACTGTTTTTTGCATTATAGAGGAGCGGCACCGGGGAACCGCCCATATTCTCATTCACATTCACGATTTTCCCCAGCTTCACACCTGCCAAGCGGGCAAGTGACTCCGCTTTTTCTTTCGCTTCAGCAACTGCAGCTTTGCGAGCCTCATCCATCGTTGTATCGGCAAGCTCATCGGACAATATAAATGACAGTTGTCCGACCTGTTCCAGGCCGTACGTCCCGGCAAGATCAAGGACTGCCGGAATATGTTCAAAATTCCGGATACGAACTTGTACGCTTGAGGAAACGACATACCCGGATGGTCTGCCTGTCCTGCTGTCATAATCCGGATAGATGTTGTAACCGGTCGTTTTCAGATCCTTTTTGTCGATTCCGATTTTTTCAAGTGCTTCTGAGAGCGTATTCATTGTTTTGTCCGCTTCCTCCTGGACACTTTTAACAGACATACCGCTTTTTCTCACTCCCAGCTCCACAAACGCACGGTCCGGGACAACATGGATTTTCCCCTCACCGGTCACATCAAATGTACTGGTCTTGTTTGTTGATACCTGTGATATATTCAATGGTATCCCACCGGTTACCCGAAAAAACATTCCGGCAACAATTGCTACCATCATAGATCCCACAAAAATTTCAGCATATTTTTTCATACCTTCCTCCATATATACAGTATATCACGATTTCTCACTTGGTTTTCAGCCCCGCTGCCACTATACTTCATATATGGAAAAACCCATTACTACTCTTTTTATGCTCATGTCGCTCGACGGAAAAATTACGACTGGTGATACGGACGAACTGGATGTAGACATAGACTTTCCCAGAATATCGGGCATAAAAGAAGGGCTCCATCAATATTATGAACTGGAAAAACAAACGGACCTCTACTCCCTTAATACCGGTCGGGTCATGGCAAAAATCGGAGTCAATACACGAATGAATGAACCTGATAAAATAGGATGCAGTTTTATTATCATTGATTCAAAACCACATCTGACATACAAAGGCACAGAATACATGGCAAAATGGGTTAAAAAACTCTACTTGGCTACGGCAAACAAAAAACACCCGGCATACACACTTCAGAAATCACGAAATAATATTGAAATTATTCCTTTCGAAAAATCTGTTCATCTTGAAAAGCTGCTTATTGCATTGAAAAGCCGTTATGGAATTGAAAGGCTTACGATCCAATCAGGCGGCAAGATAAATTCGTCATGGATCAGGCAAGGTCTTATTGATTTTATTTCCATAGTGGTAGCTCCATGCCTGATCGGAGGATCAGATACACAAAGCCTGATGGGCGGAACATCACTTCATACTCAAAAAGATCTCGCACTGATTCGGACACTGGAACTCGTTTCAAACACAACTCTGAAAAATTCTTATATTCATTTACTTTATAAAGTGCATCCGGAAACACGAGTTGAGGAAAATAGAGAAAAATACATTAAGAGGTAAATAACAAATGGATAAAAAAGTAAACGTACGTGAAATTATCAGACGTCTATATACGGCATTCCCGGAACCGAAGTGTGAACTGCATTTCACCACGCCGTTTGAGCTTCTTGCGGCAACGATTTTGTCTGCGCAGGCAACGGATAAAAAAGTCAATGAAATCACTCCTTCCCTTTTTCACACATTCCCGACAATAGCCGATTATGCACATGCATCACCTGGCGAAATTGATAGATATGTAAATAAAGTACTATTTCACAACAACAAATCAAAACATATCCATCTTGCCGCCCTCAAAATCATGAATGAATATGATGGCCGCGTCCCGGACTCTATGGAAAAACTCCTGACGCTTGCGGGAGTTGCCCGAAAAACCGCCAATGTCATTTTGGGGACAGTATTCAATAAGGCCGAAGGCATCGTGGTAGATACCCACATGATCAGACTCGCCAATAAACTCGGACTGACCGCACACAAAGATCCGGTCAAAATTGAACAGGATCTCATGAAAATTGTCCCACGAGATAAATGGATTGATTTCGGACATCTCATCACGCTACACGGCAGGTACCAATGCCCCGCCAAACCACACGACTGTACGGAGTGCGTATTGGATGATCTCTGCCCTGAGTACAGCCAATGGAATAAAGTTAGGCCTCTGTGATTTTGCTTGCAGCTTTACCTGTCCTGGCCCGAAGATAATACAGTTTTGCTCTGCGCACTTTTCCGTACTTTTTTACGTCGATTTTTTTGATCCAGGGGGAATTCAATGGGAAAATTCTCTCTATACCGATTCCTCCGGTACCGATTCTTCTCACTGTCATCATTTTGTTTGTTCCGATACCTTTGAGACCAATCAGAATCCCTTCAAATACCTGAATACGTTCCCTGACTTCTTCCTTGACTTCCCTTTTCGTCTTACCGGCAACTTTCTCTTTTTCTATCAGCCGGTAATGAACACGAAGCGTATCACCGACATGAATCGTGACATCGTTTTTCTTTTCAGGATCAGTACCGGTCCAAACAACGCTCAGTGCCATAATAAGCGATTATACCAATAATTACATTTTCGAACAAGCACGAATGAATGCCATAAATATGGGATGGGGCTCAAGAGGCCGAGAACGGTATTCGGGATGATATTGTGTTCCTATAAAAAACGGATGGACTGACACTGGAAGTTCAACGATTTCAACCAGATTTTCCAAAACTGATTTTCCCGAGATTATCAACCCCTTTGCCTCAATCTGTTTTTCATATGCATTATTGAATTCGTACCGGTGCCGGTGCCGTTCCCATACGGTTTTCGCGGAATGACCATCATATCCTTTATATACCGTATAAATGTTATCTGCGAGTGTTCCGTCTTTTACCCTGCATTCCCAGCGGCCCAAACGCATCGTCCCACCATACGCCCTGCGTTTAATCACTTCATCCTGGCCTTCAATCATATGAATGACAGGATGAGCTGTATCTGCATCACACTCGACTGTATGGGCACCGGCAAGTCCCACGACATTGCGGGCATACTCAACAACTGCAAGCTGCATTCCATAACACAACCCCAAATACGGCACTTTTTTCTCACGGGCATACCGGATTGCCTCAATTTTTCCTTCAACTCCCCGCGGTCCCCATCCGATCGGTACGACAATACCGTCGATATGTGAAAGCTCTGCCGTAGTGCCTTTTTCAAGCTGTTCCGCCTGAATCCATTTCGTTGTCACATGAACACCTTTTGCCCACGCCGCATGATCAATGGCGTCCATTAGTGCTGCATAACTATCCCGAAGCTGATATTCGCCTGTCGCAAAATATTTACCTACAATGGCAATCGTTGCCTTTTTTGTTTTTTTTGCTTTCACTGTCGAAATCATCTTTTTCCAGTGAGTCAGATCGAGTGAATTGTGAGGCAAACCGAACATATCAAGAATCATTTCATCAACATGCTGACTCGAAAGAGTTATCGGTGTTTCATACGGACTCTCGGCATCTACATTGGATATGATATGTTCAGGATCTACGTTACAGAAAAGCGCAAACCGTGCACGACGCCGCTCGTCCACGGGTTTTTCCGCGCGGGCGACAATGAAATCCGGCTGAATCCCCATCGAATGAAGTGTTTTCACGGAAAGTTGCGTCGGTTTCGTTTTGGGCTCACCTAAATGCTGTGGGGTTGGAAGGTACGAAACATGAACATGTATTACGTTCGATTTTTTATCCAGTGACAGTATCCGCGACGCTTCGTAATACAAAACATTCTGGTATTCTCCTGCAGTACCGCCAAGCTCTACGATGATGATATCAGCATGGTCCTGTTCTCCGGCTTCGCGGATCCTTATGATAATCTCATCCGTCACATGAGGAATTGCTTCAACATCCTCACCGTTGTACCCAAAATTGCGCTCCCGGTCAATGACTGTCTTATAAATCTGACCGAGCGTTATAAAATTTCTCCGGTACATGTTTTTGCCCAGAAATTTCTCATACGTTCCCATATCCATATCCGCTTCAGTCCCGTCATCCATGAGGAATGGGTCTCCATGCTCAACCGGATTAATGAGACCGGCATCGATGTTGAGGTAATTTTCGCATTTGACTGTGGCGATGTTGTATCCGCGGTTTTGAAGAAGGAGTGCGATTGCTGCCGTGGTATTCCCTTTTCCAATACCGGAAATGACGCCACCCGAGACAAATATAAAGTGCTTTACCATAAATAATCCTTATTTCTTAAACGTCCCGGAGAGTCTTTTTTTAAACAATGCATAGAAAATATCACCTTTCGTCAGTATTCCGATGACCTTATTTTTTTCATCAAGAACCGGCAACTGATCGACATGACGCACGATCATACGCGACAGAGCGCGCATCACTTCGGTTGACTCCCGTGTAAAAACAACCCGCCTGCACATAATATCTTCAGCATATTTATCTCCGAGGCTGCGGACTTTCTTTTCCATTTCCTCAAAATCTGATGCAGCCTCAAAATCCGTGATATATTCATCAAATTTCGGATACAATTGGGATAGGAGGTCCTCTTTGGCAATAATTCCCTGAAGAATACTCCGTTTATCAACAACAGGCACAGCGTTTACTTTTTTTGAGAATATCAGTTTCCAGAGGTCACGGATGTGAGTATGGGGAGGAACTGTCGATAATTTTTTATTCATCACATCACGTACTTTCATATGATTTTGTTTGAGTTTAGTATGATCTGCCTCTCATGTCAACGAAGTATGTTTCCTCTGTTTATGCCTCAATACCTTAAATTCCAGTATGCTGCGCCGCAAAACAGCTTGCGCAGCGGCAAATTCTGCGTCACTGACCTTACGCGACAAAATTTCTTTCGCTTTTTCCTGGGCTTTTCGGATTTCAGTCTCATTAATCTCTTCTGCATGAACCGCACGGGATACAAGAACGGTTGTTTTGTCTCCGGAAACCTGCAAAAATCCGCCGCCTATTGCTAAAAGCATTTCTTTCTTTCCATCGTTTATTGCCAGCTCGCCATCCGTCAGCGAACAGAACAGAGGCTCATGGTTTTTCAAAATTTGTATCTGCCCCATGTCAGAGGGTACGGACACGGATATAACATCTTGAGCATATGCTTGTCTGACCGGCGTAATAATCTCAAGTTTAAATGTGTGCATAATTCGTAATTCTTAATTCGTAATTCATAATTTATTTGACCTCTTCAATCCCTCCCACCATGAAAAATGCCTGTTCACTCTTCCCGTCATGTTTCCCTTCCAGTATCTCAGAAAATCCGCGGATAGTCTCGGTAAGCGGCACATACTTTCCTTCACGTGCGGTAAATGCTTCTGCCACAAACATGGGCTGGGTCAAAAAACGTTGAATTTTACGAGCACGGGATACCGTCAGCTTATCTTCATCCGACAGTTCTTCCATACCCAAAATTGCAATGATATCCTGAAGTTCTTTGTACCGCTGAAGAACCCGCTGGACACCCCTGGCAACGGAATAGTGTTCGTCACTCACAATACCCTTCTCCAGTATGCGCGAATTTGACGCTAAGGGATCAACAGCAGGATATAAACCCTGTTCGGCAATAGATCGCTCAAGTGAAATCGACGAATCAAGATGGGCGAATGTGGCAACAGGAGCCGGATCGGTATAATCATCTGCCGGTACATAGACTGCCTGAACGGATGTGATGGAACCTTTCGTCGTGGATGTAATACGTTCCTGAAGTGCACCCATTTCATCTGCGAGAGTCGGCTGATACCCAACAGCGGATGGAATTCTCCCTAAAAGTCCTGATACTTCACTTCCAGCTTGCGCGAACCGGAACATATTGTCGATGAACAACAATACATCCTGCCCCTCTTCATCACGGAAATATTCCGCCATGGTCACACCGGTCAATCCGACGCGCAAACGTGCTCCGGGAGGCTCGTTCATCTGTCCGAATACCATTGCTGTTTTTTCAATGACTCCTGATTCTTTCATTTCCCTCCACAGATCATTGCCTTCCCGGGTTCGCTCGCCCACACCGGTAAACACGGAAACACCACCGTGAACCTCTGCCACGTTGTGAATAAGTTCCTGTATCGTCACGGTTTTTCCCACTCCGGCTCCCCCGAAAATTGCAACTTTCCCGCCTTTTACAAATGGCGCTATCAAGTCAATAACTTTAATTCCGGTTTCAAGTATTTCCGGTTTTGGATTCTGATCAACGAGTGCCGGAGCTTTGCGGTGGATGGGATATGTTTTCATCCCCGTTACTTTTGCGCCTTCGTCAATTGTTTGGCCAATGACATTGAATATACGCCCAAGTGTTTTTTTCCCGACCGGTACGCGGATCATGTCTCCGGTGGCAGTCACATCCATACCGCGCTGTAATCCGTCCGTCGGTGAGATGGCTATCGTACGCACGCGGTGTTCCCCGAGCTGAAGTGCAGTCTCCAAAACTACCGTATCTTTGTCCCCCTTTTTCACATGAAGCGCTTCGTAAATACCGGGAATATAATCGTCTTCAAATTCGACATCCACAACTGCGCCGATTACCTGAATAATTTTACCTGTTTTTACTCCATCTTCTTTCATATGCATCTCCTTTATTTGATCACAATTATGCTGACGATGCAGCTTTTGCCGTTACGATATCATTAATTTCATATGTAATTTTCTCCTGTCGTACTTTATTGTATATGAGAGTCAATTCATCAGTCAGCGTTAAAGCATTATCCGTGGCATTACGCATTGCTACCATGCGGGCACTATGCTCACTGGCTGCCGCTTCATTGACCGCGTCCCACACCTGATTTTCAAGATAATGCGGCAGCAGTCTGTTGAATACGGATTCCACATCCGGTTCTATCAAAAAATCCCCTTGCGTTGATACCGACGTCTCTTGTAACTGGGCACCACCACCGATGGTCAGCGGAAGGATAGTTTTTACCGTTGGCTTTTGAACCATGATCGAAATAAAATCGTTATACATGAGATCAATTGCATCATACTGACCGGAAACAAATTTTTCCTCAACCAGTTTTATTATTGCAGGGACGACTGTTCTGAAATCTGAAGAAGAAAAATCAGCAATGACAGTGTGTCCTGTTTTGGCGGTAAAATCCGCACCCTTTCTACCCATTGTGACAAATTCAATATGCTTATCTGACATATATGTATGACGCATCATGCGGAATAAATTGGAATTCAATCCGCCACACAGGCCTTTGTTGGTCGAAATAAGTATGCAAAGTTGTTTGCCTGTCGGATGTTCGGGTAGTGTAAGAAGCGGATGGTTGGAAAAATCTGTTTTTCGTGACAACAACATAACCATTTCCTGTATTTTTTGGGCATACAATTTCCCGGCAAGCGCGGCCGATTGCGCTTTTTTCATTTTTGCGGCACTCACGAGCTCCATGGCTTTTGTGATCTGTGCAATGTTTTTCGCTGTTTTAATACGCCGCTTGATTAGTCTGATATTTGCCATACATCATGTGTTCGCTGTATCTGTACTAAATATGTCCAAAAATTCTTTCACTGCTTTGATAAACGACGATTCTACCTCCTCACTCAATACTTTTTCCTTTGAAAGCATTTCAAGAGTCTTTGCATATGATCGCTTCAGGAAATCCACGTACTCTTTCTCAAATTCCCGGATGCGGTCAACCGGCACTGAATCCATATACCCGTTTGTTCCAGCCCATACCACAGCAATTTGTTCCTCCACAGGCATTGGCTCGAATTGCGCCTGTTTGAGAAGCTCCACCATGCGGCTTCCGCGCTCGATCTGTTTTTTCGTCGCATCATCCACATCTGTGGCAAATTGGGTAAATGCTGCCAATTCCCTGTACTGGACGAGGTCAAGTTTCAGCCGGCCGACAACCTTTTTCATGGCTTTATTTTGTGCGGTACTTCCCACACGTGATACGGAAATGCCGACACTGAGCGCTGGACGCTGTCCTGCGTAGAAAAGATCCGATTCAAGATACAATTGTCCGTCCGTTATTGATATGACATTTGTTGGAATATATGCCGATACATCTCCGGCAAGAGTTTCAATAATGGGTAATGCTGTAATGGATCCGCCACCATATTTTTTATCAAGTCGGCAGGCACGCTCCAGAAGCCGCGAATGAAGATAAAAAACGTCTCCGGGATACGCTTCCCTGCCGCTTGGACGTTTTAAAATGAGTGAAATCTGACGGTATGCCCATGCGTGTTTTGACAGGTCATCATACACAATGAGCACATCACGGCCTTTATCCATGAAGTATTCGGCAATGGCACAGCCTGCATACGGAGCGATATACTGATATGCTGCAGGATCGTTCGCGGAGGCTGCAACGACAATGGAATAGGGCAGTGCCTTGAATTTGTTCAGGTGTGCCACAACCTGTGCAATACGTGACGTTTTCTGCCCGATGGCAACGTAAATACAGATAACATTTTCTTTTTTCTGGTTGATGATAGTATCAATGGCAATAGCCGTCTTTCCGGTGTTGCGGTCTCCGATAATCAGTTCCCTCTGTCCCCGTCCGATCGGAATCATTGTGTCGATCGCTTTTATGCCGGTCTGCAGCGGAACGCTGACCGGATGCCGGTACACCACGCTGGGGGCGATTTTTTCCAGTGGATACCGTGTTTTTGCATCGATTTTTTTCCCTCCGTCAATAACATCCCCCATAGGATTAATGACACGTCCCACAAGTGAATCAGCAACAGGTACTGATAAGAGATCACCTGTTTTCTTCACTTCATGACCTTCCGATATTCCAATATATTCACCCAAAACTATGACACCGATGGACTCCTCTTCCAGATTGATTGCCACTCCCTTCACTCCGTTTTGAAACTGGACAATTTCAAGATATGCACAGTCAGGAAGTCCGCTGACTTTCACTACACCATCCGTAACGGACAGAACCTTTCCAACGTGTTTGCCGTGCATGTCCGGCTCATATTTTTTCATTCTTTTGATAAGTTCCGTTGCTAATGTGTCTGTCAGTATGTGTTTCATAGTGCAATCAGCGAAGATTTCAGATTATCCAACTGGGTTTTGAGGGTTGTATCTAAAACCCAATCATCAACCGATATCCGCATGCCTCCCATAAGATTGTTTTTTACACTGGTTTCAATGTCTATCGTCCGTGAGAACTTATGCTCGACTGCATTTTTAATGACGCTAATCTGCACATCCGATAAGGGAACTGCAGATTCAATTCGGCATACATTTTTCCGCGATGCATCACGCCCTACTTTTTCCAGCAGTGTCCGGACTTTGCGGCGTACAGCAGTTTCACGCGTATTTCCTTCCACATATGCCATCATCTCATCAACAATCTGTTTTGTTTGTGCATCATTTGTACCCATATGAAATATTATGCATGCAGTGTTTTCAATTTTTGAATATGTTTATTAATGAGTGTTTGCTGATCTTTGGCAGACAAAATCTGGCTTGTCAGCTGTTTCGTCATTTCTACAGCAAGCGTTACTGCTTCACTTTTCACGCGTGCTGCCATCCTTAAGTATTGCGCATCGGCTTCCTCCCTGGCTTTTACAAGTATCCGCTCAGCCTCCTTATGGGCATCTGCCAGTATCAACCGTTCCTGCTCCAATGCGTCTTTTTTCGCATTCTCCATGAGGAATTTTGCGTCTTTTCTGGATGCTTCATTGTACGCACGCCGTTTTTCCTGCATTTTTTCATCTTCCTTCCTCATCTTTTCCGTAAGTTCCAATCCTTCAGTGATTTCCAACTTCCTCTTTTCCAGCATGGAAAGAATCGGTTTATATAAAACCTTCGATAGCACAAACATGATAATACTGAAATTGATAATTTGCGCCAAGAGTAAACTTGGCTCTATTCCTAACTGCTCCATACGGCTCCTTTTTCAAACTCGTTCTTATACAAATTTAATGATCAGGGCAACGACCAAAGCATAAATTCCAATAGCTTCAGCAAAAGCCAAACCCAAAATCATGCTTGTCCTGATATCACTCGCGGCTTCGGGATTTCGTCCAATAGCCTCCAATCCTTTCGCAGTAAGCAGTCCGATTGAAATTGCCGGTGCAATAGCACCGATTGCAATCGTCAAACCGGTCATTATTATTTTTATAGATTCTGCATCCATAAACGACAGTCACCTCCCTCTCCACATTATATCGCGACTATGCATGTTTTACATGTTCGGCATGTTCCCCATGTGCAACCGCAACACTTAAAAATACGGCTGTAAGCATAGAAAAAACCAGGGCTTGGATAAATCCGACAAACAGCTCCAGTGCCAAAAAAGGCAGCGGCACGATATACGGCATGAGAAAAGCCATAACGGCAAGCAGAACCTCTCCGGCGAATATATTGCCAAATAGCCGGAATGCAAAAGATATGATTTTTGATGTTTCAGAAATAATTTCAAGAATTCCGATGAAAAAATTAATGGGATTTGATATATCGATAAATCGCGTCGTGTAGGCAGCTCCGATCGTCCTGAAACCGAAATACTGTATGGCAATGACGGCGACAATCGCAATAGCCAGCGTCGTATTCACATCTGCTGTAGCCCCCCGCAGAAGCGGGGTAAATGCAGGCTGATGGTCCTTGGTTTCTTCTTCGTGAACAACCGGCTCACCATGTACTACTTCAGGATTCTCCGATGTAATCTCTGGAGTATGGAAAAATCCGACTGTACCGACACCGGGTAATAGTCCAACCCAATTAGCAACGATGACGAAAATGAAAATCGACATAAGAAGGGGAAAAAACGTTTTCGTATGCTTTCCCGTAATTGCACCGAAAAATGAATAAAAACCTCCGATGATCATTTCAGCGATAAGTTGGGTGTTTCCCGGCACTTTATTCACCGATCTGGTTGCCGCCCAGGAAAGATAAAAAATAATTCCCATCACGATCCATGTGGTGAGCAGTGAGTTGGTGATGGGAAACCCCCAAAGGCTTGCGATTTTTTCAGCAGCGATAGATATATGTAACATGCTTGTTATCTGCCAATAAGTTCTAATATTTTTTTAATAAAACCTGCCAATGCTAATGCTGACCCGATTGCAATTCCGGCAGTTGTGTGGCCACTGTACCTCCCAACCAAACCGCCGATCACTATCGGTATAATAATAGCATATCCTATGTTGGCAACAGTTCCCAAATCCTGAAATACATTTTCAGTCCGAACAACTCTCTTCTTTGTATCAGAGAGCTTCAGCCAGTCATCAGTACTATCTTCCATGACATCCAAATCAAAAAACCAGCACTTCTATTACTGGTCCTCAGCAATTGTAAATTGTCAACATTCCAAAAGTCAATGCACATCCGTGATGTATCAGACGAGCATATGAACATCATCAACAATAAGGGTCAACCGTCCATCTTTTTCATTCACTTTTCCTTTAACATAGACTGGCTGATCCTTCCGCCAGCTATTGACTGTTGCCGCATACGTTTTCGGGAATACGACCAACTCAATAGACCCGGACTGATCCTCCAGCCGGACAAATGCCATCTGAGCACCGGATGATTTGGTTGTAATGTGTTTGATATCACGCGGCAATCCGCCGACAAGTATAAAATCTCCAACCTGAGCCTGTGATATCTCGGATATCACAGTTGCATTCAACGCTGTGAGTTTACTTGTGTACTTTTCCATCGGATGCGCACTCAGATAAAAACCAAGAAGCTCTTTTTCCCATGTAAGAAGGGTCGATGAGTCAAGATCATCAACAACAGGAAGGCTATCAGGCAATGTGTTGTGAGACTCCGAAACGTCATCAAACAATCCTCCCTGACCTGCATCTTTCGTTTTCTTTATTTTATGCGAACGGTCAATAAGATCAGGCAGGACTGACAGGATCGAACTCCTGGCCCCGAATCTGTCCATAGCACCGGCTTTCGTCAGGCTTTCAAGAGTTTTACGGTTGACTTTCTGCGAATCAACCCGCGAAATAAAATTACCGATTCCGGTAAACGGCCCATCACTCTTGCGTGTTTCAATAATACTTTCGATTGCTGCTGCTCCTACGTTCTTAACAGCAGACAGCCCAAAACGGATTTGACTCCCTTCAATGGTAAAGTCAATTCCGGATCCATTGATATCCGGAGTGAGAATATCAATTCCCATGCGCTTACACTCACCGACGATGAGCGGAATTTTTTCCTCCCGGGCCGGACCTGTATTGGCACGAGATTCCGCCGAAAGCACTGCTGTCATATATTCGACCGGGTAATTCGCTTTCAAATACGCCGTTTGGTACGCAATAATTGCGTAGCAGGCTGCATGGGCTTTGTTGAATCCGTATCCGGCAAACGGTTCAATAAGATGGAAAATATCTTCCGCTTTCGTCTGCGACAATCCGTTTTTTACACAACCGGAGACAAACTTCTCTTTTTGCTTCTTCATTTCCGTGGGAATTTTCTTTCCGACAGCTTTCCTGAGTTTGTCTGCATCACCCCATGAATATCCGGCCAGCGTGATTGCCGTTAACAATACATCATCCTGATAGCAGATGAGGCCGTAGGATTGTTTGAGCACTTCTTCAAGCCGGGGATCAGGGTAGGTGATCGGTCCCGTCCTGTGTTTGCGGGCAATAAATTCGGGGAATACCTGCATCGGACCTGGCCGGAAAAGGGCAACCATAGCCATCAGGTCAAATATCGATGAAGGCTGTAACTCTTTAATATATCTGCGCATTCCCCGCGACTCGAGCTGAAATACTCCGGTCGTTTCCCCGCTTGAAAGCATCTTGTACGTTTTTTCATCATCATACGGAAGTGTTGACAGATCCAGATCGATACGTTTGGTCATTTTGATAAACTTGAGCGCTTCGGACATGATCGTAAGATTGCGAAGTCCCAAAAAATCCATTTTGAGAAGCCCAACCCCGTCTTCGCCGACCGTATACATGTCATACTGTGTTGTAATCTTCTCGCCTTTGGATTCCCTCTGAAGCGGTGTGTATTCTTCCAATGGTTTATCCGCAATCACAACTCCCGCAGCATGTACCGATACATGCCGCGCAACTCCCTCCAATTTTTTGGCAACATCCAGAAGCTTTTTGGTATCCGGTTCAGTGCGGTAAGCAAGCGAAAGTTCGGGAGATTGGATGAGGGCCTGTTCGATCGTCATGGACCCCCCCTGAAATCCCGGAGGAATCATGCGTGCAATCCTGTCCGGTTGTGAGTATGGCATGCCCAGAGCCCGGCCGGCGTCCCTGACTGCCCCTTTTGCCTCCATCGTGCCGAATGTGCAGATCTGTGCAACTTTGTCTGCACCGAATTTTTCCGTTACATAGGCAATGACTTCATCCCGCCGGTCATCGGCAAAATCAAGATCAATGTCCGGAGGACTGGGGCGGTATGGGTTGAGAAACCGTTCAAACGGCAGCCGGAAATACAAAGGATCGACACCGGTGATCCGCAATATATATGACACAATTGAACCGGCACCGGAGCCCCGACCGGGTCCCACGCCAATACCGTGGTCCTTTGCCCAATTGACGAAATCCTGGACAATCAGAAAATACGTTGCATATCCTTTCGAATTGATAATAGTGAGTTCGTACTCAATCCGATCTTTCACTTCATCCGACAGATCTTTATACCTTTCCCGAACCCGTTCATACACCATGTGACGCAACAGGCTTTCAGACGTTTCGTCTTTCGGCAACGGATATTTCGGCAGGATCCATTTTCCCACAGACAGGTTGAGCGAGCACATATCGGCAATGCGCCGGGTATTCTGGAGTGCTTCAGGATATTGAGCAAACGCTGCTTCCATCTCATCGGCGCTTTTAAGATAAAAATCGGGAGACCCGATCATACTCATCTTGCGGTTTTTATCAAGAATCGTTGTCTGTGTTCCCACACAGAGAAGAATCTCCTGGGCTTCAGCATCGTCCGCATTTATGTAATGTGCATCGTTGGTGGCAACAAGCGGCAGACTCAATTTCCTGGCCAGTTTTACAAGTTCGTCATTCACTTGAACCTGTTCTTTTATCGCAGGATGCGATTGTAGTTCAATATAATAATGATCCGGTCCGAACAGTTCAGAATAGTTTTTTGCGGTCTTTTCCGCTTCGGCATATTTACCCTCCAATACAAGTCGCGGAATCTGTCCCTGAAGGCATGCGGACATGCAGATGACACCGTCATGATGTTTCGTCAATAAATCCCAGTCGATCCGTGGCTTGTAATAAAACCCTTCCAGATGGGCGACCGTCACCATTTTCATGAGGTTCTTGTATCCTGTTTCGTTTTCTGCCAGAAGCACCAGGTGGTAGGGATGCGTATCGATATTTGCTTCCTTATCACGCAAACTGCGTCTGGCAACATAGACTTCTACACCGATTATCGGCTTAATGCCGGCAGCTTTGGCTTTGAGGTAAAACTTGAAAGAACCGTACATGGCTCCGTGATCGGTAATAGCCAGAGCATCCATCCCCAGTTCTTTCGTGCGGGCTATCAGGGGATCCAGCTTCCCCAACCCGTCCAGCAGTGAATATTCGCTATGGCAATGAAGATGGACAAATTGAGACATTATAATCTTTCATTCGAAAATACAATTTTCGATTCATCAATTGTTTCATAAACAATTTGATTCTTTTTCTTATACGCCAGTTTATATACAACACCATCATTAATTTTCTCGGCTACCACAACTGATATTTTATTTTTACTTGTTCTGTGAATTTGTTTTGCGATATTCGATGCATGCTCAGCCCGTGAATAGATTATATCAACAGTATCATTTTCATCGGAAATTGTAACACCGAGATCCATAACAGGATGCAATAATTCTTCTCGCTGAGATGTACCAATCTGGAGCCTACTGTTATGAACGATCCTTATAACCCGTAAAGCTGATTCTACTGTCGCATCCAGATTCGACAAAGTATGATCAACTCTCCTATCCATAACATTTGGTAAAACAACACCAAATTCATCACCACCATACCTGCAAACTTCATCTTGTTGCCTAAAATTAGTTTGTAAAGTTTTTCCTACTTTTTTTAAGACTCGGTCACCAGTTAAATGACCATGTGAATCATTAATAGATTTAAATTTATGTACATCCCCGAGAATAAGTCCTGTAGGAGCTTTATCTCGTTTATCACCACAAAGATTATGTTCCAGCACAAATTCAAACTTCAGTCTGTTTCCACATCCTGTTAACGCATCAGTTTCGGCTGCTTTTCTATTTTGTTCGGACGCATCAGCCGATGCTGTTAGTACATAATCAGTTCCGCGTTTTTCCAATATTTTTAGTGCATCCTTACTGACTACAACACCATTTTTCAAATCTTTATTAGATACACCATCAGTCGTTTTGACTATCGTATTTGCTTCCTCATGAGCGACAAGCGGATCAAGTATCATACCCCTCACTTCACCCTTTTTTGTATTTTTTCGTCCACGTACAACTCCCGAATCAATAAGTGGCTTTGGAATTTCTATTTGCTGTCTGTGTTCACTCATATTTTTTTAATTTTTCAAGAATTAATTGTTGTAACTGTACAATTTCTATTTTTTTATCTGATTTTTTCATCACCTGACCCACGAGAAACATCATGACCTGGGTTTTGCCGGATTTGTAGTCTGCGACGGCCTTGGGGTTGGCGGCCAGAACTTCTTTCACAATTTTTTCAAGCTCCACATCGTCAACATCGACAGTTTTTGATGCTTCCACAATCCTCTCAACGAGTTTTGCAGACATCACCTCATCAATGTCAATTTTCCGGTTGATCATCCAGTTGGCGATCTTTTTGGGTGACAGATCCCGCCCAACCCGTACGGCTTCCTCAAAATAATCGGCAACTGCAGCCGATTCGGTCAGTTGTGCGCTGTCTTGAGCATTGAGAACATAGTCAGACTCAAACCGTTTCCGTTTAGCATCGGGCAATTCTGGCAAGGTGGACCTTAGAGTGCTGATAAATTCATCGGTCCAGACAAACGGCGGAATATCGGGTTCAGGAAAATACCGGTAATCATCTGCCTCTTCTTTACTTCGTTGTGGCACTGTTTCATTTTTCCCTTCATTCCATCCGCGGGTTTCCTGCTTGGGCGTTTCCCCTTTTTCCAAGAGTCCGATATGGCGTTTTGTCTCATAATCAATCGCCTTTTTCACAAAAGTATACGAGTTGATATTTTTCACTTCCACTTTATATGATGGCATTTTTTGAGATTTGGGATTTGGAACTTGGGATTTCATCACGGATATATTCGGCTCGCACCGCATGCTTCCCTTCTCCATGTCACAATCTGAAATATCCAAGTACCTGATGATCTGGGTCAGTTTTTTGAGATATGCTTTAGCGTGATCGCCGGAGAGGATATCCGGTTCTGTCACGATCTCCACAAGCGGCACACCGCTTCTGTTGAAATCGATAAGCGTTATGGGTTGGGTGTTGAGCGTTGTGTGAATGAGTTTTCCGGTATCTTCCTCCAGGTGGACCCTGCGGATACGGACGTCACCGTAGTCCGTTTCCACACAGCCGTTCACACAAAACGGCTGGTCGTACTGGGAAATCTGATAGCCTTTGGGAAGATCCGGATAAAAATAATTTTTCCGGTCGAATTTGGACTCCAGGGGAATGTCACAACCAAGCGCCAATCCTAAACGGATTGTCCATTCAATGGCTTTGCGGTTTGGGACAGGAAGGGCGCCAGGTAAACCCAAACAGACCGGACATGTGTAGATATTGGGTTTATCCGCAAAAAACGGATCGTTCTTGCAGCCACAGAACATCTTTGATTTGGTTTTCAGTTCGACATGCACTTCCATGCCAACGATTGTTTGGTATGTTTTATTCATATAGTTATTTTGTGTCAAGCCGAACGTATTATTGTCATGCCGAATTTATTTCGGCATCTCGTTTAAAACCAGATCCTGAAACAAGTTCAGGATGACATGTGTCACGTTACGGCTTAAACCGGTCCAAAATTCTAGGAAACGGAATAGTTTCACGGACATGATCAAGTTTGCATATCCAGGCTACCAGCCGTTCCAGTCCTACCCCAAACCCCGAATGCGGGACGCTCCCGTATTTTCGCAAATCCAGATACCATCCGTAATCATCCAATGAATAACCGTGCTCTTTTATCCGCTTGAGAAGTATATCGTACGAATCTTCCCTCTGACCTCCGCCGATAATTTCTCCATACCCTTCAGGCGCCAGAAGATCACCGGCAAGGGCGCGACTTTCGTTTTTCGCGTCCCGCTTAAAATAAAATGCCTTAAAAGCTGTAGGGAAATGCGTCACAAAGAGCGGCCGGTCGAAATGCGTCATAAGCATCGTCTCGTCATCGTTGCCGAAATCTTCACCCTCTTTGATGTCGCTTCCCAGTTCATGAAGTTTTTGTAGAGACTCTTCATATGTCATACGGATAAATGGCTCAGTTGATGCTTTTTCAAGAAGCACCGTATCCCTGCCGATCATTTCAAATTCCGTTCTATTTTCCGTTAATACAGTTTTCAGGATATGTTTAATCAAGCGCTCCTGAATCAAAAGATTTCCCTCGAAATCCACAAACGCCGCCTCCGCATCCATCATCCAGAACTCAATAAGATGCCTGCGGGTTTTGGATTTTTCAGCCCTCATGATCGGGCCGAAATCATAGACCCGCCCAAAACTTGCAATTGCTGCCTCCAGATACAGCTGTCCGGATTGCGTGAGATATGCTTTCTCTCCGAAATAGTCAAGCTCGAAAAGCGTTGTCGTGCCTTCGCATGCGGAGGGAGTAATAATGGGTGAATCAAACCGGATGAAACCGTCAGTATGTAAAAATTCCTCAATTGCCCGGTATATCCGGTCACGTATGCGCAAAATTGCCCATTGCCTGCGGCTCCTGATCCAAAGATGGCGATTGGACAATAAGAAGTCGGGGCCATGCTCTTTTTTGCCGATTGGAAATTCCTCAGTCACTAACTGCACAATCTCTAAACTTTTTACGCTTAACTCTTTCCCTCCCGGTGCCCGTGGTTCGTCATGAATATCACCGGATACGCGGATTGACGATTCAAGAGTCAAAGATTGTGCGCATGTAAATATTTCTTCTGATACGTCACTTTTCACTACTGTTGCCTGCAGAAACCGTTTTCCATCCCGAATATGCAGAAAAATGATCCCGCCGCTTGAGCGCTTGTTATACACCCATCCTTGAATTGTCTGTTTCATAATTTTGGCCTCCGTGTATGCCAATGGGTACTCTGTTGATATGCATATCCCAGCTGCAACAATGTACTTTCAGAAAACATTTTCCCGACAAGCTGCATTCCGATTGGTAATCCTCCAGCGCTGAATCCGCATGGAATCGCGAGAGACGGTACACCAATGAGATTAATAAAACCTGTATACAGGTCCGCCATCATATTTTTAATCGGATCATCAAGTAGTTCACCAAATATCGGCGGAAGTGACGGATTAACCGGAGCGATGATTGCATCATACTTTTTCAACGTCTCGGTATACGCAACTCTCAGCAGAGTTCTTGCACGTTGCGCCTTTTTATAATATGCATCGTAATACCCTGAGGAAAGTGTGTATGTCCCCAACATAATTCGACGTTGGGTATCTTTCGTAAATACATCCCTATTCTTTCCGAATCGGATACCATCATATCGAGCTAAGTTTGAACTCGTCTCGCTGGATACAATTATGTAGTACATGGGAACTCCGTATTCAAGCATGGGAAGTGATATTTCTTCAATAGAAACCCCAAGGGATTCCCAAATCTTTATGGAGTCAAAAATTGCGGATTTATTCTCAGGATCTAAACCTTCACCAAAATATTCTTTTGGAAGTGCCAATTTTTTTCCTTTTACAGATTCACCCAAACATTCTGTATACTTGGGTACCTCCCTGCGTGAACTTGTTGCATCATATGGATCAAAGCCAGCAATTTGTTCAAGAACCAATGCACAATCATACGCTGAACGGGCTGTCGGCCCCATAGTGTCAAGTGATGAAGCGTACGCGATGGCTCCGTATCTTGATACACGACCATATGTTACTTTCAGTGCACTAATATTATTCCATGCGGCCGGATTTCTAATCGAACCCCCGGTATCTTCTCCTATGGCAAACGGACAATATCCTGCAGCTACTGCGGCTGCTGGTCCTCCCCCAGACCCGCCGGTACTTCGATTCACATCCCAAGGATTTCTGGGAATGGGATAATCAGTATTTTCATTTGTGGCACCATGACCCCAGGCATCCATACTCATTTTCCCCAACAATAGTGCACCCGCATCAACCAATCGTTTATATACCGTAGCGCTATATGGCGGGATAAAATCGTTTAATAGTATAGATCCGGCCGTCGTACGCAGCCCGTGTGTAACATAGGCATCTTTCATCACAAAGGGAATACCAAAAAGCGGTAATTCTCTACCCTCACGATTTCTGTCCAACTGTTTCGCTTTGTCTAACAGTATATTTTTATCAATCAAAGATATACATGCATGAATCTGAGGTTCAAGTCTTTCGATTTGTTGATAATAAGCAGAAACCAATTCTGTAATAGATAGTTCACGCGAGCGAATTCGCTGTACTAAATCGGATATCGATAAATCGAATAACATACTATGTTTCGGAAAATACTGCAGGAACAACAAAAAAACCATTATATACGTGAGATGCATTTGCGAGGGCTTCTTCTTGGGATAACATTCGTGAATTATCTATCTCATCTTCCCGGAATACGTTTGTAAGTCCGGTAACCTGGGAAGTTTCAACAACCTGTTCAGTTCGCAAAGACTGAAGCTGTGAAACATAATGCACAGTAATGCTTATTTGTTTAGCTAATTCCATCGTCTGTTCAGGTGTAATAGGCAAATGAGCAAGTTTAGCGATGTGTTGAACCTCTTCCAATGGAATTGTCGACTGTTTCATAAATTTTATATAAACTCCTGAGTGTATGTGAATCATTATAGCGTATAATAGACATATGCAAAAATACCAGGAATTCTACACGAGGATGATCGATGAAAACGAAAAAGCATTCAGCGCATTTTTTGATATCCATGATAAATATTCTGCGTGTCCGGCAGTCTACCAGGATGAATTTACGAGGATTGGAAGGGAAATTCAGGACATCATCCGGGACTATGAAAGAAAACTCTGCGGTCACAGCGAAAAAGGCATGTACAGCAAATTTTCCCAAAACCTGTCCGAAAAATTCTGGGGATTAGTCCGCAAAGATTTCCCCAAAATCGACTTTGTGGGGGTAAAGATTTCCTGATATACTTCATCCGACTGCCTCAAGAACGTTAAAAAAACCGCACAACTAAGTATTCTTCGCTTAAATAGAAAGGATTTCACCCATGCTACGAAATAAATACGTAATCATCGGCTGTTTGCTGCTTTGCACAATCTGTTTGTATTTCACAAAAATCCATATAACGGACGGTCTGGATACCCGGACGCTTTTCTGGATGATCGGCGGATTTCTCACAAGCCTTGTGCCGTTCGCCGCCCTGCTCAATTACATCTTTTCCCAATATCAATCATCCCCATCACCGAATACATCATGGGCAATCATGAACAGAACCAACAATGACACCACCCTGGAAATTATCATTGTATGTACACTGTTCGGTATGCTGTGGACATGGATATTAAGCTGGAATCCCAGTCCGACTGAGATGTATACTATGATACTTAGGATCATAGGAATCCTGACATTGGCCAGCGGTCTCATGGCGTTTATCATGTATGCAATCATGGGCGAACGGGACGCAGATTGAGCACTGAAAGTAAAAAATCCACAATCTTTTAGTGTGGGGCAATTTCAGGTTGTGCGGTTTTTTACTTTAACTGTATAAATTCCTATGTATAAAAATCTTCCATGAGGTACACCCGGATGAGAAATATTTCTTGACTCTTGCATTAATTCTTATCGAGTATCTATAATACCACTCCCTGCCGGCTCGTTTACAAACCGCACAATCTTTACATTCAACATCACGGGGAGTAACACATATTCATGACTGCAGAGTATATGTAGACTCCTCATGATGAAAAAAATGGAGAACCCATGAAAAATCCATTTAGTAGACCACAAACAATATATCAATACTATCCGACGTATCAAATCCTGTGTCATGGAATCGGAATCTGGCTGATCTATCAAACGTACATATCCGGAAGTCTGTCACTCCTCTACCCGTCTGTTGCAGCAATTCTATTCTTTGCGGGGATAGGCCTCACAATCCGGGCCTCGTGCCGTTGGCATTTCGGGAAAAACTTTTGGTGGGATATACCCCGAAAAATGATACGGATGCGCGCTGTCATCATCATCACATCCCTGTTGTGGATATCATACATCGTCGGATCAGCGCTCATCGTACATCCAAATATGATCCTCAACAGAATCGGATTGCTCTTATCGGTTCTGGGCACTCTCAGGATCATCGTTCCGGTTATGCTCATGGTATATTCCATGATACGTGTATGTGCAAACCGTAACTATCGCGAATCCGATCCAAGGGAATTCTAAATCAACTATACGCAGTGCACGAAAACTGCTGAAACAGCAGCTCACATTCATATGGAGTCATGTGATGGGACCGGTCATCCGTCGTGCACTGAGTGGCAACAAAAATAAGATTGTGCGGTTTTTTACTTTTTCAAATAGTTTTTAATCTTCTTCACGGATCCCGGGACGTCAAAGCTGTCGAATACAATCCCGTGCCAACCAAGGGATTTTGCCACGTCGATGTGCTTTTCCACATAATCAATGAACAGGATTTCTTCAGGTTGAACACCTGCACCGATCAAGGCGATATCATAAATTTTGCGCTCCGGTTTTATCGTTTTATGCGAGCCGGATTCCACGATATGTGACCAGACATCCCCGGGATACAAACCTTTCCGAATCTGTACTGCTATCATGCCCGGTTCTGCATTTGAGAGAATTCCCAATTTATATTGATTCTTCAATTCATCAATGAGATCAAGTGTTTCACGATAGACTCCCTGAAAATCCGTCACGAAATCTACCAGATCATCCGTTTCGTGTTTCACGCCAACCAAACGCAGTGCATCCATGAATGTTTTTCCCGGCAGTTCTCCCCTGCTGGACTCCATCCAGTATTGCCGGATGACACTTTCAACCGCATCGTATGCAATTCCGTACGTATCAGCAATTTTCTGCATACCTTCAAAATTATTCACTATCACCCCACCGAGATCAAAATAGATAAATTTGATGTTTTTATATTTCATAATTGTTTAACAACTAGATGCTGAAACGAGTTCAGCATGACATAAAAAGTCATCCCGAACTTGTTTCGGGATCTCGTTCAAATTATTTTCAACCGTTTCAGCATAAAATCATGTGCTTGCCATTCGAGTGTATCATCAAGACCGGAAAGCATGATTTTCTTCTTATACTTCACTTCCAGTGCTTGTGCTATCAGCCAATCGGCAATATGGGGGTTTTTTGGCAAAAACGGACCATGGGAGTATGTGGCGATGCAATTCTTGTAGACTGCCCCTTCCGTCCCGTCCTCCCCGTTATTCCCGCTTCCATACAGAACCGTAGCGAATGGTTTCACGCCTTCCCCCAAATATGTCCGTCCCCCATGATTCTCAAATCCTACTAATGTACTTTTCCCTTTTCCCTTTTCCCTCAGTACTCCAACAAAATTTCCTATACATCTGGGTTTATCTTTTCCGAAATGCCTCGTTTCCATATCAAAAATTCCCAAGCCATCAAGTCTGTTTCCGTTGCCGTCCATATACCAGTGTCCCAACAGCTGAGGGGCGCCGCAGACAAAGAGTCCCGGAATACCCGAATCGAACATTTTTTTCAGCACAGGTCCCTTATTCTGCAACAGGTCATTGATCACGATATTCTGCTGCCGATCCTGCGCCCCGCCTCCGAATATGAGGTCACACAATTGAACATCTTTTATATCCGTATTAAATTCAATCGGAATGATCTTTACACTTATTTTACGCCACACACATCTCTTTTCGAGGACAATAATATTTCCCCTGTCTCCGTAGGTAGACATGAGTTCCGGATAGAGCCAGCCAATCACAAGCTTGTAGTTCATAAAGTACTTAGGGAAAAGGAAAAAGGCATAAAGGTGAAAGGTGAAAGTGCTAAGGTCATAACGTTTTTATGAGACCGGACAAAATTTTGGATATCTCAAGTGTCATCTGCAAACAATAATCAAAATCACTTTTATTCATAAATTTCAAATCATACGCAAGATAACACATTGAACGAACTTCAGCACATGATCCTTTAGATATATACAAAAACTTCACAAATTCTTTATTGCCTTTTCTTTCAAAACCTTCAGCAATATTGTTCATAATGGATACAACTGCACGCTGAAGTTGATCACGGAATGAATAATCTTTACACGCCCGAAAAATTTCATAAATTTTTTTCGTAAGTTCAAATGATTTCTTCCATGCAATAATATCCTCAAATTTCTCAATACTCATATCCTTTCACCTCAGAACTTTCACCTTATACCTAATTAATTTTTCTCCCGGTTAATATTTCCCTTATTTCTAACATCGCGGAATATGTAGGCAGAATCCATAAAATCTCATTCTCATCCGATAACTCAATAGCCTTCTCTAATGCAATTCTCATATCTTCAAATACATACGCCCTTTCCCCTTTTTCCTTTTCCCTTTCACCTTGCATTTCTTCCCTTTCCCCTTTCTCCTTTTCCCTTTCACCTAACCCAGCATACTTCAATCGAAGCGCCATATCGTAACCGCGATCTCCGGAAACGATAAGCTTCCTTTTCCCGTCAATCATTTCAAAGTCCACATCCCAGATCCAGGATACATCCGTACCATCGGGAATCCGATCGTTTAATAGAAATAAAATAGGGCCTTTTTTGGGAAGAACGGTACGGAGCGACTCGTTGAATCCGGCAGGGTTTTTTGAAAGTAATATTTTTATGTTCTTCCCCTTATGTACAATTTCTTCCTGCCGACCAAATGCCGGACGGAACAATCTGAGCGAATTCTGATCTTGTACACCCAATATCCGTGCACACAACACTGCAGCAAGGGTATTATAGACGTTGTATGTCCCTTCCAGAGGGCTTTTGACATCACCAGACTGTATCCGTACGTCAGGATGCGTAAACCCACATTTACCGCAGCTGTACTTACCCAGATGCGAAAAATACACACCTCCGTACGTCAACCGCTGATTACAGGACGGACAATAAATGGAGTCAGTGGCATGCTGTATGTTCGTCAAAAACAACTCCCTGTTTTCCAAACCAAAATACTGTACGTTCTTCAACTTTTTTCCAATATATGCCAACTGGGGATCATCGGCATTGATGACAAATGCCGTCGCATGCATATTCCCGAACGTTCCGGCCCATTTTACCGCAATCGCATCCACTTCACCGTACCGGTCCAACTGATCGCGAAACAGATTCAGAAGAACGAGGATATCCGGCGGTTTCTGCCGACACATACCGCCAAGCGCAGATTCATCGACTTCAAAAATATACACATCGTGTTTCAGTTTCCCCAGGATTGTCGTATCCGCGCATAAAACCGATACGAGGCCGTTGTCTAAATTAGCCCCGCTATCATTCCGTTTCACCTTTACACCGGATTTTCGCAGAATTGTTTCAAGCATGGAGGCTGTCGTCGTTTTTCCGTTCGTACCGGCAATATATAGTACTTTTTTACTTCGAAAATCAAAATGGGAAAGAATATCGGGTGAAATCCGGAGAGCCACCTCCCCCGGCCACGTCCCCCCAGATCCTTTTTTCAACAACTGAATGACAGAGCGAGAAATACGGGAGGCAACGACAGCAAACCGGTCACGGATGGAAAGCATGAATATATTATCTCTTAATACAAACATTTTGTCATTGCGAGACCGTTCCCACGGCGAAGCCCTGCCTGCCGGCAGGCAGGAATCTCGTTCGGGATCGCCACGCCAAGCTAAGCTTGGCTCGCGATGACACATTTAATTCGGCTGGGTAAAGACAATCTTGGAGTTTTTATAGTCAATAGTGATCTGGGAGCCTTCAGGATATTTTCCCTCAAGAATCAACATGGAGAGAGGATCCAGGATGTGCTCTTCAATGGCCCGCTTGAGGGGTCGCGCCCCATACACTGTATCGTACCCGATTTCACTCATGTGTTTTGAAAGTGCATCCGTAAACCGGACGGTTATCCCTTTTGTCATGAGACGGGTTGAAACAAGCTCAAGCTGGAGTTGTGTGATACGTGCAACCATTTCGGGTGTCAGGGCGGTAAATGCAATAATCGAGTCCAACCGGTTGATAAATTCCGGTTTAAACCGCTTCACCACGTCTCCCTCCGGCATATTGGAAGTCATAATAAGTATCGTATTTTTAAAATTGACTGTCCTGCCCCGGCCGTCCGTAAGTCTCCCCTCATCAAATATCTGAAGAAACGCATGAAATACATTCGGGTGGGCTTTTTCAATCTCATCAAACAGGACCACACTGTATGGCTTCCTGCGCACCGCCTCGGACAGCTGTCCTCCCTCCTCGTACCCGATGTACCCCGGAGGAGCACCTGTCAGGCGCGCCACCGAATGCGGCTCCTGGTATTCACTCATGTCGATGCGTACGATACTTTTTTCATCATTAAACAAATATGCTGCCAGGGCTTTCGCTGTTTCGGTTTTTCCGACACCGGTGGGACCTAAAAACAGAAACGTACCGATGGGCTTGCCCTCCTCCCCGATCCCTGCACGGTTCCGGCGTATGGCATCCGATACAGCTTTAAGCGCTTCCGGCTGACCAATCACGCGTTTCCCCAGCTCACCCTCAAGATGCACAAGCTTTTCGGTTTCACCCCGCAGGAGTCGTGTCACAGGAATATTCGTCCAGCGGGAGACGACTTTGGCCACATCATCCTGCGTCACTTCCTCGCGAAGCATCCGCTCATCCTCGGGAATTTTAACCAACTGATCCTCAAGTATCCGTATAGCTTTTTCAAGACCCGGAATTTTCCCGTACTTGAGCTCGGCTGCTTCTTCAAGCAGCGCATCACGCTCGGCTTTCTCAAGCGTTACCCGCAACTGGTCCAGGTCCACCCGCTGTTTCTGGAGTTTCCCGATCAGGTCCTTCTGTTCGCTCCAACGTTCCATTAGCATTTTTTCCTGTTTTTTGAGTGTATCTAGCTCCCCGTCAAGTTCACGCTTTCGCGCATCCGCCCCTTTTTCACGCTTGAGCGCCGCTTTTTCAATCTCACGCTGTGTAATCGTACGCTTGAGCTCATCCAGCTCTATCGGCATACTTTCCGTATTGATCTTTATCGCCGATGCAGCTTCATCTATTAAATCAATTGCTTTATCCGGCAGAAAACGATCCGGAATATAGCGGACCGACAGAGTGACAGCCGCGATCAGCGCATCATCAGCAATCCTGATTCCGTGATGGAGCTCATACGTATGTTTGATGCCGCGCAGGATCGTGAGTGCATCTTCCGGTTTGGGCTCCTCAAGATACACGGGCTGAAATCTGCGCTCAAGTGCCGCATCTTTCTCAATATACTGCCGGTACTCCCGCACAGTCGTTGCCCCAATAGCATGCAGTTCCCCGCGGGCCAGCGCCGGTTTCAAAATATTTGCTGCATCCATGGATCCGCCGACGGCTCCTGCTCCTACAAGCGTATGAAGTTCATCCATAAATAGAATATATTTCCCTCCAGCCTCACCAACTTTTACTATAAGCTTCTTTAACCGCTCCTCAAACTGACCCCGGAACGCACTTCCGGCAACCAGTGATGCTATGTCCAACACCAGAATTTCTTTATCTTTGAGTGTTGAGGGGACATCTCCGGCAATAATGCGAAGTGCCAACCCCTCAACGACCGCAGTTTTACCAACACCTGGGTCACCTAATAAAACGGGGTTATTTTTCGTCCGGCGGGCTAAAATCTGCATAATCCTGCGGATTTCCTCGCCCCGTCCGATGACCGGATCAAGTTTACCCCCACGGGCTTTTTCCGTGAGATTTACAGTAAACGCCGATAGGACGTCTTGTTCATCATTGTCCGGTTGAAAATTTATATCCATATGATGAGTATGACATAATTAGCACTCATCTGTCAAGAGTGCTAAAAGAGGAAAAGGGACATTTTTTGCTTCAGATATCTCCTTCAAACGAAATATCTATCTCTGACAATCCGATTGACCGGTAAAATGCATGGGCACCGGTATTTTTCCAGTACGCATTCACATATACCCGTTCCATACCCTGTTTTTTTGCCCACATTCTAAAGTGATCCACGAGCATTTTACCGATTTTTTGCGACCGGTAAACCTTCGTGACTCCTATGTGACTGATCTCCGCAATCCTGACAGCGCGGTATGGAAATTTCTTCTCCGTACCGGCAACATACCCGATAGGTATTGACCCGCGATATGCAATAAGGCAACAGTAATGGGAAGATGCCGTACACATTTTATAATGTTCAATCGCATTTTGCGATTCGGGCCAGCTGTGATCCAGCCACGGATCTGACTGACGATCATTGGAAACTACCTCTTTATTCAGTTTTTGGATGATGTTCCAGTCTTCCGGTTTAGCCTGTCTGATATCTATTATAGGCTTATGGTTATCAGTCAATGACATAGACTGCAATATTACATGGATCGGAGCATTCTGATGCGCTCTTTTATTGGTGGATGGGTATTGAACAAATTGGAGAACCACGCATGGTATTCTTTCCCCTTAAACGGATTTGTAATGAAAAGATGGGCCGTCGCATTCGTTGCCGCTTCCAATACTTCACGATCACCCGAAAGCTTTTCCAGGGCACGCGCCAATCCCTCAGGATACCTGGTAAGGCTCGCGCCTGAGGCATCAGCCAGATATTCACGCCTGCGTGAAATTGCAAGCTGGATGAGAGAAGCAATAATCGGCGACAGGATGGCCAACACAATACCGACAATGATCAGTATGCCACCCATATTCCGGTTTTCCCCGTCACTGCGCCTGCTTCCGCCTCCCCACCAAAGGCTACGCATAAACCAGTCGGCCAAAAATGCAATTGTTCCGGCCAATACGGCCACAACAGCCATAAGCCGTATATCGTAATTTTTTATATGCGAGAGTTCGTGGGCAATGACACCTTCCAGTTCCCGCCGTTCAAGCCGTGTGAGGAGGCCTGTGGTAGCACATACTATGGCATGCTGAGGGTCCCTACCGCTGGCAAATGCATTCATGGCGGTATCCTCAATCACATAAAGCCTGGGCTTGGGAATACCTGCCGCCATTGCCAGATTTTCCGTCACGGTGAATAAGTCAAAATCACGCTTGCGGTCTGCAGGCCTGGCCCCGGACATAGCAAGAACCATCTGATCCCCGAAATAGTAGCTGATAAAACTAGAAACGACGGAAAACAGCACGGCAATCCAAACAAATTGCGTTCCATTCCCCGAGACAATACCGGCAATGTATGCAAAAAATACAACAAATGCCACAAAACCAGCCATAAAGGCAAAAGATTTTGTCTTATTTGCCGTGATCTGACTATTGATGCTCATACGCACAAAAGTATGCACTATTTAGCACTCGACTGTCAAGAGTGACAATCAGGAAAACGTCACTTTGACCGGCTTTCTATCCGATTCTGATGCTCCAAAAAACTCTTTTTCACCGAATCCGAGCTGTGAGGCAATCATATTATTCGGAAACACCTTTATTTTTACATTGTAGTCCATGACGGTCGAATTGTAATACTGCCGTGAATAGGCCACTTTATCCTCCGTGTCTGATAATTCTTTCTGAAGCTGGAGAAAATTCTCATTGGCCTTCAGCGTCGGGTAATTTTCGGCAACAGCAAACAGCTTGCCGAGTGCGCTTGTCAGCATATCGCTAGCCTCCCCCATCTTCTGCGGAGTTGTCGCGTGCATCAAGGCTGATCTAGCTTTCGTAACATCGGAAAACACCGTCTTTTCATGCTTGGCATACCCTTTCACCGTTTCCACCAGGTTCGGGATCAGATCGGCTCTGCGTTTGAGCTGTACATCAATCTGACTCCACGCTTCCTCTATGCGTGTTTTCATGGTAATCAACCCGTTGTACAGGCTCCACAAATAGGCAACAATCAGGGCTATACCGCCGCCCGCTATCATAAATGGATTCATAACTCACCTCCTTTTAACCATATGAGTATATCATGATATGGCATCGTGTTGACAACATCCTTTTTTTCAAGCCATCCGCGCTGGGCCGTCCAGACTCCGTACTGCATCACATCCATGCCGTCCAGATCATGGGAATCGGTATTGATTGCACATTTCAAACCATGTTTTACTGCCTCACGAATTAGTGCATCCGGAAGATCAAGCCGGGACGGATGGGCATTGATTTCCATTACCACAGACCTCTGAGCTGCTAACCGAAATATGTCGCTCCAGTCTGCCTCTATACTCCGGCGGCTCCCGATCAGCCGTCCGGTTGGATGTCCGAGAATCCTGACTTTCGGATGTGCACTGATCGCTTTGCGTATCCGCTCAGTCATCTGCTCGATCGGCATGGTAAAAGATGAATGGACAGAGACAATCACAGCATCAAGATAATCAAATGCATTATCGGGCAATGCGAGATCGCCGGAAGGTGTGATATCCACTTCCAGCATTGTAAAGTACATTATAGGTGTTCGAGTACTTTTAGTATACGAATAATATTCATGCTCATAATATGATTTACGTCTTTTTAATACAGTACAAATGTCTTTTTCAGATGAGTGACTGATCCTCGGATTATGGTCGCTTATACCGATATACGAATATCCTGTCTGTTCGGTTTTTATTAATATTTCCTTAAATGTTGCAGTACCTATATCATGGGATGAATGTATATCGTACGCATCATGAATATGGAGGTCTCCCCGGATATCGTCCGGTTGAATGAGGGCTGGCAATTCACCATCAATTGCCGCCCGGACTTCTCCCGTATCCTCCCGCAATACCGGAGGTATCCACTGCATGCCTAATTCTTTGTAAAATCTTTTCTCATCGGGAATTTTCTTTAATTTCCCGGTTTTCATATTTTTTATACCGTACTCATTCAGGCTCACTCCCCGATCAAGAGCGTAGGAACGAAGGGCGATATTATGGTTTTTCGAACCGGTAAAATACTGCAGCATTGCCCCATATGAATCAGGGTGTCCGACACGAAGGTCTATCTGGCGTCCGTTGGCTAATAGGAGCGATGCCCCAGAGGGTCCCCGTTCAATCACTGACTCATGGGGATACATGAGAAAATGGCTTAAAACCGATTCGGGATTGAGTGTGGCAACAGCAATATCAATATCCCCGATTGATTCAGCTCTTCTGCGCAGACTTCCCAATGTATCAATCTTTTCCACATCGGGTGATTGTTTCATGTGAACCACGACGCTTTGGGCAATAAAGAGAGCCTCGTCAAGCCGGATTCTTTTTTCCTTTACGGCTCCTTTACGGTACTCTTCGATATGCCGGATCAAATCTTCCTGGGATTTCTCCCCGAATCCTTCAATCGTTTCAATTTTCCTTTTTTTGCAGGCTATATACAGGTCATCAATGACCGTATCAGGTTTCGTCAGTTTCAATGTCTGTACAAGTTTATATGCCTTCTTCGGGCCGATACCCGAGACAGACAGCAGAGGAAATACGGCAGTCGGTACTTTTGAAAATACAGATTCAAAATGTGATACTTTTCCTGATTTAAACAGTTCCTCAAGATGTGACCGGATTGTCTTGCCGATACCGGGCAATTCATCCTTCAGCGAAGATTGCACGGACAGAGGGAGACCGGCTATCGTCTCTGCCGCCTTCTCATACGCAATGATTTTAAACCGGTTTTCACCCAATATCTCATACGCGGCAGCTATATTACGAAATAGTTCAGAAATTTGTGCATTAGTAAACGTATGACTCATTACACACATGCTACCATACCGTTGCCCACCGCTCAATTTTCCTCTATAATGAGCTGTAGTTTCGGTAGATGGTCGCGTGGTGTAGCCTGGCCTAACACGTTTCCCTGTCAAGGAAAAGATCGCCGGTTCGAATCCGGTCGCGACCGCACAGAACTCCTATCTATACAAACCAAAAAAAATATAGTATAAATTATTTTACTGCCATAATACTTCTGCCCGGAAAGGTTTCAACATGCCAAAAGAAATACCAGCACCTACACCACAATCTCCTGTGGACACCTACATCTCCCTTGCTTTGGGAGTTGCTGTCGTTGTTCTTATCGGAGCAGTTGCCTATAATATGATTTCCAAAAACAATCAGGAGCCGGGAGGTGCAGACACAAGTCTGGATGCAACGCAATCCGGTACTGCTACACTGATGGAACTTCCGGCAAAACATACGGTGAAAGATGGGGAAACACTCTGGAGTATTGCCGAGAATTATTATAACAGCGGATATAACTGGGTTGATATTGCCGAGGAAAATAAGCTTGGAAGCGGCGACAGTGTTGCGGCAGGCACTGCCCTTACAATCCCTGACGCAGAACCGATAGAAGTGGGAAGCATTGGTGGAGCAGCCACAAGCGATGTGAAGCCGAAAAACAGCACCTACACGGTCCAGAAAGGCGATTCTCTGTGGAATATCGCACTTGCCCAATACGGCACAGGCTACAAATGGCCGGATATCGCAAAAGCCAATAAAATAGCTAATCCGGACCTCATATTCACCGGAACCGTCCTGACACTTCCGTAATTAGCATACATTGTGATATATTTTTCATACACAGTGCGGGTGTAGTCGCCTCATCGGCGACCCGCCACGGGTCGCACACAGGCGACCCGCCGGAGAGGCGGGTACACCGGTTAACCATATTATTTCAGCATATTTTGCTATGTTTTATGTTTATGTTGTACAAAGCAATAAAAATAGTACATTATATATTAGAAAAACAAATGACTTAAAAAGAAGACTGAAAGAACACAATTCAGGACACGGCGGTGTTTATACCAAAAAAAATGGTCCATATACGCTAATATACTATGAAGCGTTTTTAGATAGTAGAGATGCAGCGATACAGGAATTGTTTTACAAAAGCGGATACGGAAAGGAAATATTAAAGGAAAAAATTAAAAATAGTTTATATCATAAGCGGGTGTAGTACACTGGCAGTATGCGACCTTCCCAAGGTTGAGAAGAGGGTTCGATTCCCTTCACCCGCTCACGAGTCAAACTCGCTTGTTTGTTTGACGAGTGCCAAGTCTGACTTGGCTACCTTAAATCTGTACATGGCTGATAATAATTCAAATAAATTCTACGTGTATACGCTATTCAGCCTCAAAGATAAAAAATTATATACAGGCTATACCACAAATCTCAATCAACGACTTAATCAACACAAAAACGGCGAAGTACAATCGACAAAACACAGAAGACCACTTAAACTCATTCATTGCGATTTATTTATCAACGAAAATGATGCACGCGCAAGGGAGATATTCTTCAAGAGTGGATTTGGTCGAAATGAATTGAAAAAATCACTCAAAAACACCTTATCGACTCTATCAAAATGAATCTTGTTACGATTTGCAATCGTGGTCATAAATTTATCAAGGACAATGATCAACCGGTATGCCCCATATGCTGGCCTGGGAAATACAATCGGCTTGTAGATAAATATATAGCATCAAATCCTGCGAATATTCAACAAATCCTGAATAAATTACAACATATAATCCGAAATATTGTTCCCGCTGCCAAGGAAACAATAAGCTATGGAATTCCAACATTTGATCTTGAGGGCATTCATCTCGTCCACTTTGCCGCATACAAACATCACATCGGCTTTTTCCCGACTCCATCAGCCATTCTGGCATTTAAAAAAGAACTTACTGGATACAAAACCTCCAAAGGAACCATCCAATTTCCACTCTCCAAGCCAATCCCCTATGATTTAATAGGAAAAATTTTACAATTCAGGGTAAACGAAGTCAGAAAAACATAAGTATGGCACAGATTTTCATTCTCGGATCAAGTAATGTATACGGTGTAGGCGGGGAATACGGCGGGTGGGCGGACCTCGTGAAACAGGAAATCCATACGCGGATGTATGGCAAAAACGGGATCGGAGAAAAAATCGAAGTGTACAACTTCGGTTTTTCCGGAGCCACCGTTGATTTTGTCATAAGAACTTTTCCGCAACAGATAAAAGAATACGGCAGGAGCAGAAACATCATTGCTGTTGTTTCCGTTGGCGGCAATAATTCCAAAGCCCAGGGCACACTGGATAATTATTTTTCCACACCGGATCACTATCAAAAAGATGTACTGCGGATGTTTGAACTGCTGAAAAAATCATGCAACCATGTGCTGGTAGTCAATGGGAGCGGATTTTACGACGAATTAAAAACCATGCCGTTTGTGAGCCCGAAATCGGGTAAAAGAATCTATTTTTCAAACAATCGAAAAAAACTGTTTGATGACGTTCTGATTCCCTTGTGCAGAGAGTATGGTTTTCCGTATATTGATGTAGAAATCAGTAAGAATGAATGGATCAAAAAGTATTCGTACACAGACGGTTTACACCCCAATTCCAAAGGCCACGAACACATCTATAAATGTATTATGAAGGAACTTATCAAGGTAGTTTAAATTGGTCCTTTCTTCGTATTTCATCAATCAATACTTGAACCAATTCCGAGTATGTTTCAGGTGTGAGGTGGAGGGATGTGACGTAATCCAGGTTGTCTAGGCTGGGAGGAAAGTGAACATTCTGGTCAACCGAATTCACTTGTACCCCATAGGGTGTCAGCAGGCCTTTCGCAATTTGGTACTGCGTTACCAGCTCATTGATAAATACCGGCACGGTCCGGTTCCAGTCATTATTCCTGATAACCGTTTCAATGATACGGGACAGGTGGCCGATGTAGGTCGGCTGCAGTTTCCAGGACGTATCAAATTCCGCAGTTTTTGACGGGTCCTCAATACACGATAGCATTTTATTGAATGTGCGCGGATTTTTCATGTTCGGACTCATCCCGAGAATAAGGGACGGCCGCAGAATAAGATATCCGGCACTCACCGACTTTATCATCTCCTCTGATTCTTTCTTGAACATCCCATATGATCCGCTGGGGTTGTTGGCATTTTGAGAAGAAATAAATACTATTTTTGCACCCGTTGCATGTACACTTTCAACTATTGTATTCGTAGCTGTAAGGTTCAATGCCCTAAAATTCCCTTCATTGCCATGTACATATTTTTGGCTCGGATAATTTGCTGCGTGAACAACAACATCTGGGGAAAATTTATTGAAACAATCAAACACTGCCCGCCTGTCCGTAAGATCAAGTTTCGCAAACGATTTTGATAACGGGGTATTATAATACGTCCCGACGAGATCATACGACAACATCAGATCGTAATATATTCTGGCTCCCACATACGAACTCGCTCCGATTATGAGTATTTTCATACAATTAATTTACAAATATATTTACAATTATATTGACAATTATGTCGTAATCCGATTATTCATCATTATAACAAAGTATGGTACCATATTCGTACTTGAGACGCGCCGACTTAGCTCAGTTGGCAGAGCAACGCTTTCGTAAAGCGTGGGTCGTCGGTTCGATTCCGACAGTCGGCTCAATACCTTCGTAAACAAACTCAGTTCCCTGCCCGCCATTGGCGGGGATTCTGACAAGGGGCTCACATCTAAAATGTAATCAAACATTCTTTATGACAGAATTATCTTCTTCACGAACTGAAATTTTTCGCCAAAAACAGAAAACAATTGAAAATATTAGAGCGTTACCGAATGATGAGGCAAAACTATTGGAAGATACTCTAGGAATTTCTTTTGGAGAGGTCAAACCAAAAAAAATCAAGATGGATATTAAAACAGCATCGCATTTAACTGTGGATGCGTTTAAAAGAACAGGATTTCGGGGTGGTTTAGCCAACACAGCCGCATTAATAATGAGTTATAATCATGCAATCGCCAGCTATAGACCGGCACTGGATGCTGTGATGGTCTATAGAACTCCACCCGGAGGTGTGTCTTCATCTGAGGAAGACCGCCGATCGACTCTCCACGAGGATATACACGCATGGCAATTTCGAATAAATGAACATTATCTCAATGAACCACTTGAGAAACTGAACAGACTTTTTGATTCCAAAGGACTCGTAGACGGAGAGTTCAATCTAGAAAATGCACAAGCCATAGTAGAAGAATTTTTGCTCTCAAAAATCTTTACTGAAGGTATGAGCGAATTCGGAAGTATTTACACCGGAATAAAATCAGATAAAATTACAGACAAAAAAACATATCTCATGCGCCATGAGGGACGATGTGGGTATGAGGCAGTCACAAGCTATAATGATGATCCAGAATGGAGTATCTTTGATTTCGATGATGAAAACTACATCGATGAAGTCGAAGCAGCGTTTAAAGCACGGGATGAACTTATAGAAGTAGTCAAATCGGGCAATCTGCTAAAATTTCTGAGGGAAAGAAGCGGTCGTCATGATCTGTATAATTTAGGGTACAAACTTGCACAAATGATTGTAGAGGCTGGTATCGAAGAAGGGCTTCCAATCGGTGAAAGCTTTACTCGTGCTATGGAAAAACCATTCCACCGGTTTGACGAAATTTTCAACCTCGAGGAGTTAAAACAAATGAGAGATCAGCCAGAAGAACCTGAATTGTCTAGTGAAAAAACCTCTCTATAATGTTTGAATATCCCAATATTAATAGCGATAAATTTGTCCAAAGTATCGACGGTTTGACTAATCATCAAAAACCTATAGTTGGAGAAAAGTATATCCTTGTCACTATTATTTAAAGATCTATGTCAATACATCCAATACTTATGAAGACATAAGTTTTGCTCGAAGTTTATCCGCTATCTCTTTAGCATGTTGAGTTTGTGACCAGTATGATGGATCAGAAATACTCCCGCTTTCACTTTTATATGCACCTTTTTTCGCATACTCGTCGCATAAATTTAAGCAATATTCAATTACTGATCTACTATTTGATTCTAAACCAAGACCAGAAAGTTGATTTAAATACGCATAATGAACTTTCCGATTTCTATCAGGTTTTTCAATATTTCCAACGGCTTTTGACAAAGTTTCAAATGAATTATTATTCTCAATTACGTTAATGAGTATTTCTGTTGAATATGTACTAGCGGTTCTTGTTATAGCAATATAATTTTGAGATAAAACACTTCCCGCATCTGATTTATATGCTCCTCGCTGACCATAATCACCCAAAGCATTGGCTATCTCAAGGAGTTCATCTGCATTTGATGTCGTTTCTGCTAATCCTTTAAGCTGGTCGATATACAATGCGTGAATATCACGACTTGTATCTGGAGCAGCGATATTTCCTATCACGCTTTGCATTTGTTTTATTTTTTGGAAAATAGCAGAGGTTTTACCTTTTTTTTCAGATTTACTTTGAGGCGTTCCTAATAAATCATCTGATGCTGTTTTAAGATCTAAATGTATTACATTATATGGATCAAGTTGGGCAACTTCTTCTGCCCGCATATAAGCTTTGGGGTTTACTTTTTCCGGCTGACTGATATTGCGGGTCCAGTCAGTGAATGTTTTTTCATCAAGTCCTTTAATATTAAAATCACTAGCCTGTTTATCTCCCAGAAAATTTTTCAGTGTCAAAATACGGGTCAGATAATACCGGTCATCATCGGAAAAATTTTCATTGTTGATAAAACCGGTCAGCTGATTATTCAAGTATGTCACCAGAGGCACACCTTTGGCTTTTTCCACTGCATACCCCTCAAGCATCTTCTGGGCAATACCCGGATCAATCACTGCTTTTTCCAAGCTTGCTGCTTTACCAGTGGTTGCCCCACCCCGCGCTGCAAGAATGTCGTTAGGACCGCTACCGGTTTGCACTGTTTTTCCTTCATACGCCTGCTGAATCCACTCTACCGCATCAGTAAAATTGACCAGCGTCCCCTCAACATCGCCCCGCTGTATCGACAAACCGCCTCGTGAATCAATCTGTGATGCAATGAGTACATCATATAATTCTTCTTTTGGCATGAACTCAAGCTTCACCGGACTAAAAACACGGATGATTGCTGGATCAAGATCAACACGCGTCTTGTATTTTTCGCTTTTAACATTGGCCGTTGCCCCGAATGCCCAATCAGGACCGGCAGTATAGGTCTGATCGCCATCCATTTGGATTGTCAGGGTATCACCGGGCTGCACGTTGAGATGGGTTTTGACTCCCATGACAATTTCATTTTTTGAATTGTCAATTTCATCCCAGAGAAACGGACAGCCTCGCCCCCCTCGAGCCTCAAATGATTTCGTGAGTTTACCTCCCTTAAATACATCCCCTCTCTGCCCGTCAGCCGCTATCCCGATGCCGGTTCGTCCATACACCTCGTACATGGTCATATCGGGCCTTCCGGTTACGTATTCACCTTTCGTCCCGAAAAGTGATCTGGCAGTGTGGAACCACAATTCTGTTTTTCCCGTTCCTGACGGTCCGGTCATAAGCACTTTGTTTCCATTGGCAATCAGTTTCCGTATCTGATCCATTTTCCTGACGCGTGATGGCATCTCGGCAAATCGGTCTGTACGCAGCTGTCGCTGGATTTCTTTAAGCTTCGCAATTCTGTATCCATTTGAAATTTCCGGGTTTTCCAAAAGTGTGGCTTTTCTTGTGTCTATTGACTGTTGCAGAACTTGGTTTGAAGCAATCAGGTCACGCTCGACTGAGGTAAGATTTCTTTTTTGAGTTTTGGCTTGCAGGGCAAGTTTATCTTCGGAAATAGTTATACTTCTTTGTAACCGATCCAACTTTTTGAGTTCTGATACCGACTGGGCAATCTGCATCCCTTTTTCATATCCGTGTTGATAAGTATCAAAGACTTCTTTATCCGAAAGAAGGGCATCAAGACGAGTATCGATTTCATCTGACCGCTGCGACACAAGACTGTCTGCCATTTCATGCTGGTCTACATGCGTATAAAGATCCAGAACCTTATCCACACTTCCCTCTGCAACAAAACGCTGTAAATCACCAGCTGACAATGAAGGGTTTGCACTTTCTGCAGCTTGATTCTTTTTATTCTTTTGCGCGGCAATCTTCAGATCCTGCTTTTCAATGAGAAGGTCATACGCCTCCCGGGCTAAATCTTGAGGAGGAGCATTGGGATCATTCAGCGTTACACCCGCATCTTTGGCAAGTTTTTGATATGCATTAAACTCTCCGGTCAGTACCGGACCGCGTGGCGTTGGTTTTACAACATTCTTAGTTCTGGAACGTATATGACCTTCTGCCAAACTTATAGCTGTTTTAAGTGGTCGTGCTGGTTCAGTCATGCAATCACTCCTCTCTTATCATACCCAATATTGTATCAAACTGCGATGGTCGAAAACTCAATGCAGCAAACTGTTCTGCAAGAACCTGCTGGATCACTTTGGGAAGCTGTGAAATATCCTCGCAGAGTTTTGCATCGGGCGCATACGTTACCGTAATATTTTTCGCATCTCCCGTCATACCGATTCCGACAACTGTAGCACCAAGGCGTCGAAGTGATGACAATCGTTTTTGAACTTCCGCTGCGTTATCGCTGTCACCGTCAGACAATACAAGTATGATTTCCTTGAGTTTGTTCTCTGAAACTTTTGCAGCATACAGCGGATCCTTTCCCATCTCAGCCGTAATTTCATCTTCAATGATTTTCAGTGCCTCAAAATCGGTGGTAGTACCTGCAGATTCCGATAAAGCCTTAAATACTCCAATGCGTTCCTTTTCTGATAGCTCACTGGATAGGGGCTTGACAACTTTGGTAACATCCTTATTGCCGAATGTAACCACTTCGCTCTGGATATCAAGATCTACTGAAAAGGAACTTCTGTTTTTTTCAACCAATTCAGAAAACTCAGACAACGATTCAAGGACCAGCTGACCCACCTGCCTTTGGACCTGAAGCTTATTACCCTTCATACTGATACTTTTGTCACACACCAACCTAATCCGAAAATTTCCCGGGATATTTTCGATAATCTCATTACCCTCAAAATCAAGCATAACAAGCGGATTTTCCCTCCCAGCTTCTATATCCAGTACAGCCTGCGATATCAAGCCAGGTTCAATCATTACCCCTTCATCCGCAATTTTGGTTAATGCACGGACCGGTTTACTGCGCTCTTCAACAATGGTACTGAATATATCACGAAGCGGTGCAACATATGGCTCTATTATTTGAAATTCTGCATGATAATCGGCGATATCCTGTTGGGATACTCCATGTTCTTTTTCGTACCCCTTCGCAAACTTACTGCTATCCGATTCAGCTGATTTTTTTCTCTCTGTAACTTTTTCTTCAATTTCTTTAGCCGCCACTGGTTTTGGATTGCCGTTCTTATACTCATCGTAAAATTTATCAAATGCGTGGGGATTCTGACCATTGTTCTGTAGATCTTCCTGATAAAATTCGTAGAAAACCGGATCAATATACTTTTCAATAAGCTGAAACCGTACAGCAGGATTAATATTCGGGTTACTAATCAGTGCGATAAAATCCCTACGTTGCCCACTGTTGCCGGCAACCTGACGCAGGCTATCAATTGCACTTCGGACTTTCGGGTCAACATTACAAGAAACGTCCGGAAGCATGGCTTCACGTAATAGCGCATAGGAGAGCTGGAGGTGGAGCGGATGCTTCGTGTAATCTGTTTGGGGAAACAGTTTTGTTTGATACAATGTTCGTACATCAGCCTCAAGTGCCGGAAAATGCGACAACACTCTCTTGTTATCCTTGATATCCCACAGGCAATTATCCAAAATTTGGTAGCCTTCGCTTGCGTCTGTTTTCTTTTTTACACCATCCCATACTTCCTGGCCTCCTTTTTGCCCCAACAGTTCGTAGAGTTCCCGCATATGTTCAACCTCATGAGTACTTGCGAATAGTGCCTGCTGTGGCGTGTAATCTTTATTAGTAAAAAACGTGGGGTCATACGTAGCTTCACCGGTTTGAGGATTAATTGCCCATTTATCACCCTGGGTAAATGTGAATCCGGTGCTTTTCGCATAGTCCGAAAGAAGCTGGCTGTTTCTAGCAAAAAAATCTTCAGCCTCTTTGGAGCTCGTTTTTATATCTTTTTTGGCGACAGCTTTGGGTAGTTGTGGTTCAGGCATACGTAAACTTCTATAATATTATCAGATTTTTAAATATTTAAGTATCGCATAGCATTGATTATTCGCACCCTAGAAGCTATACTTTTAACAATCATGTACCAATTCAGACTCAAAATGTATCTGAAAAATAATGTATTCGCTTCTTTATAATGCATATCTAATATTTTTATGATTGATAAACCATTTTCCGATTACCTGGCAAAACAGAGCGATATGTGGCAGATAGAGTGTCCGTGCGGTGAACGTGGATATATATTTGTGGGTAAAGGACAAATGAATTGTTTTTCCAATTGTCGGACATGCGGTAAAAAGATATATCAAGTGACTTGTTCCAATCCGAAATGCAAAACCGGTTTTTCATACCCGGATACAAATAAAGCGATAGATATCATAAAAAATATTTGGACCTGTGAGATGTGCCACACTGTTAATTCCGGTTTACCAACACTGAAAAACAGATATTTCCACAAGTCAGAAATTCCACTGGAAGTGTTTCAGGAAGAAGATAGCAGAGGAATTCTGCCCAGAAAAACCCTTTACCTTCTCCTTGCAGTAGCGGCAATCATGTATCTCGGGTATATTTTCTTGAAATAAGACATCAGGAGAAATTAAGCAGGATTATCTGTATTTGTCAATTCCCCTTTATAAAATGTTAAAAACAACAACACCACTCTGAAAAATTCTTTCATTTTTATCAAATAGAAAAATGATGAATATTACACATTCAGTTTCCCGCCTCGGGTAAAAATGAGATATCCATGTAATACCTGGACGGGTCGTTTGGATCTATCATCACCGGTACTTTATTGTTTTTTACATACGGCAGAGGATCAAACCACAGATCCTCGCTTTCAAATACGTATACTTTTTTGTCACCGGATCCTGCCACTGCGCCTGAAGCACAAACGGATTTTTTCCGTTTACTTTGATCGAACCCTCACCCTGGCCGATGACATAAGCATCAATCCTTTTTCCATGTATTTTTAAATCCGCGTAAATATTTTTCTTTTTCGTTTTGTTATATAAAATTCCCACACCGATAATCATGATGACAGAACCTATAAGCATTGGTATACCTGATTCGCCCCATAAATAAAAAAATGAATTGATTTTAGCAACATTCGGATCTTCAGGATTATAATACATCGTCACTTGTTGTCCGTGAGAAAATGCTGGGGGGTTAGACCCGGCGGAAGAATAAAACGTAAATGTCTTATTACCTACAGAATATTCAATCGTCGGTGCAAATGTTCCGGTATCTTTTGGTCTCAATTCGGTCACAATCCCTACCGTTGTGCCGGATAGTCTGACAAACTGATATGTTGCAATAAAAATCCACAATCCGACACTGAAAAAAATACATCCAAATACTGTAAAAAACCATGGAAATACAGAAGTCAGCAGTTTGTTTTTTTTCATTTATTGTAATTATAAGACTTATTATTAATAGTATTCTGTTAAACTAACCAAAGTCAAGGTAACCATTCAGGAGTACCCAAAGGAACAATGTCATTGCGAGGAGTCAGCGACGAAGCAATCCCGTTGGGGCATGCCAAAGCATAACGGGATCGCCACGCCGTAGGAACGGACTCGCGATGACACTAACGAGTCTGTTTTGCTAACTCCTGAACGGCTACAAGTCAAGACAATGAAATATTGTGATATACTTGGGCTATGTACCAGTCACGGCTCACGAGGTATCAGGAGAAAAAGTTCACCAAACGACTCATGTGGTCGCTGGTCGGAATCTTCGGGCTTGTTGCGTTCATCTGGTTTTTCGGATTCAAACTCCTGGTGGGACTGAGCGTATTTTTCGCCAACATCAAGGGTAATACCGGCACCGCACAGAACGAGACTGTCTATATCGCACCGCCGGTCCTCTACGATGCCCCTGTTGCCACGAACAGCGCGTCAATCAAGATATCCGGAACCGGAGAAAAAAACCTGACGGTAATCCTGTTCGTCAACGACACGGAGGTCAAAAAACTCACCATCCCCGAAGACAGCCAGTTTACCATAGAAAACGTGCCGTTTGAGGAAGGCGAAAACATCATCAAAGCACGTACGGTGGATGATATGGGCAACAGAAGCGAACCATCAAACATTCTGACCGTGAGGATCAGCACGAAGAATCCCGAACTTACCATCACGGAACCCGGATCGGAAATAACAACGGTTAACGGCGACAACAATACGTATACCATCAAGGGAACAACGGAACCGGACACGGCAATTACGATCAACGACAGGTTTGTCGTGGTGGATCCGGACGGCGGATTTTCTTACACCTACCGGATGAATGAAGGCGATAATTCAATAATAATTATGGCTAAAAATCAAGCCGGAAACGTAACACGAAAAGAAATCACCATCACGTATCATCCCTGACTAGGTTTTATTGAGATTCCATACAACATCATCAGCACTACCAGAATCCACGGATAGAAAAGGCTGTTATTGAACAGACTGTGTACAAGGACGGATACAAAGCTGACAGTGAAAAGTATTGAGCGTGAAGTCTTCAAGAGTTGAATAATCCAATTGAGAAATACGATACCACCCACTGCTCCTGACGTGGCAAGAACCACCATTAGACTGCTATCTATTCCGATTGATCCTGTCGCTTTGAGTGTATTGAATCCTATTCCCAAGACCGGATTTTCTGTAAATA
>JBGSUE010000046.1:0-6224 GCA_041753515.1 Patescibacteria group bacterium
AGGAAATACAGGCTCGACAGGAGCAACTGGCTATTCAGGCCCTACCGGATCGACAGGGTCCACAGGATCCACTGGAGTTTTGGGTCCAACCGGATCTACAGGTTCAACCGGTGCAACGGGATATTCAGGTCCCACAGGATCCACAGGAAGTACAGGCGCAACGGGTTCAACAGGTATTACGGGACCAACAGGTGCCACAGGAGAGATCGGACCTATGGGATCCCTCGGCCCTGCAGGCGAAGCATTATTAACGATCGACACAGGTCTCATCATCACATATCCATCCCAATTACTCTCATTTGCAGTAGGTTCCAATGCAACGAGTTCCGCATCAGTGGTTCTCTTCGGTGCAGACCAGCCCGGCGGGGGAGGTACAAAAGGTGATATTTATGCAGGTGCGCTCAAAGTCGGACAGGGAATTTCAGGAGGCACTATCACCACCGTAGATACGGAAACATTGACGGTTGATCCAAGCGGTGCGGCAACACTCGATCTTGGTACGGGTAATAACGCAAAAACAATAAATATCGGGACAGGGACAGCAGGAAACACACTCAATATTCTGACAAACAATACGACAAAAGATACGCTTACTATTGGTTCAGCATTGGATGACGTTGCCATCACAAGCGACTCCTGGTCCATAACGAACGCCGGTGCGCTCACGGTTTCCTCCTGTGTCGGTTGCGGAGTGGATACAGTAACACCTGTTGTATATACATCCAATAATACATGGACAAAATCCAACTATACCGGTCTGAAATTTGCATACGTTATTGTCACTGGAAGTGGTGGAGGTGGAGGAGGGGCAGACAGTACAGACGGATCAAGTGCAGGAGGAGGCGGCGGCGGAGGAGCCGGAGGCACATCGATTGAAACATTTGATGATTCGGAACTCACTGCGACAGAATCGATAACAGTTGGTACAGCCGGAACTGCAGGTACAGATGCAGGAGGGACAGGAGGCAATGGAAACCAATCGATCTTCGGGACAGACTCCGATGTCACGGCAAACGGCGGAAACGGAGGCACAGGCGTTTCAACCGGTTCAGACTATTCCAAATCAGCTGGAGGGTCCGGAGGGACAGCAACGGCAACGGGAGATGTCAATATCGCCGGTGGGGATGGGGAATTTGGCACTGGAGAAAATGGTCCCCGTGCAAGAGGAGGAATAGGTGGTGGCAGTTATTGGGGAGGCGGGGGAGATGCTGGCAGAACTATTGCTGCAGGCTCTGTGGCAGGAATAGGAGGTAATGCCTACGGTTCAGGTGGCGGAGGAGCCGCCAATGGAGACAATACCACCGGAGCTGCAGGCGGGGCAGGAGCAGGAGGAGTTGTTGTCGTGTTTAACTACACCTCAACCGGAGGGGATCTGGCCGAATGGTATCAAACAGACGGCAATGTATTACCAGGTGATATCGTGTCGGTGAGTGCTCAATCTGTGGAATATGCATCAGTAGGGACAGGTTTGCAGAAAACTGCCATCATGGAAAAAGCAACTGTCGCAACCACAGCAATCGGGGTGGTATCAACCATGCCGTTCTCAGCCATGGGCGGAGACATTTTGCCTGCTGGTAGCTATCCAAAACCCATCGCGCTTGCCGGTCGTGTACCGGTCAATGTCACGGAATCAAACGGAAAAATCAAAGCAGGGGACAAGCTGGCTCTCTCAGATGTTCCCGGTGTTGCCATGCGCGCAACAAAAGCCGGGGAAACAATCGGAAAAGCTCTCCATGACTCTAATTGCCAGGAGAAGAAAGAATGTAAAGTACTCATGCTGGTCAATATGTCGTACTCAACAGGTATGTTGATGAAACAAGCCTTGTTGGAAGATGGCATTGACATCGGCGCCATTCCTTCCGGGTTAGATGTGTCAAAAGTAATGCTGTCCCACATGTTGAAAAATGAGGTTGATATCAGAAGAGAGGATGCAACATCGGAAATTTTAACCGATCGAGTGATGGCTGGGTTGGAAGTGATTACACCGCAATTAGTGGCATCCGGCGTTGCAGTGGACACACTCGAACCGGTCAATGCGGATTTGGTTGTCCGGTTAGGCAGTGACGGCAGCATACAGGTCGTCAATAAAGAATCGTCCGTGTCTGCCTCTCCTGTTATCACATTTGACGCGTACGGAAACGCGCAGTTTGCCGGTACGGTAAAGGCTGGAAAATTTGAATTATTGGACAATCCTATTGTTAAAAATATCGCGTCATCGTCATCACAAATCAATAGTATAGATGTTGAATCCATATTGGAACGTGTGAAAAATATATTGCTACGCAGTCCGCTGGAGTTTTTCGGACGGATATTTTTTGCCTCCCGCGTCACGTTTAACGCCGACACCGCAGGATCCGCCGTTATCCCGTCCTGGGGCAATTCGGTCCGTATTCAGTTTGCCGAGCCGTATGATAAAGCGCCGGTGGTGACGTTGTCACTTGTCATTCCGGAATCCTCCCAAAGTGCGTTTTTGTCCGACGGGGTGAAAGCCGCGGTATCAGATGTCACGCCTGCAGGATTTACTATACTTCTGGATACTCCTGCACCCCGTGATCTGATGTTTAACTGGATAGCCATCGATGTGAAAGATAAAGTGACAAGCTGGGGAGAAAGTGTGCTTCCCGCTGTGTCACCCGTACCCTCAACACCCACACCGGTTCCCACACTGAAGCCCACAGAAACGCCGGTAAGTTCCCCGTCTGCCACACCTGATCCTCAGTTGAACTGATGGTATATAATTGCTGGAGGTTATATTCGAAAACCGTTCTTTGACAAGCCGTACGGAAGAAAGGAGAGCAGAATGCTCGATAAAATTAGAGAAAGTCCTTTTTTCGGTTTTTCTGTTCTCGTCATGATTGCAATACCAACGATTGCATTCATCCTCTTGAGCGCACCGGAAAGAGCAGCCCAGCGTGAAGCTGAACAGGCAGAATTCCTTGCCATTCAGACCACCGGAGCAACAGACACACCGTCCGCCACCAATACCCCTCCGTCGACAAAAACACCCACACCTACGTTTGACGCTACACAATATGCAGTCGTCAAAACGCTCGCACCGGACATCAAGCCGTTGATCGACCGGCCGTCCAACACGTGTGTGGGGGAGATAGACGGAATCGCCATTGAAATGAAAGGCGGGGAACATCTGGTGTATCCGTCCGAAGACGGCCAGTCTGCCTTGACAGTATATTGTTTTCGGTACATTGGCATGGTGGCTGTCACCTATCAGACGTTACCGGAAGAATGTGTGGCGGATGAAAATGTTGTCTGGGCCCTGCCTGAACAGTCTGGACAGTGCCAAACCGGTGAGGGTGAAATAATTTCCTGGACCTATGACCAGTACCAGGAAGATACCATGAGCGAGGTGGAGCTCAATATCCATCGCATTGACGGTACAAAAGCTGCCGAAGTGAAAAACGGCACTTTCGGTACTCCCACAAACACACCGGTTCCATATGCAAAGCCGGTAGGAACGGGTACGCACTTTGTTGTATACCTGTGTCTATCAGTCTTTGTATTTTCGGCATTTCTGGTGTGGCTGAAATCGATGGGGGGACATATATTTTCAGGAAAAAGTAATGAGAAGTGAAGCCTGCGGTTTTTTTCGCAGATTCATCAAATCCTTCCGTACGGCTTTACTTCTTTTTACTCCATAGGATTTATTAGCTCAAAAATATATAATACATACTGATCGATGAACGTACATTCCAATGATTTCGGAGGCAGTAGTGAACGCGACAGGGTTTTTCATCGGAGGGGTTATTCTCTTGGTATGGGGCATTTTGACGGCGAAAGCGACAGGGCATTGGATTTTTGCCATCACTCGGGAAACCGAAGACGGGAAGAATTACATAACGCTCAATTCGAATAAACCAATGCTTTTCTCAATAGGATTTTTTATCATCGCATGGCTTATCCGATAACATTACCGTTTGCACCATCCTGCATATATCTCATTTGAATCTGGTAGAGAGCCAACACTATCAGTGGACGATGAGATATTTTTTTTGAATAGAATCTTTACTCCGGTAAATAGTTGGCGCCTAAAATGACCAAAATATCAGCATCCTCCGGTGCTGTTTGACCCTCCGGAAGCTTTTCTATATCTGCTCCGACCAATCCGGCAACTGCTTTGGATTCTGATGAAAACGTACCCTTCACATCGATAACAATAGATTTTGTATAGTCCTGTTTTACTGCATTGTCTTTTACAACAACGGTGACGTTTTTCAGTTTTTCTCCCACAAGTTTTTCAAAACTTGATGCCATTTTCGGCGTTTGGGTCCCGTTCAATATTGCCAGATTGAACGGCCGGGGAGTGGGGATGGGGGTTGCGGTGGTTGAAACAGGAAAACCGGTTTTTTCAGGAGCCGGCTGAGTATCCGTTGTGCCTGCCACATCACCGGCAGTCGTCACTGCGCTCATTTCGATGATTTTACCGGTAGACGGACGGTACAGGATTGCCCGTTGGCTGGTGGGATAAAATATCACTTTGTCACCGTTGACTGCTTTTGAGAAAAACGGCTGGTTGGCAAGTTGTGTGGTATCGGATACATTGGCAACCGTCGGTTCTTCTCCCTCCGGCACGTCAACTATGTCTGCAATTGTTTGTGCAAGGGTTTTATTTTCCGTTTTTGCCGCTTCAATAGGGTTTTTCAGGAGTGCCTGGGATTTGCGGTATTGGACGAAAAAATAAATGGAAGATGAGATGATTCCCAAAGTAAGCAAAGACACGACCGCAATAAAAACCTGTTTTTTCCCTATCGTGATGGTCATATGTGCATAATATATGGATAGAAGTACAGCGTCAAGTGAAGTAAAAAATGTAACCCCCTATAGTCCAACTACTGATTTTTCCGTGTGACGACGGCGAGCATTCCGGATATCAGCCCAAGTCCCAATGTAGTCCACCGCGCTGCGGAAAAAAGTGGTGCAAAATCTGATCCCGCCATGGAGAGACCATCGAAGATCATTGTATGATACACGCTTAACAGCAGGAATGCTGCCGGCGCGGTCCATGGTATAACGTTTTTTCCGTCCTTTCTGATGAACCAGATGGTTGCCGATACATATCCGATTAATCCCGTTGCCTGTGAGAGCAGGCCGCCGCGGTCCGGAATTGCCGATGCTGCGAAAAATATGATCTGCGATACGGCAACAGCAAAAACCGCATAGGAAATCTGGGACGGGTAATGATCGACAGCCTGCTGCATAAAAACCAGTGCGCCGATCATGATGAGAATGACGATCAAAAACATTTTGGTAGGTCGAATAGACATGGTTTCTCCTTCTGGAATATAGGGGGTGTGAACGTACAAAGGGATTATACCAAAAAACCCTTCATAGTGCCGCAGTGTGGCAAAAAGAAGGGTTATTGAAGGACGATGGAACAGGTTTGGGGGAGTCAGTCATAAAGCTTAAGATGAGCTTTATGAGTAAATCCCCCAAAATGATATTATGTGTGCCCGTCGCCTTCTGCGTTGTTGTCCGGATGCCGGCGTGATGTCAGATAGAGCACGATGCCCACAAATGCCGTCCCGGCGAAGATCCACACTGCAGTAGAGGCAATCTGTGATATGCCGATGTACATCACGCTCGCGATCATGCCAAAAAGTCCACCGAAAAGCATGAGGACTCCGAGAAACGTTTTCAGAAAAGAATTTTTCATGATCTGCTCCATTCAGTTGGACATTTTGAACAGTGCCCATGACAGCAGTGCCATGAACAGATTCATGAGTGCTGCAGTGAAGAAATCCCATCCGTACTTGCTGATTGCGGCAACGTCGCTGAAGATCATGAGAGACAGCAAAAGGAGGTAAACGGTGAAAATGGTGAATGTCTGCCAGGTGCGCATTAAAACTTTCACCCGTTTATCATCAGCAAGATAAGAAAACCACCAGATTTCGATTTCATTCTGTATCATGTTGAAGGATTTCGTTGGGATGAAGGATATCAGAAGCCACACAGCAGATACTCTGAACAGCCAGAGTGAATAAACCCTGATTTTTTCAAGATCCAAGGTTGCTGCGCCTTCAAATAACGAATACCCGATTTCAAGAAGCGCCACCAGAAGCAGGATAAAAATTATGGGTCTTGCCCAGTTAAGCACTAGTACAATCTAAGTATTAGTGCGATAAACTGGACAAATATGACCATCAAGTTCTGCATGCGGTTAAACCGCAATAAAGTTAGTCTCATAGTTAAGTTGTTTGCTCGTGATATCC
>JBGSUE010000047.1:0-7122 GCA_041753515.1 Patescibacteria group bacterium
ATATCCGACTGACGGAAAAATACGAGCCTGTCAAAATCCTTTTCTTTCATAAAACCCGCAAGAAGTGCCAGCTCATTCAAAATAAGCGTTTCAGCATTATTCTGGAGACGTTTTTTTTCCTGAACGGTTGTAAGCGCATGCATGTCCGCCACCATCAGATATGCTTCATTGGTTTTCGACAATTCAATAAACTGCTTCACTGCGCCCAGATAGTTTCCTATATGTAAAGATCCATCCCCACTCGGTGTAATGCCGGATAAAAAACGTTTATCTTTCATAATTCCTCCTATTGTAACAAATTATTCATGTATACAAATATATACAGTTCATAAACATGTTAGTTATTACGAAAAAAAAACCCTTGAAAACTTCCATAAAATGGAAATCTTCAAGGGCCTTTCGTTGACCAATCAACTACTCAGGGTGCCACCCTTTATTTACTCATTTACCCATTAAAAAACTCTCCACAAGGGAGAGTACTAGAGACAAATGAGTCTTATTCGTACTCCGCAGCCTGCGACATACGGTGCTCTCTTTTTACGGTTTCGCCTCCGTATCAGACATCCAACCTATCGGTCGGTAGCCCTCTCAGCTTGGAGATCCCAATCAATCCCCGCATCGCTTTTATTTACTTGTAGACACTAGTATATCATACCCGGTCAAAATTCATATAACCGGATACCGGGAATCTGACTGAAGTGTTTTTTATTCAGTGTAACAACTTCCCCACCGAGCTCCATTGCTGTTGCTGCAATAATATAATCCGGAAATTCTAAACGCGTTACTCCACCTCTGTAAATCTCCCCTGCTCGTTGTGCTATGTTCCATGTCACATCAAGAACCTGAAAGTAATCCAGAAAATCTCGAATCAATTTCTGTTGATAGCTGTTTTCTGAACTTTTTCCGGAAAAAAGCTCAAATCCGACAATTGATGAAATATACAACTCGTCTTTAAAACTTTCAAATGAATCGATGATATCAGTTGCATCTTTTTTTAATCGCAGTGCATCGATAAGTACATTTGTATCTATGATAAGTTTCATACCCCAAATCTTTTTGAAAGAAATTTCAAGGCTCCGGATTTTCTCAAAGGATTTTCATTTTTTGAATATGAAAAATTTTTGGATGCTTTATTGAGCGCTTTTGTAATCCCTCTATACTTTGCGCCATTGTTCATTATAGGGATGACCCTGGCGACTGTTTTATTATCTTTTTCAATAATGACCGATAACCCTTTTGACACCTGGTCCAATAAATCAAAAAGATTATTTCTGGCATGTGTAGCTGAAACTCTGATCGTATTCATATACTTGAAATATACTCTATAATGTACATCTTGTCAATAGACATTTTCATAATGCGTGAGGCGTCGGACGGATTTGTCCGTATTGAGAACGACCGCAATCACATCAATCCGGCAACGCCGGTTCTCACCGTTCATATAGACCGTTGCCATATTGCGTACCCGCTGCAGTTTCCCCTTTCCCACCATCTCCTCCGGGCTCCCGAAATCATCGCCGATCTTGGCTTTCACTTCCACAAACACCAGTATGCCGTCTTTTTCGACGATGATATCAAGCTCCCCGAATTTATTCTGGAAATTACACTCTAAGATTCTGAATCCGTTCTGACGTAAATATAATACTGCTTTCTCTTCCGCAAACGTTCCTGTTTTGCGATTAAACGTTTTCATACAAACTGTTTGTACTGGAGGGCTTCCGCGACATGGGTTGGAAGGATATGTGTTTCACCGACAAGATCGGCTATAGTCCGGGAAACTTTGATAATACGCATGTAGCTTCGGGCAGAAAAATCAAACTTCTCTGCCGCAACTTTAAGGAATGATTCTGCCTCTGGGGTAAGATGACACATCTGTTTTACTTCCCTATTTTTCATCTGGGAATTAGTATACAGTCCGGTCCCGAGAAACCGCTTCGTCTGAATACTGCGGGCTTTCAATACCATTATTCGAGCCTCGCTTGTTGTAATCGTCGGGATCTGGCTCACCCCGGTCATGGCCAGTTTTTCCACTTCAACGGGGGCAACCATCACAGTCAGATCAATCCGATCTAAAATTGGACCGGACAGGCGGTGCCGGTATTTTGCGATCTGCTTGGGACTGCAGGTACAGGCACGTCTCGGATGCCCCAGGTACCCGCATGGGCATGGGTTAATGGCCGCAATAAGGGTAAAACTTGCCGGATAATGCACATGCCCGGACACCCGCACGATATCAACTGCCCCATCCTCCATCGGCTGACGGATCCCTTCAAGCACACTTCGGGGAAACTCCGGCATCTCATCCAAAAACAGGACTCCGAGGTGTGCCAAACTTACTTCCCCCGGCTGGGGGCTTGACCCTCCGCCGATCATGCCCGCAGCTGATACACCGTGATGCGGGCTGCGGAATGGCCTTTTTGTGAGAAGGGCTGTTCCGGGAGATAAAAGACCTGATACGGAATAAATCCTGGTCACCTCAAGCGCTTCGGCTGGAGTAAGAGGCGGCAGGATGCCGGGAAGAGCCCGTGCAAGCATGGTTTTTCCGGTGCCGGGCGGCCCCCACATGAGGAGGTTATGCCCACCGGAGGCGGCAATCACCAGTGCCCGTTTTGCCTGTTCCTGTCCGGCGATATCTTTGAGGTCGCTCTCCCACATCGTGTCATCACTCTCCGGTTCAACTATCCTGTGGGCAAGTTTCCGAATGGCTGTAGTCCCATTCAGATGAAGTACAAGTGTTTTCAATGTTTCCACTGGATACACGGATATATCCGATACCACAGATGCCTCGGGAGCAGACGGCTTTGGCACATAGATTGATGCATGTTTTTTCTTTTTGGCAAACAGCGCCAGGAGAAGTATACCGCGGGTGGGGCGCAGCTGCCCATCAAGGGACAGTTCGCCGAAAAAATAAACAGTTCCTTTTTTTGGCGCTTCCAACTGTCCGCTGGCAACCAGTACCCCTATGGCAATCGGCAGGTCGTACGCTGCCCCGTCTTTTGGTATATCTGCCGGAGCCAGATTGACGGTAATTTTTTTAGACGGAAAATCAAACCCGGAGTTCACCATGGAGGTTTTTACCCGCTCCCGGGCTTCCTCAACCGCTTTACTGGCCAACCCTACAATGGTAAACCCCGGAAACCCTTTTTCTGCCACATCCACCTCAACGTCTACCGGTATGGTCTCAAGTCCTATGGTGGCAATAGAGTTAATCTTTATGAACATAGGCAGGATGGAATTTACCGTCCTTTTCCGCCACTTCACCGGTAACGGATAAAAGAGACAATTGTGCCCCGACTTCTTCCACTTTTTTCCCCAACTTTCTGGCAATATCGTTGACAGTTAGCGGCTCATCTTCCAGTATAGCAACGATAGGGTTGTCATGGGAAACGGGTGTAGCGGACTCGTACTCCCCAAGCCACATCCGGGCAACACCATCGGCAATCAGCCGGTTTGTCGCGGATGACACACGGCTTGTCACCGGTCCGGGCACTGCCCAAAGCATTCTTTTGAGTTTTTGTGCAATCGTTGCGGTAATCAGCGATCCGCTTTTCCCGGCCGCCTCCACCACGATCACTTCTTTGGAAAATGCGGCGACAATCCTGTTTCTCACCGGAAATGTCCACAAAGTCGGCTTTTGCTTTTCCCATTCGCTCACAAGTAAGCCTCCTGAAGAAGTGATTCTTTCGGCCAGTTTCTTATCATAACCCTCAAGCGGATACGTTATACCCCATCCCAAAACTGCAATTGTCTTTCCTCCGGCATCAATGGCCGTCTGGTGCGCATATTGGTCAACCCCATACATAAATCCCGATACAATGGTCTTTTTGGCATACACCAATTTCGGGACCATCATCTCAATGACCCGCCGGCCGTAATCGGTAATCCGCCGTGTACCGATAACTGCAACGCAATCGGAAAATATGTGGGGATCAAAATTTCCCATGTAATATATCTGTTTTGGAGGTTTGGGAAGATCGGAGAGCAGTGATAATTCAGGAATACTTTTCCAACCGGGCAGGCATTGGTAGTCCATGTACAAATTAGTGTATCATTAAAAGCACTTATATGATCAAGGCAGTTCTTTTTGATATAGACGGGGTGCTGGTTGACTCCCGCGAGGCGAATATTCAGTATTACAAAGATCTTATTCAGTATGCAGGATATCCCCCGCCTTCCGGAAACGTTTTCCGAGATTTCAATGCATTGCCTGCTGTGAAAGTAATTGAAAAAATGATCGGAAAAAACGATCCGGAAGAAATTTCGCGGATCAGAAACCTTATGGAGCATGTTGAGTACCGGCCGGGACTCCAGAAAATCATGCCTTCAGCGCAAAAAACTGTTTCAGATTTCAGACGGAAGAAATATAAAACATGTCTTGTATCAAGCAGGATTAAATCAGCTGTAGAAGATTTTATTGCACTATTTGGTAATCTCTTTGATACATCAGTAGCTTTTGAGGACTATTCACACCCCAAACCCCACCCGGAACCGCTTTTAGTAGCTTTGAAAAAGCTGTCAATCAAGCCGGAGGAGTCCATTTATATAGGGGATGCACTCACAGACCGGCAGGCAGCCCGAGCCGCAGGTGTCCGGTTTATCGGATTCAACAATCCCGAATTAAAAGACGAACTGTATGTTGAAAAACTTCCTGATATCCTCACGCTCATTACAGATTCAGAAGCATAATGCCGGAAACAACCCCGATGGCTCCGGCAACCTGATACCGCGTCATTTTTTCTTTGAGAAAAATAACGCTTAATGCAACAATGATCAGTGTTTGGGCTGACGTTATCACGGATACTTTCCCGGACTCGGCAATCGTCACGGCATAGTTGAAAAGTGAAAAGCCAACAAGATCAAGCAGCGCTCCGGGGATAATCCATTTCCATGGTATAACTATGCGCCGAAGGGTATTCCATTCATTGTTGGCAATAAGAAGCAGGAATGCGGAACCCGCAATAGCAATTCTGATGATAAGCGCCGTATAGAACCATCCGCTTGTGCGTGCCAATACCGATACCCACAGAAGATAGATGCCGATCCCAACGGAGGCGACAGCCGCGAGAAATACCCCTTTCTCAAGTTTGATATGCTTCAATTTTGTCATATCGGTCGATAAAAACGCGATGCCGGCAACGATTATTCCGGCAGCTGTCAACTTAACCGGTGATGATGTCTCTCCTAAAAATAATATACCCAAAATAAATGCAGGCAAACCGTACGAATCGATGATCGGAGCAACAATACTGATATCCCCTTCCCGCATGGCCTTAAACACCAGAAGCATAATGAACGCATCAAAAATACCCACACCAATAAGGCCGGTAATATTGACCGAATCAACGTTTGTCGGATTAAACGGGAAAAGGAAGAGGAAAAACGGCAATCCTGCAGCCTGAAACAGGAATGTCGATGAGAGGGGTGATAATTGTTTTGAAATGCGGCCGGCGAGGAACCATCCAACTCCGAGACACGTCATTGATGCAAGCGAAATCATAAATGCCTCTGAACTCATAAAAGGATTATACTGCAAATATATCGTGTGTTAGAATGATTTCATGAACATCAACCGTTTAGTAGTACAGTCACGGAAAATCCACAGGCTCTGTGTCTGGTTCATGATTGTGTTCGGCCTTGCCATGCTGATAAGCGGCATGAAGCTTAAATATCCGAATATTCTTTTTTTTATTGACCCGAGACTTGCGGTCACTCTCCACTCTACCGTTGCCACCTTCTTTGCGATTGTCCTTTGTATCATGATGGTCACCGGTCTCATCCTCAAAATCCATCCGGGTCTCCAGAAATTCTTCAACCGGATAAGTAAATCTAAACAGGCATAGTGTATGCAATGGCTGCTATTTATTCTCCTGGCGGCTATCTCACTCATCTGGACAATCACGACGCCAAAGCTGTTTTGGGACTTCATGAGAGGACAGGTGAAAGCAAAAGACAGTGGAATCATGCTCTTTGAACTGTTACCCATCCTGCAGACAATGGGTTTTTTTATTTTTCCATGGGGAAAACCAAACCTGTTACTTATCATCATTGGCTGGATACTTTTCCTATCAGGATGGATGTTGGCCGTTTGGGCAAAATTCACTATAAAATCAAATTGGGGCAAACCCGGCACACTCGACAATCCAACGAAGCGCAATCTGGTCACCGGTGGCCCGTTTAGAATATCCCGCAATCCTATTTATGTTGGATTATTTGCCGTTTTTATCGGCCTGGAACTCATCCTCCACAGCTGGCTCATTTTTCTCTCAATCCCCCTCTATATTGCCCTACATAAAATTATCTACAAGGAAGAAATACTGCTGGAATCTAGGTTCGGAAAAGAATATGTGGAATACAAATCGCACGTCCCACGCTGGCTTTTTCATTGACCCACCGTCATTTTTCAGATATAATGTATATGTACTTTTAATAAGTGCCGCGGGGTAGTGTACAGTAGCACAGAAGGCTCATAATCTTCTAGGCCGGGTGCGACTCCCGGCCCCGCAACTGAGGGCATTAAGTATAAAAAAAGATCCACATTGTGGATCTTTTTTTATACTCCGCCCTCATGGGGTTGGTGTCGACGAAGTCGACATGATAACCCCAAACTCCTTCTTCCGACCCGATCGGGCTAGTTCTGTCGATTATGACGTAAAATTAGGATAAAATTGTCAGTCCTCACAAATTCTATTCATACGTTTTCAACAAATCACTTATTAAACACCTTTCTTTGTGTCGCTTGACAAATATTAATCCTATAGTATAATAACTTCCGTTCTTTGATAGATTTCCAAATTTTGTATTACCAGCAAAAACGCTCTGACATGCCCTAACTCATGTTAGACCAAGCGAACCTTATAATGTTTTTTCGCTTGTTATATGTAGGGCTGGTTTTTTTGTGCCTTTTGGGTCACTGGAAGGTGGTTTTGAGGCTGTTTTACTCTCGAAGCTGGCTTCCTCTTGAACTCAAACTGAGGCTATCTGGCAAGGGTCTTGCCCAGTTAGATGTTAAATTATAAGTCTTTCTTTTCGGCGATGTTGCGCTAGCAACATGCGTAGATCTTTCTCGATTGTAGCACGGTGATTGAAGCGATATTCGGTCTCTAGGAGAAAAGCGGGGAAGCG
>JBGSUE010000048.1:0-15672 GCA_041753515.1 Patescibacteria group bacterium
GGGATATCACGAGCAAACAACTTAACTATGAGACTAACTTTATTGCGGTTTAACCGCATGCAGAACTTGATGGTCATATTTGTCCAGTTTATCGCACTAATACTTAGATTGTACTAGTGCTTAACTGGGCAAGACCCTAGTTAAAATTAAATCTGTTTGAGAATCCAATTGAATAGCTGTATGTATACTTCTTACACTACCATCATCAAGAACATCATATCGTGACGGCTGATGTAATTGATTATTTATTTTATCATCAAACACCGGAACCCCCGGGAAAAGATCGTGAACAAGGTTTATTGTGCATTGTTGAAGCGTTTGTTCATCAATATTGTGATCGGCTAATAGATCCATCGCTTTGATATTTAATTTTCGAATTTCATCAGCTGAAGTTGTTTGTTCACTCATACCCCTCCAATCTTTGCGTTATTTTACCACATCCCATACTACCTACTACAAACCCCATTCCCCATACTCACTTCCCACTCTTCAAGGCTGTCAATATCTCATCCAGTTTGATAGAGGCCACGCCCACATATTGGTCAGCGCCGCCGTAGTAGACGAAGAGCGTCCCGTCGATCACCACCTGCCCATTGGCAAATACTGTCCCTTCACGGTATCCTTCGTGTTCATACCACTCTTTTGGCTCCAAAATCGGGCTGTGAAGCCGTGCCAATACTTTAAGAGGATTGTCGATATCAAGAAGCGCAGCGCCCAGCCGGTATCCCATATCAAATTTGGACACGCCATGATAGATCAGAAGCCACCCATCTGCGGTTCTCTCCGGAGGCCCGCCAAGACCGATTTTCAACGAATCCCAACTGTTGGGACGCGGCCCGAACAGCGGGTGGCCACCGATATACTCGTTGTTGTTGAAATCCAGGTGCGTTACCATATCCACCCAGATATTGGGGGTGATCCGGTGGAATATAAAATACGGCCCTTCGTCTTTGACCGCCGTGATACAGCTGTCTTTGTTGTCCACTCCGGGGGCAGAAATAAGTTTTGGTGTGGACCACTCCCATTTATGAGCGAGAAAATTACTTGTAGATATGGTACTCATGGCAATCCTGGGAGGATTCACTCCGTCATACGCTGTGTAACACATGTATATTTTTCCGCCGATGAGTGTGAGGCGCGGATCCTCACATCCGGAAAACCCCGCTTTATGTTTGCGCTCAAAAGGCTCGCGTGGCATATACACCGGCTCCGTCAGCCGGTCATCAATATCAGTCCCATTACAACTGGATGCGTATCCCATGACCGACGTATCATCATCCCCCATTGCACGATAAAGAATATGTACATTTCCATCAATATATAGTGCTGCAGGATTAAACGTATATTTCGATTCCCAGCTATGCTCTTTCACCGGACTAATGATAGGATTTTCACTGTACCGTTTCAGCGTTATTGCCTGTTGGGTGGCAAGCGAACCAGGCACCAGCGGATTGTGTTTGAGTTCATCCAAAAGATCATTAAGGGTGATGGATGCGCGGCAGACTGTCGTATCGCACGCGCCGTAGTAGATATAAAACTGCCCCTCCTCAATCATGGCTCCCGATGGGAAAATTGTATCCGGTACCTGGCCATAAATTTCATACTCCTCTTCAGGGACAAGGAGTGGATCTGTCGTCTGGCCGATCACTTTTCCCGGATCGTTCAAATCCAGAAGTAGTGCATCGATCCGGAAAATTTTCTTGTCAGAAAAATAATTTTCCACAAATCCGATCACCAATACCCATCCGTCAGGTGTTTTGACCGGCACCGTCCCCACCTCTACCTGGTCTTTCTCGGTCTTGTTGATTTTCAGCGTATGTTCGTCAATATGTGTATGCCACTCATCCCAAAATGCTTTATCCCAAAACTGCTCCATCCGGTCTACCGATGCCAATGCAATCTTGGACGGTGGCATATCGGTATGAGCTGTCAATATTGCGTAATATTTCCCGTTGATTTTTTCAGGGAACAGCACCATCGCTTTGGCATTAAATGGTGTCACCGGGTGTTTTTCAACAATAGTTGAGAGGTCTTCAGATACCGCGCATGCCACTTTGATCCCACCGGCATTCGGCGGCCAGTTGGATAGTGCAGTGTAGAAAATGTAAAATTTTCCGTCGATTTTCGTGACTCTGGGATCTTCACATCCGTATTTTTCCCATTCATGTTCCGGCACGATCAGCTGCCTTCTTCTCTTAAAATGCACACCGTCGCCGGAAAAACAGTACCCGACGGTGGATAATTTCAGTCGTATCCCCTGATAAAGTTGATCAACTGACAACGCGCGGTACAACATGTGATAGAAGCTGTTATCCCGCACAATCGACCCGTTAAACGCCGCCTCTGCCTCCCAATTCCGTGCCCTGTTTGGCAGGATTATCGGATTATGATGACTTCTTTTTGTTTTAACCATGTATCCAGTATCCCCGATAATTCACCACCAGTCAAGATCCTGCAAGGTCGGACCCTGCAGGCTGCAGGGTCCGACCTTGCAAAGCTGGTACAATACGGTATACTACATCTATGCCTGCAAGAAATTCCGTAAAAACATATGTAGACAACGGGTACTACCACATATACAACCGCGGAGTAAACAAACTCCCCATATTCCCCGATCCTCAAGACGAACATGTTTTTTTGTCCTACATAAAGGAATATCTCTCACTGAAGGATGAAAAGACACTTCGCGAACAATTCGACAATCCTCATGCCACGAGCCTCCAAAAAGACAAAATTCTTAAAACACTTCGTATGAAAAATTACCATCAAACTCTTCAGCTCTTGGCATTCAGCCTCATGAAAAATCACTTTCATCTTTTTGTACAGCAAACAGAACCATCCACTATCTTTCATTTCATGCAGTCTCTGTGCACACGGTTTACCATGTATATCAACAGAAAATACAGGCGCGTTGGTCCGCTATTTCAATCCAAGTACAAAGCCGTCTTGGTAACAAGTGAACCACAATTTCTCCACCTCTCCCGCTATATCCATAAACAGGCTATGCTCACAAACAACCCCTCCTCCCTCCCCGACTATCTTGGTCTCCAAAAAACTCCCTGGATCCATCCGGAAGACGTCTTATCCTACTTTTCCAAAAGCAACCCAAAACTCTCGTATGAAGCATTTGTGAAGGAATCCGAAGAACAGGATACGGTGAAGCATTTCATGATAGAAGACGACTAATATCCCATAATTCTTCCACCAGAATAAAATTTCTGTTATACTCTCCCCATCTGCCCAAAAAATCCCACTGTTCTTTAAAAGGTTAAGGAAAAAAGTCGCGCTTTGGAAGTGAGCCGGTTTAACTTGTCATGACAAGCCGTTTCTCTTCCAAACGCGCGATTGCGCAAAAAATTCAACACACACGAAAGGTAAAAGCTCATGCGTAAATTGTTATTTCTTCTCTCCATTCTGATTGCCGCTAGTCTACTCATTGCCGCCTGCGGACCTGCAACAACCAATAGATTGCAACGGCTGAAAGTGTTGTCAAGGGGGCATACAAAGTCATCACGTATCAATTCTGCACGTACGACAACGTCGTCGGTCAGAATCCGTGCCCGGACATTTCACTCAACGATTACAGCGACACCGTCTGGATCGCGCAGGAAGTCATGAAGCGTTCGGACATCTACAGCGCGAAATTTGGCGGTCCGGTCGTAGATCCCAGGCTGATTGATGCGGTCAACAAACTGCAAGGACCGGCAAAGATCATCATGGCGTTGGATGCAACTAGAAATGAATATCCCGCATCAATCGACATCGACCCAACTGCCACGCCACAGGAAAAAGTTGACGCGGTGAATGAAATCCTGCAAGCAACTGACGGGTATACATTTGCCGAAATCGGTCCCGGAACGCATCTCAACTTTGTTGAAGGTGGAACCGGTGTCTATATCGAACGGCAGACGTTTACCCAGATCGAATCCACACCGCCCGATCATGCAAATATCATCACTGTGTACGGCACGAATGCACAGGACATGGTTGGTATTTCCGTCGATGACGTTCTGGAAATCGCCTGTTTTCCGCAGGTTTGTATGACGGGAACGGAAGGCGACGTCATTCAGCATTTCGATGCAAGTCGGGGCATCGCACAGGATCATTTTATCCTGATCGGCAGGGATTCAGGCGGATTCCATGAGGTGTTCAAAAACATCATCGGTCACTACGAATCCACCGATACGGCAATTCTGATGGCTGAACAGGTTTCCGGTACAAGCCTCACGCACTATAAAGCAGGAGATGTGATCATCTTCACGACTGGGTATATCAGCGATCTGCGAAGTTCGTCTGAATATGGATCCAATCCGTTGCTTGCCGATCCGAAATCAAAGTTCCTGTCGGAAACCGGCACGGACAATCCGTTTACCCTGATCTTCAACGCGTTCAACGCGCCGCCAAAAAAACCTTAACCAATAAATCACAGTGGGAAAAACGGGAGCGGTGCAATCAGCACATGGTGGTTTCACCGTTCCCGGGTTAAGTTTTCCAAAAAAAATCCCCCAACCTGTTTTACTCTTTGGTAAAACCATCAGAGGATCCTCTCGTTTTCTGCTTTTGGGGGATAATTTTTAGTGACTGTTCCCAATCACCAAAAACTTACCCCCATTATTTTTCATAGTTCGACGTTTACCGTCTCCCCTCATCATCGTGCAACAATATCTTTTCATGACGTCGCTGGTTGATGAAGTTCACCACGGAAAATGTGATGAATCCGATCATCGCATCAAGCCACAACCGATGAAAGATGATCCAGAGTAAGATGCCGACTGCTGCACCTGCAATGGCGCCGAGAACGTATCCCAATAACGTTGTTCTCGGAAAAAGAATGAACCATGCCAGCACGATTGCGGCTATGATCAGTGACATAAACGCATAAAGTACAGGCTTGTCGCCAAACGGCGCATCGCTGACCAAAGCTTGCATAGTCAATACGAAAACGAACAAACAGAACAGTATCTTATCCAGAGTTACGTTCTTCTTATAAATATTCACAACTGCCTCCTGTGGACAAATATAGTTTGATTTTGGCCCGCGGCCAGTAAGGTCCACTGGACAGATATGAAACAATCACATCCACACAGCGGACCTCACGAAGCTATAGAAATATTGTTAATGCGCAGAAAACTATCCTATATTATATCATTGATGTTACTATTTCTCCACCCCCACCGCCTCGACAATTGCTACGGAAACATTGTCCCGGCTCCACTTTCCGGCTTTCTCCCCCATCAATCTCTCCATGATCTGGTCATTAGTCAGACGGAGGTGTTCCTGCTGCTGGGGTTTTTTTGAAAATAATTGCTGTAGTACATTTCTACTCTCCTGTATGGCTTCATGATTTACTCCCAGATTCTTTCTGGTAAATATCGACCCCATAATCTGTTTTAACACAGTATCAACGCTTACTCCCGACTTCAATTCGGCAGTATATTGATCGTCATAACTTCTGAGAAATGCCAGATTCTTCTGATACACCTCTGGATCAGTTTCTTTATCAAGGCAAAAATCTTCCCATACACCGTCCGAACACATGACAATGCGCTCATCTGGCTTCAACCAGAGCGATCCTGAAGATATTCCATGCATGTCTTCCTCCTCATGAAAAGGCATCCGGATTATCAAAGTGCCTCTATAATTGTTTGTAAATATATCAGCCGGTTTCATATAAGTTGGTGCCAGATGAAAAAGATTTTTCCATACATGGGATGTATCCGCACTCAGCATGACAGCCTGGTCATTTTCATCCAACAGATAAATTCTGGAGTCCCCTACATTTGCCCAATGTGTCGCACCGTCCCTGTCAGTCACCGCAACCGAAATCGTCGCGCCGCCTTTTTTGGTATTGATAACTTTGCGGTATTCCGTCATCAGGTTATGGGAATTCTTCACACATTCTTTTACCACACGCAGCATATTTTTCCCAATCGCGTCATGCCTGGACAACACTCTTCCCAGCCTGTCCGCCACACCAAACATGACAAGTGCTGAAAATGCTTCCCCTTCCGGCTCACCGCCCATGCCGTCTGTTACCAACGCAATTCCCTTAAATCTCCCATCCGTTTCCAATGATTGTAGCCTCTCAAAGACTTTCTTTACGCTATCAGCTGTATACTTATTTCCGTTCTCGTCCATATATTTCACTTCGTCCAAGAATCGTGCAAGAGCCTGGTATTTCATTTCTTTTTTATCGGGTATATCCGGCAATTCTTTGATTGTGGTATGGATATCCGGAAGTACAACGCTTGTATGTGTACACACTCCATCCTCACTTTTCTCCCGCCCATTGTCTCCCTTTTTTGAAGCGCATTCATACCGAAAAGATACAGCTTCACCGGATTTTTCCTCATCATGCAGCTGCTCCGTCTGCCATTGCATATCATCAGTATCAGGATTAGGCAGCGTGAAAATAAACGACTTCTTCTCCTCTTCCTTTTTTTGAGCTTTAACCGGTTCGGATCGACCGATAAAAAACGCTGGCGAATCGACTGAATGCAACATCTTTCCGGCAGCAGCAGAAAGTGAATCTGCAACTTTCAATCCGGATGATAATTTTTCTTCGACCTTCTCTTGCCACATCTCATCGCCTTTATATTCTCTTTGCTGAATCCCTGCTAATAACACAACTCCATCCGAATTTTTCTCCGTAGCCCATGAATTATCATTCACTTCACTACCGTTCACATCGATCACTATCGTCCCAAAAGGTGTTACTGGATACGGCAGGCTTGACATGTTAACCTTTTTATTTTTAGTATCCACCCTGAATCCGACAATGTCTCCAATAGACACACTCTCCAAATCAAGCTGTTCGTTATCATTTGGAGTCCGAACCATCAATGCAAATGCGTTGTCGGGTACGCGTACGGAGGATCTGGGGGCAAGCGCAGCAATTGCGTTGTTAGCATGCGTAACAGCCCTGGTCAATATCTGCTTGTTTAAAATTTTCGGACTTGATTCATTAATGATTGCCGCCAGCGTATGCGTCGCAACTGCAGAACCCAGAGCGCCATAGAGACTCCCTTCCTGGCTTTTGTCATATGCTCCGGCGCATATTGCCAAACTTTGTCCGGTTTTTTTCAAAAAATCGCGGACCGTTTCCGCGTCATGAAGAAGTATTTTTTCATCGACAGACAGCGTAATCTTATCACGCGCAGCTATACTATCCGGGTTTCTATAGACAATCTTGTTTAAAATTTTTGCAGAAGCTTGTCGCTCATTCATATCCGGACGGATATCTGCACCTATAGCTTGTCCTATACCCCGGACCAAACTGAAGCCTTTCGCTTTATCTTCCCCAAATAATCCTTTTGCGGTTTTTCTCAAAAAACTGGTATCAGGCCGGACAAATTCCAACTCCGGCGGCAATTTTCCCAATATTGCTTCGTTTGGCATAGTATTATTATATATCATCAGGTATAGAATCCCCCTACCCAACATGATACTTCCCTTCCTCCGGTGCGGTTCTGTACAATACATCCATGACTGAAGGTGCATTATATATCAGTACCGCTCAATTTAGAGAAACGCCGGGTTCGATGTACGAAAGAATAAAAAATCAAAACCTGTCTCCCACTGCAACAGATATTCTCAACACTACAGACGTCTCTGCGTCTGAATATATCAAAAGCCTATTGGATATTCTTGTCTACGGACGCATATACGATACAAGCAGAGACGAAATACATTCAGGGCAGGATAAAGTACCTCTTGCAGTTGAAAAAAGTTCAGAATTGACAGACGAAATGATTCTAAACAGATTAGCTACAGTCATCGATTCATTTTCAAATCAGGAAAGACAATCCCGTCACTATAATGAATTGGGATTTATAAAAAGAAAACTTGCATCATATGTTGAAAAAATGAAAACGCAGGATGGAAAAACTGACGAAACATCAATATACAGACTCGGCATCGGCAATCGAGACCAAGAAAGTCATTTTGATGGAGAACTCAAAATATATCAGGGAAGCGAGCATCAGGGAGTAGAGGTCATATACAAATTCAAAAATATGAAGTCTTTTAATCTGGCAGATACTCCTGCATCCAAACTCATCCCCATTTCGGGTTCTTCCAGTCCAGTTCGTTAACCCGTTTCCCCAGCTTCCAAAGATGATCATGGATCTGCTTCTGCATGTCCGCAACGCGCTGGTTTTGGATCTCCACCCCAAACCGGTCCTCCCCGTCCCAATACGCATATGCCACGGTATCGTTGTAAATATCGATATTCTGGTTGATCTTTACGATCTTTTCCGGTATATACCGAGCATCCCAGAAATGCCAATCCCCACCCGGTTTTTTCCCTACCCGCCTCATCCATTCTTTCTTGTATCTCAGATACTGATCCGAATACAGATCATGCACGCGGAATTTGCGTTCAATAAATTCACGGTTCAATCTCATGGTAAACGCATCGCCGAAAATATCATTCCAGAACCGGTATGAATATGTCCGATATAGTCCCTTGCACCGCAATACGTGCCAGATCATCTGCCGCAAGCCTTCCACCCCGCGGTAGTACACCACGTTCACTCCTGCTCCCTTGTGTGAAAGAGTGACAACTGCCTGCGAAAATGCGCCGATACTGTTTCGCAGCATTTCATCCTCAGCCTGTTTTTGTTTGACCATGAGCTCAATGGCATTAAAGTCAACCGCTTTGAGTGTCCGTTTTTTGTATACCGGAATTTCTTCAATAATGCCGCCGTCCGCAAGACTGTCAACCAGCCGGTACAGTTTTGTGCGTTCCATGCCACAATATCGTGACAGTTCCAAAAGTGTACATGGCCCGTGCTCAACAAGAGCCATATACAGATGTATTTCATCATCGGACCTGCCCAGTCTGTGTAAGAATTCGGTAATAATCTTGTGCATAATTCGCACAACAATTTTACATCTCTCCCGTTTCACTGTAAAGTAGCCGGATTATGATCATTCATGCGCAGGCCATTTTTGAAAATAGCGGCTATCTAAAAAAATATACCTACCGGAAAACTGCCGGACCGGATGACATTGTTGTGCGCGTGCGTTTTTGTACCCTTTCCCGCGGCGATGTTTTTTTTGCCCAAAATCATTGGGGAGATTCGCGCTATCCGTTGGTTCCCGGACTGGAGATTATCGGGGAGAATGTACAAACAGGAGAAACAGTCGGCATCGGGTACCAGGTATACTCATGCGGCGCATGCTCATTCTGCCGCGCCGGTACGGAACAATTCTGCAAAAAACAGAAAGTAATACCGCTTGATGACTATGGAGGCCTATCAGACGTGATGATTGTCAATCGACGCTTTGCATATCATTTGTCAAAAAACTTTGCAACCGCGCAAAATACACCGCTACTCTGCAGTGCGATCACTCCATTCAGCTCTATCAGACACTACGGAGTCAAAAAAGGTATGCGGACTGGGGTTGTGGGTATAGGCAACGTCGGGCACCTTGCAGTTCAAATTCTCAACGCGAATGGATGCCATGTAACAGCATTCACTCATACACCGGTAAAAAAATCCCAAATACTCTCTTTCGGAGCAAATACTTTGTCTTCTTCAATCGACCCAAAATCAAAAAAACAACTTGATTTTATTCTGGTGACCACGTATGCAAATCTTAACTGGGACGCGTATCTGAAACTACTTTCGCCCGAAGGGACACTCTGTTTTGTGGGGCTCCCGACACGATCGATAAATTTTAAAGCTGAATCACTAGCAGACTACGGCCGCAAACGGATCGTGGGATCGTACAACGGAAGTAGGAGTGATATGATTGATTGCCTCTCATTCTGCAACAAACACGGCATCCGCGCTACCATCACCACATTTCCGTTTGAAAAAGCAAACGATGCGCTTCAGGCGCTTCGCACCAGTTCCATCCCCTTCTCTACAGTAATTACACTCTAAATATCCGGAGCACCGGCGTTTTTGTTGAGCATTTCCTCCACCGGTATCTCCTCGGTCGTGCAGGCCACACCCTGCGGAGGTGGAACCTCCATACAGAGCATGAAATTGTGCATGTCAGTACTTACAGAATAGACATACTGCGTATGGGTAAACGGATCAATGGGTACCGACTTCAAATATCCGTCGCGCTCCAGTTCAAACAACGTTTGCGGATACGTCAGATTGTCCAGATTGTATTCCACAAGCGCCTTCCGTATTTCCCTGATATTTGAGGTCCGAAAGTAGACGGCTACCGATTCGTTGGATGCCAACACAGGCAACACGGCGGGCAACACACGGCTGCGGTTCACATATCCTGCCAGAAGCCCCAACAAAATCACGACTGTCACCAAAAACGGCACGACACTTTCCGGCGGATCACCGGGAACCAATCCGAACGGTTTTTCCGATGGTTTTTCCGGTTCAGGCTCGGGGGGCGGTTCAATAATCTGATTTTTGGCTACCCAAGCCTTTTGTGCTGCTGAAATTTGCTCAGGAGTATAGATGGGCGGAGCCGGTTTCACTTTGCCGCGGCGGGCAATCACAGGCGTGCGTTTCATGCTTCCTGCGACCTCTTCAGACAGAACTGATTTCTTTTTTTCTTCTTTTTTTCTTCCCTCAGTACCCTTTTTTGATTCCTCAACTGCAGGCTGTGGCTCCGGTTCTTTGGGGATACTGCCCGCATGATCCATCACTTCTTGAATATCATCCTCGTTCCATCCAGCATCACCTAAAGCCTTGCGGATATCCGCATCCGGCCAACCTTCTCCCAGCCGGGCGTTCACATAATGTATAACTTGCTGAGTAACCATTACTCTTTCTTTTTCGGAGATGAATCCAATTTTTTTACGCGCAGATATCTCCGAAGGAGGACGCGAGCACAAAAAAATTCGGGTGAATCTCCAGCTCTTTATCCCCACCTGGGTTTTATTTTCACCATGTTAAGCTGAGCTTGCTCGTAGTGAGTGAGGTTGTAGAGGAATTCTTCGCTGTCAGCTTGGGCCGCACATATAACCGTGTCGGCACCGCCGTAATACACCATCAGTTTTCCGTCTTTGATAACTGAACCGCATGGATAGGCTACACCGGCTTTCAAACCTTCATTTTCATACCACACATCAGGAGCCAAGAGCGGTGTTTTACTGCGGTACAGTACCCGTTCAGGCCGTCTTGCATCCAAGATCATTGCCCCCATTTTATAACGGCCGGGATCCTGTTCACCAACTGACTGATAGATCAAAAGCCATCCATACTCGGTCCTGATCGGCGGGGCACCGACCCCGATTTTGCGTGAATCCCAATATCCGTCCCGCGGACTGATCGAGTACTGCCCCTGGAGAAATTTCGTTTTGCCGTCAAATTTCAAATCATCAACATAATCAACCAGAATATGCGGATAAATACGGTGAAAAATCACGTATTTCCCGTCGATTTTTTCAGGAAATACACAGGCATTTTTATTGACCACCCCGGGCGCTGAAATCAACACTGGCTGTGCCCATGTATCCCAGTTATGTGTGTGGAACTCATCAACCGGAATGCTTGTCAGCGCCACGCGGGGCGGATTAGCCCCATCGTATGCAACATATGTCATTACGTACTTGTCTTCCACTTTGGAAATTCTGGGGTCTTCCACTCCGCCGTATGCTCCACCCGAGAAAAACGGAGACAAGTACCCTCCACTTCCGGATGACGTATGAAGGCCTTCAAAATCTGCACGCGGCACATAAATCGGCTCTGCGTGCCGGGTGTCAAAATTCACTCCGTCATCACTTGTGGCATACCCCAACACCGATACATCGTTATCTCCGACTGCACGGTAAATCAAATGGACTTTCCCGTTTTCATAAATAGCCGCCGGATTAAACACGGCCTTGGATTCCCATGCATGACCTGCAACCGGCCGCAAAATCGGATTCTCTTTCACGCGATTCAATACCATCTGCAGGCGGGTCATTTTTGGCCTCTCACCGCGCTTGACCGGATGGGATACTGCCACAATTCCTTCATTTTCCACATCCCAGTAGCTCATGAGCGCATCTTCCAATTGGATCACCCCAACGGGGGTGACATTTTTCCCGCCAAACCCTTCAAGATGTTCCACGATCGGTTCATCACCCCGGTACAACAGTTTTTCAGGAGCGTTGCCATCAAATAAAGCTGTCCCAATCGCCCATACAGAGATTCCGTTTTCTACTTTTCTCGAATAATACAGCAGTGCAATCCCTTTGTCAGTTCTGTATGCCCCGGCAACGGTCAATGGACCCTCGTCAAATTTCCCCTGGCGGGGAGAGAGAACCGGGTTTTTCCCGGCTTTCCACCCGATCAAATCTTTCGTGACGGCAACGGAAATATCCCCGTCACCAAAATACATCACGCGGTGGCCGCGAATTTTGAGATCAGGAACAACAGCTGCTGGTCCTTTGATCAGTTCAATATTTCCCCCCCGGTTTGCTGTCAGTGCCCCCACAACCCGCCAGTTCAAGAGATCTTTGGAGATTGCGCTCTCCACATCACCCGTTGACCGGTTACTACATGTCATGAAATAATCCTTATCCGCTTTTGTCACACGCATGTTGGAAATAGAGTCCACATCCACGAGCATACCATCGCGGTCCGTAACGGCAGGTGTGCCGGGAAACTTTACAAACTCATAGCCGTTGCGGGAAAGATCAACTGACAAGGATCTGCCTTCTTCACTCTGTGCGGCATAGTAGAGGAAAATATTACCGCTGAATGCACACACGCCGAATCCAAATTGTTGAACATCAGAAACCATAAAGATAAATACAAATATACCCGAGAGATTTTATATACGGGTATTAGTCTTACAGTACCTTTCAAGAAGACTCTTGTCAATGCATCAGACTATATACATATAAGGCAATTGAATATAGGATTTCCGAAGTATGAAAAACTATATCAAAATAGTACTTTCACATCAATATTTTCACCTTTCACCATGTATCATCCGCTCATACATCGCCAGGTATTTTTTGGCACTTGTCCGCCAGGAAAAATCTTCCCGCATCACACGGATCACCATATCGTTCCAGAACATGCCGTTTTTCTTGTACGGTTCGGCTTGCGATCCGTCATGCACGGTGTGTGCAAAATATTCAATGACTTCCCTCATTTTTTTTGCAAGCGCCGGTGCACTATACCGGTCAAACACAAATCCTGTTTCCCCGTCTATGACGCTGTCTGCAAGTCCACCGGTTTTTCGTACCAAAGGTATCGTACCATATCGCATTGCTATCATCTGTGTCAGTCCGCATGGCTCGAACCGGGAGGGAACGAGCATCACATCACTGCCGGCATAAATCCGCCGCGCCAGCCGCTCATCAAATGTATTCATATAAATAATATGGCTGTTTTTTTCAGCCAATGCCGCCAGCCGCTTCTCTTCCGCCCCGTTGCCCGTTCCAAGTATTACGAGCTGATATGCGGTTTTGGGAAGGGTTCGAACTGCAAGCCGTATAATATCAGTCCCCTTTTGTCTGGGCTCAATACGCCCCACAAATCCAAACAGGGGCACATCCGTATCAGACAGGTGGAGCGCGCGGCGCAGGGCTTTTTTCACTTTCTGTTTCCCCTCTATTGCTGTCAGCGGATCATAGGCAGCAGGAAGTGCCCTGTCGGTCTTCGGATTCCAGATCGAATTATCAATACCATTGAGTATCCCCACCACCCGGTCGGCACGCGCATGCAAAACAGAACCGATCAATCCCTTGGTGTTGGCGGATATTTCTTTCGCGTACGTTGGCGAGACCGTTGATATGATATCCGCATAATCAAGTCCTTCCCGCAGAAGTTTCACTGCCCTCCCCAGGGGGGTTTTGAAAATATGGAAAAGAGACTTCGGAAGACAAATTTTCCTGATTATACCCACCCCTGTCTCCCCCGCATACATCAGGTTATGGATCGTCAAAATTGTCTTTGTAGTTTTTGCTTCAATAGTTTTTAGATTTGGAACTTGAGATTTGGGATTTGAGATTTTTTTATCCTCCCCCAGCATCATCGGCACGAGTGCCGTATGCCAATCGTGGCAGTGAATAATGTCAAAATCACCCCCCACGGCGCGTGATGCATACGTCGCCATACGCACGACGCATTTTGAGAAAAACGCAAAAACGGCAGGCATGTCATCCGATTCGTAGTTGTTGAGGAGTGGATGGCGGATAAGATACACCGGCACCCCCCTGTCTTTGATTTCCGATGTGAAAATAAAAACCAATTCCCGTTTTCCATCCCAATCTACCGCCATCTGCCCGACGCAAGAGGAGTGGATATGTTTGATCGCACTGTAGTACGGCATCACGACCGACGCCTCAACGCCAAGTTTGGCAAGAGCCACAGGAAGCGAGTACAGGACATCCGCAAGCCCCCCGCGCTTGAAAATCGTGGCCATCTCACTGGTGACAAATAAAACCCTCATGTATCTACTATACCATGTTCTTTCTTTATTCTCTTTGTAATCCTGTAGTATAATATACACGCACAGAGATACTGTGTACGTACCTTTCAAGGAGAATCAGCATGGAAAATTACATTCTACTTTTGTTGTTTTTATACTTGCATGCATATTTGTATTAGATCAGATTATCAGACACCCAAGACACAGTTCTCATCCATCATGGCAGCGTCTCAAAGAGCGAGAGAAATTAATTGAGGAGGCAGAAAAAAGGGTAGCAGAACTTAAAGCAGGAAATGATGATGATGAAGTGAATTATCAAAAAGATCATTCGATTAAGCCATCTGGATTCAATTTTGGAAGATTTGTACAATCCTGTTTCCTATGGCTTGTAGTCATCTTCTTCATCATCGGTGCAATTTTTACCGTTTGGGGATACCTGCTTCAATAAATAGGGTGTTCATGACAATAAAGGTACGTTCCCGTAAAGGTGTGTTCACACAAATGCATTCTTTACGGGTTCGTCCGGGGATGGAAGAGATTCCCTCTCCGGACGAATTCTGGTATTTTTTAACCCCATAGTATACAATTATTATTCTGCCCTTGCTCTTTACCAGCTCTCCATGTTTAGTTAGTTTGGTATGGCCGAAAAAATGATAACGATCTTATTTTGTCACTTTTTCCGCCTTATCAAACCATACTAAAAGGCAAAAGGAATGTATCATGAAAAAACTCATAATGTTTCTGAGTCTCCTGGTGCTACTATCTGCGGCATGTCATTTGCCAAACATTCAAGGTGAAAAAGTTCTGTTTTATGATCTCGGTTCGGTATTTGACTATGGACCTGCAGAACTCATTAATCCCACCCCATCAGTACTAAAAACTATTGATCCAAATGATGTCGTTGGCAAAAAGCTGAATGGTAAAAACGTCGTCACGACGCCAAACGCCCAGATTATCATCGATACAAATGCTTATTCGTACACCGTGTATACACCAACCGGGATTACAACAGGTATATTTTCATCCAGTACCGAAAAAGCATTCATATATGTCTGGGACTTGACGTATGGAGACCGGATATTCCTGCAGGCGTACAACGCAAAGCTGTATCTTCGTTTCGCGACAACGCGCCATCAGGGACCAGCCGACGTCATAGACAGCCGCATGTCAGAGGTAAAAATAAAGGGTCTTGCCCAGTTAAGCACTAGTACAATCTAAGTATTAGTGCGATAAACTGGACAAATATGACCATCAAGTTCTGCATGCGGTTAAACCGCAATAAAGTTAGTCTCATAGTTAAGTTGTTTGCTCGTGATATCCCTT
>JBGSUE010000049.1:0-39964 GCA_041753515.1 Patescibacteria group bacterium
CCGGCAAAATCAAAGAAAAGCTGTAGTAAGCTTGGGAAGAAATCTTCCACATACAGAAACTATGGAAAATTTAGAAAAAGTATTTGTTGAGATGCGTGATGTTCTTCAGGATGAAGGTATATTTATTTTTGATTCTCCTGATCCATTGCGCGGAGGGTATAAGTAAAATGTTGATAGATACAGAGAGGTCCTAGTAAATTTAGGTTTTTCACCTGAAGAAATTAAGGATGTATGGTATATAGTAGACTCGCCGGATGATATTAATTTTTATAATCGATTAGCCCTTCCACCATGGAAAATAGCAGAAATACTTATTCAAAAGGATTTTATACTTGAAGCGATTAATAGTGATCCCATTCCTAATGGAAAAGACTATTGGAATTATACATTTGTTGCAAAAAAGAAACTGGTCAACGAACATAATTCTGAGTATTATGATTCCCGACTCAAATTAATTTCATCTGTAGTTTCTCAAATAAAAGAAAAATTTACTCAAGAAGGTGATCCACCGAGAGAATTTCGCCCGTTATTTTGAAAATGTCTGCCATGTTAGCTCGAACCACGATCGATAGGTTCGAGCAATTGATGAGTTATCGATAATAATTCCTATCAGTTGTGTGCCTATTCTGTGATTAATGAGAGCAATTTTTTGACCGTATATATTGATCTCATTTTCAAATGGAAATTTATTGCTTTCTACGATTACTGTTTCCCTCAGTTCAGCCTCATTTTTTTTGATATATTCTTCTGTTTTAGATCCTGAGGCAACTATCGCTCGAACCGGGATTCGGGCTTTTACTCGATGCTCAACGTATTCAGTTGTGACCCATTTGTATATATCTTTATCGACTTTGGAAGTTTCAACTATTGCTAAAATTTCCTTACCCTCCTGAATTGTATCCATATATACTTTCTTAATCCCCTCAATCCCCTCATAGTAAGTAACTACCGGGCGCTGGTCGATGAGGGCATATTTCTCCTTAAGCCGCGGCAGGATGCCTTCCAGCGCCAGGTGGGCGCGCTCGGCTTTCGTTTTCGCATCCTCAGCCTGGCGTAGGAGATGGTCAGGGGATAGGGGAGTGAAGGTGGTCTTTTTGGCCTTGCCCTCGATGGCCACGAGTCCCTTGCCGATCAGCTCCTCTGCAATCCGGTAAATGTACGTCCGCTGGACTTTGGTGGATTTAGTCAGATCGGATACGGTCTGCGGGCCGCGTGACAGGAGCGACAGATAAATCTGTGTCTGTTCATCCGTCAGCCCTAGGCTGGTGAGAATATCCTCGTACATACACCCATACTACGGGGTATAGGCGGTGTTGTCAAGCTAAAGTGACACTTAATATGGGTATTACGGGATAACTAAATAAGGGTACATTAGTACTGTAACAGACTATTGACAGTATAGTCTATAGGGTGTAGTATACCCACAAACTGAAGCAAAATGAGGCTGGATACAGGACACAGATCTTTGTAAAAGATGCTTGACAAGCTTATAGTAACGTGTTATACTATCGGACATAACGTGAATTTAAGTGTAATTATGAATTAACAATTATGAATTAGGAATTATCTTTAAAAAATTCATAATTCATAACTCATAATTTTTAATTTAACAAACGTTCTTTACGGCGTGGTTTGTGCATTTTCCACCCGTGATATCACTGACTGGCGTGTTTTCATTTTTTGTGCAAGAGAGGATTGGGTGAGTCCCCGTTTGATCCGTGCTTCAATTAGAGCCCGTGCAACCTGATATTCCAGTTCGCCATCTTTGAGCGCCTTGCGGAACTTGGGATCCTTAAGAAGTACTTTTTTGTGTGACTCCCAGTCGGTAATATATGTATGTTTCATATATGATTGTATATCACAATTTTGTGATATTTCAAGGATTATTCGTTCTTTCGATGTATTCTTTCATACGTTGGCTTACGATAATGATTTCTTTTTGCAGAGTTTTTTGATTCTATTTCAGGAATCCATGAAGAAGCAGAAATTGTTTTTCGATGACAGCAATATAAAATATTCTGCTGCTGTCCTCACCCAGAATGCGCAGTTCCCACAGTTTTGTACCTGTAACCTTTTTAACATGCGGGGACCGCAGTTGGATATTAAATTCCGAAAGCAATTCGAGAGCATAATACACTTTTTGTCTGGTTTTATACGGGAGATTCTGTATAAATGAATATATTGGCGATTCCCGATTATCTTGTGACCAATAGACTATTTTCCACCCTCCGATCATGAATTAAGTATATCATCAGGAATACCCATTTTTTCCAATACATCGATGTATTGGGAGTGCAGATTTATGGTATACCGCAAAAACTCAGGTTTGTATATGAGTTTTTGAGTATATATCCAACCCTGCCTGCCGGCTGGTAGGTAATCAGCTTTTTCATCCCGAGTGCTCGGGATTGCACACCTGAGTAAGTTGGGTATATATTTACTTCAGTCTGTCCGAAAAGTACGTTTACATCCCCCACAAAAAAAGAGAGGAGAGAGAGTGGCCAAACTCAAGTATTGTATCTGGCCGATTACGTTTCTTTGGTGCACAATATATTTTCTTTTCGATGCCATATGCAATTTCAGAAAATGGGGCAAGGATGAGGAATATGATGCCGAAGAGGTCGTAATGGCGTTTTTCGTTCCGTCGCTATTTTGTGTGATCAGCTTTTTTTCCGTGAATACGGGATTATCGATCGGATCGTTTTGGCAGCCCATACTTTGTATACTATTTTATGCAATAGGATGGTATGTCAACGGGAATCCAAAGATCGGTTCATCGCAAGAGGAGCTGGATCAGAGCTCGGCGGATTTGGTTCAGGCGATATGCCTGGCGTTGATATTCGGCATATTGGCTAACTGAAATGACAAAAGAAAATTTTTATGTGGGGGATATTTTTCTATTGTACCGCGAATGGGAGTTCCTAAAAATGTTCGTCAACAGGATGTATTGAATACTTCGTATTCACAAACATTTTCAGGACTCACCAGGAGTAGAATTCGCCAATCGGAATCGGCTCATTAACTCCTGGATTGCGAACCCGCCTTCGGCGTGTGTTTATTCCTTCGGGTACAAAAAAATCCGGCATCGAGCCGGATTTTATTGTACCGCGTATGGGAGTCGAACCCATGATTTGTTGGTTGAGAACCAACCGTCCTAGGCCACTAGACGAACGCGGCAGATGGCAAATTAGCCTCAGGTATTGTACCAACAACCACTTGACACTACAAGGCGTGGAGTGTACACTCATGATCGGAAATTTGGGAAACCGTACAAGGAATTTATCGCTCCAGGCAATCACGCCTTATGGGCGATTTTTTTAGAGGGTACACTATGAATACACCGATTCAATCAAAAAAATTACTGACGAAAGAAGGATTGGACGAACTCAATAGCGAGTATCAGGATATCGTTAAAGTGAAGCGTCCGGCTGCCGTATCGCGACTTGCCGATGCCCGCGAGCTCGGTGATTTGTCTGAAAACAGCGAATATGCCGCAGCCAAGCAGGATCTGGCGTTTATTGACGGACGGATTGCCGAACTTGAGGAAATTCTCCACGGTGCAAAAGTGATTACCAGCCATAAACGGTCGTCGATTGATATTGGCTCCAGTGTCACGCTGCATGTGAAAGGCAAGAAAGAAGTATTTACCGTTGTGGGAGAATGGGAAGCGGATCCGTCGCAGAAGAAGATTTCCCATTCATCTCCTCTGGGCAAAGCCCTTTTGGGGAAAAAACCCGGGGATCAGATTGAGGTGGAGGCTCCGGCGGGAAAAATTCTTTACAAGATTTTGGAAATTAAGTAATAAAATAAAAAAATTATCCCGCCTTTCGCGAAAGGCGGGATTTTTGGTATATAATCACATCATACTATGTTTTGGGCGGATATTTTGGCCAAAAAGATTATTGACAGCGGAAAGCATACCCCGTATTGGATAGATGACATGTTTACACCATCCGGGTATGCGCATATAGGTTCGCTTCGCGGTCCGATTGTCCATGATCTGGTATACCGGGCATTTGTTCATGCCGGTAAAAAAACAACGTTTACCTACATATTCAATGATTTTGATCCGATTGACGGATTGCCCAAAGAATTGGATCACTTATCAAGTGAAATGGGAAAGCCTTTACGGCTTGCCAGGCCGCCGGAGAAGGGATATGGAAGTTTTGCCCATTATTTTACCGCGGATTTTCAGGAAGTACTGCGAAATCTTGGCGTCATGGCTGAGTTTCGGTCATCCTGGGATATGTATCATGCAGGAATGTTCGATGGTGTTATCAGAGAGGCGTTAGATAACGCATCCCGGATTCAGGATATTTACCGGAAAGTCAGCGGTTCGAAAAAACGGGAAAAAGGCTGGCTGCCGCTTCAGGTCGTGTGTGAGAAATGCCAGCGGCTTGGGACCACACGCGTTCATGCATGGGATGGAACGCATGTAACGTACACATGCGAACCAACCATGGTTACATGGGCACGCGGGTGCGGATATTCAGGGAAGATTTCGCCTTTCAGTGATAAAAATAATGCTCACCATCATCCCGGAAAACTACCGTGGAAAGTGGACTGGCCGGCACACTGGAAAGTATTGGGAGTGACCATTGAGGGAGCCGGTAAAGACCATTCATCAGCCGGCGGGTCACGCGATATTGCCAAAGAACTGTGCAAGTATGTTTTTGGCATTCCAAACCCGTACAATGTTCCGTATGAATTTTTTCTGATCGGTGGGAAAAAGATGTCTTCATCCAAAGGTTTGGGCTTGAAAGCTCGTGATTTGAAAATACTATTAGCTCCTTCAATCGGAAGATTTCTTTTTACCAGAGCCGATTACAAAAAATCGATAGAATTTAACCCGGTAGGTACGATGGCAATTCCTGATCTGTATGACGAATATGACCGATGTTGGACTGCGTATAATACGGAAGGAGACGAAGGATTATCACGGGCATTTGAAATGGCACAAATTGGTGATATTCCTGATAAAAATCCGCATTTATTTCTTGCGCGTTTCAGGGATATTGCACGGTTGTATCAGTTGCCGAATGTTGATTTATTCTCACGCCTTTCAGAAATAAAAGGATCACCGCTTACTGCCGAAGAAAAAAATATCATCAACATCAGATTGGCCGATGCCATCACATGGGTGAATAATTATGCCCCAGACGATTTTACATATCAGTTATCAACTGTCCCGTTTCAGGATATTCACCTGACGGGCGTGCAGTGGAAATTTCTTAATAAACTGGCGGACATTTGGGAAAATGTGAAGGATCCGGAAAAACTCCAGTCGCTATTGTTTACACTCGCAAAATCCCTGAAATTAGATCATAAAAAAGCATTCGGTGCGCTCTATTCTGTTGTATTGGGAAAAGATCATGGACCTCGTGCCGGCTGGATGCTGAAACAGTTTCCGAAAGATGCTGTCCTGGATCGGTTGCTTTTAAATAAAAAAGAACACTATCAGGAGCAAAATAATTCGCTGAATGCAATAGAAAAACCTGAGTATTTTTCCATTGATCCACATTTAAAGGAAAATATTCCGTCCATTTCTATCGGCATAGCCATGATCCGGAATGTTTCCATCAGTTCTCAAAATAAGAATCTCGATGAACGTCGTGAATTATTTCTTTCATCGCTTACGGGACTGACGACAGAAAAATTGGGGACATATCCGGAAATTGTTAGCTACCGGAAGCTCTATAAGGAAATGGGTGTTGACTGGCATTCCCGCCGTCCGTCCCCGGAAGCGCTCATCCGCCGGGTTGCTCTTGGGAAAGGGTTGTATAGTGTTAATACATGTGTGGATGCATACAATTTGGTGGTCATGAAACAGAGGGTTTCAGTGGGTGCATTTGATGCAGACCAGATTCAGTTTCCGACGGTGATCCGGTATGCTGGAGTTGGCGATGAAATTCTGTTGTTAGGGGATAAAGTCCCGTCAAAATATACGTCAAAAGAAATCGCGTATTACGATCAGGTTGGCGGATATAATATGGATTTTAATTATCGTGATGCACAGCGCACAATGGTGACGGAGAAGACAAAAAATCTCTGGATAAATGTTGATGGTGTGTATGATATTACACCGGAAATGGTTCAGAACACTCTGCATGAATCAGTAGAAATTATCACGCAATATTGCGGCGGCACCGTAGATTTTGAAGGAGTTGTTTGTTAAACGAAATATGGTATCTGAAGTTGTAACTCTTCATCCTCCCGAAAATTCAAATTCCTCAATCATCAAGCTTCTCATAGCTTCTACCCAATGGTTGAAAGATGAGAGATGTGTTCATGTTGAGGTTCCGCCGCGACAGTTAAGTCATTTTATTGTTCTTGAAGATGATTCCAAAAATATATCTGCGGTAGTAGAAATGAGGTCATTTATGTTATTTGGAGATGAGGAAGAAGAATCTACAAGTTTACCACCATCATCTATACGTATTTCCTGGGTTGAAAAGAATCATAAATTTCGAGGGACAGTTGAGATTGAAGATACAAAACCAAAATCCAGAGTAATCAATAGAGCTGATCACGCAATGAGCAGTGATCATTTATCAAATTGGTTTGACGGTGGGGTTTTGATGGATGATAAAATGACGATCGGTGATAGATGTACAGAACAAGAAATTATAAACATTGCAGCTATATTACCAACGATGCAAATTTATACAGAGTTATATGAAAAAACAAGGCGAATTTATGAATAAACTGCTTATTGCCACCACGAACCCCGGCAAACTGGAGGAAATACGGACGTATTTGGAAGATATACCGACGGTGAGTTTGAAAGATCTAGGCATAACGGAAAAGCTGGAGGAAACGGGAAAGACATTTGAGGAGAATGCGGTACTCAAAGCCAGATTTTACTGCAAAAAATCAGGGCTGGTCACTCTTGCTGACGATGGCGGGTTTGAGATTGATGCATTAAATGGAGAGCCGGGTGTGAAATCACATCGATGGGTACATGGCAATCGCGACAGTTCAGATGAAGAACTGATTGAATATACAATGCAGAAAATGAAAAATCTCAAAAACCGTGCGGCGCAACTTCGGACCGTTATTGCGGTTGCTACTCCGGATGGGGAAATTATTACCGAAGAAGGAGTTGTACGGGGAGTGATTCCGGACAAACCATCCGGTCTCAGAACTGCCGGTTTTCCATACCGGTCTTTGCTTTTTTTACCGGACATCGGAAAGTTCTATGATAAAAGCCAATTAAGCGAACAGGAAATGCAATTGTATAATCACCGGGGGCATGTTATTTTCCGGTTGAAACCGAAAATAGTAGAGTTTATAATGAAACAGAAAAGCGTTTGAGGCGGCATCCAACCGCCAATGCCGATCAGGGTAACAACTGATTCGGGTAAGCCCGTAATAGCAGTAAATAAGAAGTAAATAAGGTGGCACCACCCCGCCCTTCGCGAAGGGCGAGGGTCCTTATAAGAAAGGTGTCTTTTTTTATGGTTACAATCTATCTAGTCCGCCATGCGGAGTCCATCGCAAACACGAAAGGGATGTATCAGGGGATTACCTATGATACGCACTTATCCGATGCAGGGAAAAAGCAGGCGGTTGCACTTGCGGAAAGGTTTGCCGATGTGCCGCTCAATACCATACTTGCCAGCCCCCTGACGCGCACTATGCAGACTGCCCTGGCAGTCGGAAGAAAGAAGGGGCTATCCGTTCAGCCAGTTCCGGAATTGCTGGAAACCAACCATGGTCAGTGGGAAGGAATGAAAAAAACCGATATTGGGAAAAAATGGCCGCATATATATAAGAAGTGGCAGAATTTTCCCTCGCGGGTCACATTCCCCGGTGGAGAGCGGTTTGTAGACACGCAAAAAAGGGTGATATCCTGGTGGAAAAGTGCAGCGCTTAAATTTTCCGGCAGCGCGCTGATCGTGACCCATGACAATATCATCCGGATTCTGGTGGCGGCGATCCTGAATAAAAAATTGAATGAGATCTGGAAATTCAGCCTGCAGTCAACATCAATTACCATAGTATCAGTTCATGAAAAGAGTACACAAATTGCGGCGCTTGGATTACAGGAGCATCTGGGAACACTATCGGTAGATTTAACATCGCATGCGTTATAATATATAGAAAGGAGAATGTATGCTGGATATCCAATTTATTCGTGAAAATTTAGAGCTGTGTAAGATAGCAGCCGTGAATAAAAATCGTGAAGTTGATTGGGATGAGCTGTTGGCGCTTGATGACAAACGGCGCTCTCTGATACAGAGGTCTGAAAAGCTCAGGAGTGAGAGAAACAGGATCAGCAAAATCCGGGACGATGAAAGTAATGCACACGGAAGAAAACTGAAAGATGAACTGAAAATTGTTGAAGAAGAACTGAAAAATGTCGAGATCGGGTATCAGGAAATCATGCTCTCTGTGCCTAATATTCCTGATAAAAGCGTGCCGGTAGGCAAAAATGAATCAGGGAATGTGGAGGTGAAAAAAGCCGGAAAAATTCCCGTTTTCGATTTCACTCCCAAAGATCATATTGAACTTGCCCGACGTCTTGATCTTATTGATTTTGACCGCGGCAGTAAAGTGGGCGGATTCCGGGCATATTTTCTGAAAAACGAGGGCGCGTTACTTGAGCTCGGAGTTCTCATGTATACCATGCAGAAGCTTGTAAATAAAGGGTACACACCATTAGTGGCTCCGACTCTCGTAAAAGATTTCACCCTGATCGGCAATGGTCAGTTTCCTTGGGGCAGGGATGAAGTATACCATTTGGAAAAAGATGATTTGTATTTGGCCGGTACCGCAGAAGTACCGGTCACTGCCTATTTTTCAGGCGAGGTATTAAAGGAGTCTGACTTACCGAAAAAGTTTGTCGCCTTCTCACCTTGTTTCAGGAGGGAGGCCGGAAGTTATGGGAAAGATACGAAAGGGGTTTATCGACTGCACCAGTTTACCAAAATTGAACAGGTAATTATTTCAACAAATGATTTGAGTACATCTTTTACTCTGCACGACGAGCTGTTGAAAAATTCCGAGGAAGTATTGAACGATCTGGAGTTGCCATACCGGGTACTTTTGATGTGCACCGGAGATATGGGTGAACCGCAGGTTAAGAAATATGATGTGGAGACGTGGATGCCGGGCAGAGGTAATTATGGTGAGACCATGTCTGATTCCGTGATGGGGGATTTTCAGGCCAGACGGTTGAATATCCGGTACAAAACAAAAGACGGAAAAACGCTCTATTGCCACACGCTCAACAATACAGCAATTGCAAGCCCACGGATCCTCATCGCAATCCTTGAAAATTATCAGCAGAAAGACGGATCGGTCCGGGTTCCTGATGTCCTTGTGCCGTATGTGGGAAAGAAGATGATCAGCACGTGACACTTAAAGTACTTCTCTCATACGTATGGCCGCAGGTACTGGTACGGTCGTCTTCCGTTTACAATCCTGATATCCGGCTATTACTCGTCAAAGGGAGATACCGTCTGTTGTCCTCCGGCGCCCGTGCTTCTGGCGATTGGCTTGAAGATCTTTTTCAGACGGTATTTGATGAATATGCACTGAATGTCCTACATCCTCTGCGCCGTATTCTTGTCCTGGGTGTCGGCGGCGGGACGGTTGTACAGATGCTCCACGATATGTTTCCCGGATCAGCCATTGACGGCGTTGACATTGATCCGGTCATGATGGAAATAGGAAAAACATATTTTGGCCTTTCAGATATCCCCAAACTTGATCTTCATGTGTGCGACGCTAAAGATTTTGTGGAAAAGAAGTCATTGCGCTATACTTACGGACTCATACTCATAGATATTTTTAACGCGAATCAAAATCCCGATTTTCTTCTTGATGAAAATTTTATTAAAAATATCAAACGGTTTTCAGCAACATCCCATACAGTCATCATTAATTATTCCCATTACGGACAGTTCAGGAAGAAATCCGCGAGCCTTATGAGCCGTTTACAGCGGCATTTCAGGTATGTCAGGGGACTCATCATACAGGATAATATTGCAATTTATGCAGGAAGCCGTGATATGGTATGATAGCCACGTACTATGATAAAACTTTTTACAAAACTCTTTGACTCCAACAAAAAGGAAATTGATACCCTGATGCGGATTGTGGCGCATATCGGGGAGCTTGAGGGCGATGTAAAAAAACTGAAAGACAAGGATTTTGCAGGAAAGACTGCGCAGTTTAAGGAGCGGCTGATAACGGGAGAAACGCTCGACGATATTCTCCCAGAAGCCTATGCGTTGGTGCGTGAAGCGGCGTTGCGCGAAATCAGCCAGCGGCATTACGATGTGCAGCTTGTGGCCGCCATTGCTCTCCATCAGGGAAAAATTGCCGAGCAGAAAACCGGGGAGGGAAAAACGCTTTCGGCTATTCCGGCTCTCTATCTCAATGCGCTTTCCGGAAAAGGCGCTCATCTGGTGACGGTCAACGATTATCTGGCACGCCGCGATGCCGGATGGATGGGGAAAGTATTTCATCGTTTAGGGATGAGCGTTTCGGCCATCATTTCGGAAAAATCATTTCTATATGATCCGGAATATTCCGATGAATCGGCTACTGATTGGCGGCTCAAGCATTTAAAACAGGTGACCCGCAATGAAGCATACCGCGCGGATATTACCTACGGCATCAATAGTGAGTATGGGTTTGATTACCTGCGCGATAACATGGTGTCCAACATGTCCCAGCTTGTACAGCGGGATTGGCACTACGCAGTGATTGATGAGGTGGACTCGATTTTGATTGACGAAGCCCGGACGCCCCATATTATATCGGCACCTGCAATGGAAGCAACACACAAATATTATGATTATGCAAAAATGGTAGCAGGTCTTAATAACAAATTGGATTATGAGATTGATGAAAAACTGCGTACAGCTCATTTGACCGATCATGGACTTCTCAAAATCGAAAAACTCATGGGGGTAGGGAATATCTATGAGAATGATTTCGAGACGGTCCACCATCTTGAGGCAGCGCTCAAAGCCCGGGCGCTTTTCAAAAAAGACAAGGATTATATCGTGCGGGAGGGCCAGGTTGTGATTGTGGATGAATTTACCGGACGGCTTCTGACCGGCAGACGATATAGTGAAGGCATCCACCAGGCCATAGAGGCAAAAGAAAATGTGAAAATCCAGCAGGAGTCAAAGACGCTTGCAACCGTATCTCTCCAGAATTATTTCCGTATGTACCAGAAGCTTGCGGGTATGACAGGGACTGCTGCCACGGAGGCAGAGGAATTCAAGAAAATTTATAATCTGGATGTTTTGGCGATTCCCACAAATAGGACGATGGTGCGTATTGATAAAGCTGATAGTGTCTATAAGACTCCTCGTGCCAAGTATGCGGCAATCGTGGCGGACATTGCCGAGTGCCATAAAAAAGGCCAGCCGATCCTGGTCGGTACCACATCGATTGATAAAAACGAAATCATCAGTGAATTTCTCAAAAGGAAAGGCGTCCCCCATCAGGTCCTCAATGCAAAAAACCATCTGAAGGAAGCCATGATTATCTCGGATGCGGGAAAATTTGGGGCTGTGACGGTAGCTACAAATATGGCAGGTCGGGGAGTCGATATTATTTTAGGCGGCAATAAGATGGAACCGTGGGAAGCCGAAAGTGAGGGGGCGTATAAAAAACATCTGGATGCATGGGAAAAAGAGCATCAAAGAGTATTGGATGCCGGGGGCCTTAAAGTGATCGGTACCGAGCGGCACGAGTCACGCCGTATCGACAATCAGCTCCGGGGCCGTAGCGGCCGGCAGGGGGATCCGGGGGAAAGCAGGTTTTACGTATCGCTTGAGGATGACATCATGCGGCTTTTCGGCGGTGAGCAGGTTGCCAAGCTGATGACGGTATTCAAACTGCCAGAGGATGTGCCGCTTGAACACGCGATGGTATCGCGGTCCATCCAGCAGGCACAGGTGAAAGTGGAAGGGTTTCATTTCGACTCCAGAAAACACCTGGTGGAATATGACGACGTATTAAACAAGCATAGGGAAATAGTGTACAAACGGCGGCGTAAGGTTTTAGAGGGGGCAGCGCAGAAGGATACGATACTGGAGGCGGTTTTGGGAACAATAGATACTACCGCCATGTTATATGCATCAAATCCGGAAACGGATATTGAGTATGAGAAGATTATTGCAGAATTCGTGTCGATTATCCCGTTTGATGAAAACTCAAAACAACACTTGCTTCAGCAGACACAGCAGTATAAAACGCATACGGAAATTTCTGATTTTCTTGGCAAAATCGCGCGTGATACGTATGAAAAGCGTGAAAAAGACGTTACGCCGGAGGTTATGCGGCAGGTGGAGCAGTGGGTATCGCTCTCCGTTATCGATTCGCTGTGGATGGAACACCTGGATGCGATTGACGATTTGCGCGAAGGAATCGGTCTTCGCGGATATGGCCAGCGCGATCCGCTGGTTGAGTACAAAAACGAAGCTTTTTCCATGTTTGAGCGTTTAATGGGGGCAATCGACAGCGAGATTGTCCACCGGATCTACAAAGTCCAGATTGCCACAAACCAGCCCAAAGTAACGGCACAGGTACTGCCCCAGGAGACAAAACTGACGCAAATTGCATCCATATCACGTACTAATGTTCCCAAATCCACGAACCCCGAACCCCGAACTACAAACCAATTAGGCCGCAACGATCCGTGTCCATGCGGTTCCGGAAAAAAATGGAAGAAATGTCATTACCCGGCAATACCGTGAACAGTATGCATAACGTGCTGGCTTGCCCCATCGAAGTCCGGCATATACCGGACGCAGTGGGGTGCGGCTCAGGCAAAAAATTCAAAAAATGCCATTACCCAGCGATGCAGTAACTGTGTAATTTGAATATGATATTCATTCTATTTCATGGCGCTTTTGGAAGTTCAGAAGGCAACTGGTTTCCCGTACTAAAATCCCAACTTGAGTCGCTGGGACAAACAGTATTTGCTCCACAGTTTCCAGTTGATGACGAAAAATCATTAAAGGAGGGTGTTTACGATCCGACTGAGCAAACGTATGAAAAATGGGATAAAGTATTTCAACCTGTCCTGAATTCTCTTCCAAAAAATGAAAAATTATGTTTTATCGGTCATTCGTTGGGTTGCATTTTTATTCTCCGTGAGGTTGAAAAATATCACATTCATCTTGATAGCGCAATTTTTGTCGGTGCGTTTTTAGATTGTATTCCAGAGGAAAAGTGGCCTTATACAAAAATTATTCCTGATTTTCAAAAAACAGATTTTGACTCACAGGAAATGAAAAGGTTGATTCCCGTAGGCTATGTTTTATATTCCGATACCGATCCATATGTCCCAAATCGTCAATCTGTTATGTTTGGTAATGCGATAGAAGGCACTCCAATTCCTATACGCAGTGCAGGACATATGAATATGGAAGTGAATCTGGATGAGTTTTCATTAGTTTTGGATTTATGTTTAACCAGGTTGGATATTAGCTATTCTCTAAAATATAATTATTTAAAGCAGAAGTTGGGAGCTTTTAAATATGTTCAATCGCAAAAAAATGGAGGGAGTGTCTCATTTAATACTGAAGAATCGATGAGTCAAAAATTATTCACATTCCAGAATGTAAAAAAATCAGGATATGCAACTTTATATACCGGTCTGAAAAAATTACAAATGCCCCACTCACCATACATGGAATATGGGAGGGAAGCAGCTAAAAGAATGAACGTGTTTGAAAGAGTAATTATGCTTAAGTCTAAAAAAGATATGGCAGATCCGGATATCATGGAACAAGTTCGGGCGGATAAGGAAGCGGGAATTAAAATATCTTTTTGCCTGCATTCGGATGTGAAATCAGAAGTTCCGGAGCCGGATTTTGGAATTTGGGATGATCGGTACGTTGTGATCAATGAATTCAATCGGAAAACCGGAGAACCGACAAATTCTATTATTAAATCCTCCACTAAAGATATTGAAATGGCTAAAAAATGGTGGAAAATCGTTAAGCAAAAATCATTTACTGCACTCTAGAATAGATGTATTTTTAGAACAACGATTATATTTTTCAGATATGATCTCTTTTGTCTATTTTGACGTCGGGGGTGTGGTGATCCGAGATTTTTCGGCGAGGGATGAGTGGGAAAAAATGCGCCGGGATATGGAGATACAGGATACTGAGGCAGAATCGTTTAGAAATATTTTCAAAAAGTATGCTGATGCCATAGTCACCAGTACGCATGTTGACACACTCATTCCAGAGATTGAAAAATCATGCCATATCAAATTTCCGGAAGGGTACTCACTGCTTGCGGATTTTGTAGACAGATTCAAGAAGAATCCGTCGATCCACCCGATTATTCAGGAAATTGCAAAGATCTGCCGGGTGGGATTTCTGACAGACCAGTATGTTGGAATGTTGGATATGATTTTGGAAAAGGAACTGATACCCGCAATTCATTGGAATATCATCGTGGATTCCACAAAAGTTGGATTCAGGAAACCGGACCGGAAAATATTTGAAATTGCCCAAAAACTTGCAGGAGTCAGCGGAAACGAGATACTGTTTGTGGAAAATTCCATGAAAAATATCACTGCGGCCAAAGATTTCGGCTGGCAGACATTTTATTACGATTCTTCCGACTATGAAAAATCAAGTAAAGTACTTCATTCAACATTTCAGTCTCTGGGTACGGTATAATATAAGATGAAAGGATACTATTATGGAAAAAGAAACGGAAGAAACCAAAAAAACAGCCGGGAAAACGGTTGACGTATCAAAATTTCAGAAAACCCGCGGAAGCCATAAAGTGCGCATCTGGGTCATCGTTGCCTTGATGGCAATCGTTGCCCTCATGTTTGTCTTTTTTGAAAAAATGCGGATATATCTGGTTATCATTTTCGTGACGCTTCTGGCTGCTCTTGGTCTTGAAGTATCCCAAAACGACTGGGATCTGGGAAAACTGTGGGAAACCAAATCGTTTACTGAATCGAAAGTGTCGCGTGATGATGCGGGCAATCTCCTGTTTGACAAGCTCGGCAATATCACCACGGACTCTGCAAAGGGTAAATCCGCAGATGAGTACAACTGCAGTGATTTTGATACACAGCCAGAGGCGCAGGCATTTTTTGAAAAAGTCGGCGGAGTGGGCAATGACGTGAACAGGCTTGATGGCAACAAAGACGGAGAAGCATGCGAGAGCCTTCCAAAAGGCATGCGGTGACCATTTTTGCCAAGCACAAAAACTGGAAACTGTGATTTATTGCCGTAGCATTCCTCCTGTTGACAGTTGTGTCAGCTCTATTGTGGGAGCCGTATCTGGAAACGATCAAAACGCTTGGGTATATCGGATTTTACATCGCAAAATGTTTCGGACAGGTGACATTTTGTGATGTTATCAATTATTATTACCAAATCTCAGGCAGTACCCGATATTGAAATATGACCGAGATAAATAATATTTCTATCCCTGAAATTCCATTTCATGAAGTACCGAAAGGATTATTGGTTAACTGGAGTATGGCATCCTGGTTGGCACCGGCGGATTCTGTACAGGCGCGTCTTTCGAGTTCGGGATTTACGGGAGTAACAAGAGACGAATTGAAAGCCGTAGAAAATTTGAGTACCAGAAGAACAAATACCGATGCTGATCCACCGATAGTATTGTCATATGAACGTCCCGACAAGACTGATAGTGCCATTTTCCGGATGATGCGACATTCAAATACATTGGGTCGATCTGAACAAATTCTCGAAGTCAGAGGTGGAATTAAAGGTGCAGGATTAGAGATTCATTCTCCAAAAAACAGTCAGGAAGTTATTAAGGTTGTGTCACCGGTACTTGATAAGGTAGGAGATAATGTAGCACAGATTGCGGCTCATGTGTGTGAAAGAGCAAAAGAGCCAAATAAAATGCTGATGCGTACGTCTTTTGCGACGAATATACCCGATGCTTATTGGATTCAGTTTGATTCTCCGGTAAATGTCTTGCCGATAGAAACCGATGATTTTCCATTATACCGGTTGTATTTTAATCCGAATATTCAGAGTGTACATCAGTTCGGAAATTTGGCTGGTTCTGTTATACGTGCTGCGAGAGGATATTCCAGTGATGGTTTGCATTTCAAAATGATGTACGGTGGAGAAGGTGCAAAGAAAGTCATCATGGATCCAGTTGCCACAAAACTTGTGTTCTATTTTTCTGAGAAGCAAGGAGCAAATCAGTTCGGAGACTATTTTGGTGAAATATGTAAAACTGACCCGACCCTGTCTCTGGTAACTGCAGGAAAGAAGTATATGGATCAATTTGTGACACAGAAAGTATGGAATGATGGGCTTATTTTATTGGGAAAGGGTACTCGGGAATTGAGAAGGGATATTATCCACAGATTGCCTCAGGTAAATTTATCAGATTTGGAAAGACAAAGATTAATGGATCGAGCGGATAAACTATCGATTGTATACAATAGATGATATGGATGACATAAAACAATTGAGGTATATCGCCCGGCAGTTTGCAAAACCGAAGAATTGGAAGCTGTGGCTGATCGCTCTGGCGTTTCTTCTTCTCACAGTCGTGCCAGCCCTTCTCTGGGAACCGGATTTGGAAACGCTAAAAACTCTGGGGTACATCGGTTTTTTCATTGCAAATTATTTCGGATGGGGCCTCTATGTCCTGCCGTTTCTCGTGACGCATCTGAACCCGTTTTTTCTGGTGATTCTTGGCGCATTCGGTTCAACGATTGATGAATTCGTCACATGGAATTTGGGGCGGATTGCCAAGTCGATGGAGGAAGAAAACCAGTTCCATTTCAGGTTTGAAAAGCTGATTGAAAAATACGGCGTATGGGTGATATTTATATTGGGAATTCTGCCCACTCCGGGAATTGTCGTGAATCTGTCTGCCATGCTCTGCGGCCACTTCGGCATCCCGTTCCCGAAATATTTCGCCGCAGGGGTTGCCGGCCGCCTCATCAGCCGGACAATCTGGACGTACGGATTTTTACTTCTTATCAAACGGTATGGTTTGCCTGATATAATACAAAATCTGCGATGAAAAATATTTTTAAAATTGTTTCCTATACCAAACACCTGTGGAAGTGGTATGCATTCATGGGGTTTTTCGTGGTTTCCATGTCCCTTCTTTCACTTGTGACACCCGTACTTCTTAAACAAATTGTGGATGTCATTGTTGCCCGGATTTCAGGGAATCAGGCAGATTTATCCCGGATCATGATACTTCTCGGATTCATTATTGCCACAGATATCGTCACCACAATATTTTCGTCATTTTCCATGTGGATCGGTGATCAGCTCGGAGTAAAACTCCAGACATTTCTTTCCAGAAGATTTTATGAGCACGTGCTCAATCTTGATGTGTCGTATTTTGACAACGAAGTGACCGGACGAATCGTCAATAAAATGTACCGTGGGATAGAGAGTATTACGTCATTTATCCAGAGCATGCTCAACAATTTTCTTCCGTTTTTCCTGACAGCCGTTGTTACGATTATCCTCCTGTCATTTTATTCTGTTACGATTGCGGTACTTCTTGCAATCCTGTTTCCCCTCTATATCCGCATATCCCATGCATCAAGCCAGAAATGGGAAGTGCATGAAGGAAAAAAGAATGCAATCAACGATTCCAGTCAGGGACGTGTCGCTGAATCACTGGGTGGAATCAGGGTCGTAAAAGCGTTTGGGTCACACGTGACGGAACTTCTGTCTTTTGTGACGGCACGGGAAAAAATTGAAGCTTTGACGAGGATTCAGACCCGGCAGTGGCATACGTATGATTTTTACCGGAGGTTTTCCCTGAATATTATACTTTTTGCAATTCTCTCTTATATTGTCTATTTTACATATACAGGCCGGTATACGATCGGCGAGATGACGCTTCTTATCCAGCTTGTTCAGCAGGCCCGATTCCCCTTGTTTGCTATGTCGTTCATATTGGGGCAGATCCAGCGGGCGAGTGCGGGATCTGCGGATTTTTTCTCCATCCTTGAAAAATCTTCAATGATCACTGACGCACCGGACGCAAAACAATTACCGGATCGCGTTGTAAAAAATTCAGGAAACATCATTGCGTTTGATAAGGTTTCTTTTTCGTATGGCGGCAGCAAAAATGCATTGTCCGATATTACATTCTCAGTGAGAAAGGGTGAAAAACTGGCGCTTGTTGGTGAATCCGGTCAGGGAAAATCAACGCTCGTCAATTTGATTCTGCGTTTTTACGAACCGCAAAAGGGAACAATTTCCCTGTATGGTGTCCCGATTCGATCTCTGAAACAGGATGCGCTCCGTAATACTATCGCCGTCGTGTTTCAGGAATCACTGTTGTTTTCAGGGACGATCCGGGAGAATATCATGTATGGACGTCCCGGTGCAACCAATGCTGATATCGAGAAAGCCGCAAAAGCAGCAAACGCATATGATTTTGTCCGCCAGTTGCCGGACGGGTTAGACAGTTTGGTGGGTGAACGCGGCGTAAAACTTTCCGGAGGACAGAAACAGCGTATTGCGATAGCACGGGCAATTCTCAAAGACGCCCCGATTATTATTCTTGATGAGGCTACATCCTCACTTGATTCACGAAGCGAACTTGAAGTACAGAAAGGCCTGGAAGAACTCATGAAAGGACGCACATCGATTATTATTGCCCACAGGCTGTCGACGATTTCCGGAGCGGATAAAATCCTCGTTCTTGCCAAATCCAAAATTGCCCAATTCGGAAAACCGGACCAGCTTTTGAAAGATACACATGGAATGTATGCGCAGATGGTTGTACTGCAGAAAAAGCTCTTAACGGCAAGCCGGGAGGAAAAAGAACAGGCACTTGCGCAGTTTGATTTGGTTGCATAAATAGTGTGCTACAATATATCTGAAAGGCGGTATCTATGAATAATTCACCCAAACGCATATTGGTCGTTGAAGACGATATGATTCTTCAGTCCGTGTATAGGCAGAAACTCGAGGAATCAGGATTTGAGGTATTCACTGCAGGAAATGGAAACATGGCCCTGACGCTGGCGAAAGAACAGAACCCCGACCTCATACTTTTGGATATCATGCTGCCTGCCGGCATGAACGGATTTGACGTGATGGAACAGATGAACCAGGATGCAAAATTGAAGGATGTTCCGGTTATCGTCCTGACCAATCTTGATTCCGAGCGTGATACCGCCATGAAAATCGGTGCAGTCGATTATGTCGTGAAAGCCAACACATCCATCGAAGACCTGGTGACGAAAGTCAAAACTCACCTAGTATAGCAGTGTCATACCGAACTCGCCTGCCTGCCGGCAAGGCAGGTTTCGGGATCTCGTTTAGAAACAAGATGCTGAATCAAGTTCAGCATGACTTGATTTATTCATATCTGATGGCTTCGATAGGGGATAACTGCGCGGCTTTTTTAGCCGGCAATACTCCGAAAACGATTCCCACAAACGATGACGCTCCAAGAGCCAGGGCTACGGTTGCCGTGTCAATGTAGGCCGGGAACAGGCGCTGCATAAAAAACACGACAACAGCGGACAGCAATAACGCAAGTATGCCACCGAGAGTGGACAGAAGGATGGCTTCTGTGAGGAAAAGATACAGTATGTCTTTTTTTGTGGCACCGATTGCACGCCGGATACCGATTTCGCGGATCCGTTCTACAACCGAAACATACATAATGTTCATAATGCCGACGCCACCGACGATGAGGGAAATCGCAGCAATGGCGACAAGTACCGTGTTGAGGATGGAGAAAATGGAGTTTATGCTGTTTAAAACCTCCGTCTGTTCCGCTACGGAAAAATCGTCTGAACTATAGCGTTTGAGAAGTACATCTTGTATATCCGTTTTCACGGATCCGATCGTATCTGATGAATCGGCTTTCACATATATTGCGAAGTATTTCTTGTTCGGATTGAAGGAAAGTGAGGATTTAAACGGCATATACGCACGTTCATCAACGGAGGGGACATTAAGGGAGCCGCCTCCTCCTTTGGATTTGGCAACTCCGATAATTTTGTATCCGCTTCCTTCCACAGTTACCGATTTTCCCAGTGCCCGGGATGCGGACCCGAAGAGGTCTTCAGCCACTTTTGATCCCAAAACGACAACTTTCGCACCTTTTCCTTCATCGCTTTTATTGAAAAGCCTTCCCGTTTCCGCATCTATACTCGTTACGGAAAAGAAATCAGAAGTCGTAGCCATAATTTGGAAGGTTTTCGTATCGCTGTCCCCGGAGATTTTTGAAAATTTAATATAGACAGGAACGGTATAGAGTACGTGCCGTACTCGTTTGACCGTGCGGACATCTTTGTCGTCAAATTGGATGCCGCCGAATGACCCCTGGGGTCCGGTTTGCGTCATCTGTCCGGGCATGATAAAAATTGTATTTGATCCCATACTTTCAAATTGCCGGGAAATATACCGCTTCAACCCCAAGCCCATAGCCATCAAAAGGACGACAGATGAGATGCCGATAAGAATACCCAGTGATGTCAGAAGTGTCCGGATTTTATTGCGCCGGAAATCCTCAAGACTGGTTTTGATGAGGAATAATAGTGTGTTCATAAAATAGTGTCATTGCGAGTCCGTTCCCACGGCGAAGCAATCCCGTTCGGGATCGCCACGCCAAGCTGAGCTTGGCTCGCGATGACAGTGTTAAGTTTGTATTTTTCCGTCTGTAATCCGGATTTTTCTTTTCGTCCGGGATGCAATGTCACTCTCATGCGTAATAACGACAACGGTGACACCGGATGATGTATTAAGATTTTCCAAAAGCTCCATGATAGCGTTGCCGTTTTTTGTATCTAAATTCCCTGTCGGTTCGTCGGCAAGGATCAGGGGCGGATTCATGATAAGAGCCCGGGCAATGGCAATCCTCTGCTGCTGGCCGCCGGAAATTTTATTCGGTGTCATGAATTCTTTTCCTTTCATGCCGAATCGTACCAGAAGTTCCATTGCATAGTCGCGCGGGTTGTATGAGAGGGGAGTTCTGGCGTACATAGCAGGTAAAACGATATTTTCAAGATTCGTGAGTTTGTTGATGAGGTTAAACTGCTGGAACACAAATCCCACAAAAATATTTCGCAGTGCCGAGAGTTCATTATCAGTGAGCGATGATATATTTTTCCCGTTGATGATCACAGTCCCTTGCGTGGGAAGGTCGAGAAGTCCCATGATGTGCATGAGGGTTGATTTTCCCGATCCTGAAGGGCCAAGAATTGATACATATTCTCCTTTTTTTATGGATAATGTTGCATTGTCCAGTGCCCGAAAGACCTCTCCGCCGATCCGGTATTCTTTGGTAACATGATGAAGCTTAATCATACACTTTCTGTCCGGCGGTGAGTCCTTCTAGTATTTCCACATCCTCGTCAAATTCTTCTCCGATGATGACAGGCGTCCTTTGTTTCTTTGTTCCTTCATAGATATATGCATATGCACCCTGATCATCAGTAAAAAGATATTTTGATGGAATTGATAATGTATGCGGTTTATCCAAAACTACAAATTGTGCATCTGCCGTCATACCGATGCGGTAGGCAATATCTGAATGCGGAAGCGGAGCCTTCACTTCATATACGGTAGTAGATTCTCCGGTTTTTGGAGTGAAAGCAATCGAGGAAACCGTAGCGTGAATTGCCTGGTCGGGATACGCATCAAGGATAAGATCAACGTGTTGGTTGATGGAGATCTTTGTTACTTCATTCTGATCTGCCAGAACCGACGCGTACATGGCATCGGGATTTACAATTTCAAATTCCGCGCCGGCTGGGGTGATGTTGAATCCCGCATACGGAACATCTATGCGCGTGATGATTCCTGAAAAAGGGGCTTTCAGCACCGATTGTTCAAGGGCAAGATTTTGGATTTCGACGTCCAGGACTGCATTGTTCAAACCAAACTGCGACTGTTCGAGTATGCGTTTTTCCTCATCCGTAAGAATGAGATCTTCCATTTTCCGTCCGTGGATATCATAGTCATCCTGTGTCTGTTCGAAATCCCATCTCGTATCGAGGTAGGTATTGAGTTTTTTCTGGAGATTTTTTTCAATATCTCGGGCATCCAGTTTTGCCAAAACCTGGTTTTTGGCAACAGCATCTCCTTCTTTTACACCTATCCATATGATTTTACCCGACACGGGAAACCGTACAGCTTCGTAATTGTCACTTGTGATTGTCGCTGAAAGTGTCAGCGTCTTTTTGAGGTTTTTATATTGAATGGTTGCTGTATTTATTTCTTGCCCGGAACGTGCCTGGGTTTGTGTTGTTGTACGCCATATACTGACGATGACACCCAGGATAATGAGTAACACAATAATGCTGATACGTTTTCGTGAGAGGAGAGATTTCATGTATGTATGATAGCACGTCTATCGAATTTTGATCTATTGTCAAACAATGTGAGTATTCATACAATAACATATTGTTTTTGGTATACTTTAGTATAAGATGATTATATCGAGGAGGATCGTATGGATAAAAAGAAAAAATCACCCGTCAGGCTGAAAGTAAGAAAAACGGGCCAGGAGGAAACGTACACAGCACCAGTTTACGAAGAACCTGTCCGAGAAATGCCGTCATATGACACCGCTGTTCAGTATCAGCAGCCGAAACAGGGAGGAATGACTACTACGCAATATTTTGTTGTTGCGCTCCTCATAGTTGCTGCATTTTTCATAGGTAACCTGTCTGCAAAAGTACAGTACCTGTCCAAAAATCCAACACCGGCTGCTCCCGACACTGCAGTTGCTCCCCAAGCTCCGGCGGCAGAACCAACAGTTGGAGATGTTCCCGAAATTACCAGCAGGGATCATGTCCGTGGCAATAAAAATGCGAATGTTGTCCTTATCGAATATTCGGATTATGAATGTCCGTTCTGCAAGAATTTCCATCCGACGATGCTTGAAGTCATGAAAGAATATGGGGATAAAGTGAAATGGGTGTACCGCCATTACCCGTTGTCATTCCATGCAAATGCACAGAAGCAGTCGGAGGCAGCAGAGTGTGCATATGAGCTGGGCGGTGATGATGCGTTTTGGAAATACACGGATGCATTGTATGAGAGAACGACATCAAACGGAACAGGATTTGCACTTGATAAGCTGGGGCCGCTCGCTGCAGAGCTAGGCCTGAATCAGAGTGCATTCCAGACGTGTCTGGACAGCGATACATACAAACAGTATGTTGCCGACGACATGGCCGGAGGCCAGAAAGCCGGAGTGCAGGGGACACCGGGGACGATCATATGGAATCTGAAAACAGGGGAAAAGAAGCTGATTCCGGGTGCATTGCCGTTCACTTCGGTTAAACCCATGATCGACGAACTGCTTTAATCTCAAAAAGGATATAATTGAAAAAGGAGCCCGCGGGCTCCTTTTTTTTATATAAAGAAAAATGCTGGGTATACTCCAATATGAAATATACCCAGCTTGGGTACAAATTGTCTGAGAATTTATTAGTTACACTAACTGTTGGATCGTAAGTCCTACACAAATGCCAACAAGAAACAGGCGTATATACCAGACTGGAATATACGATTCCATCAATATTTCCAAGAAACATCCACAGACATACATAATGATCCAGATGGAAATAAGCGGAATTTGGCTACTGATGAATAATCCAATGGTGATTCCTATAATTGGAAAGAGGAATGCCAGAATTATTCCAACATAGTATCCGGGTGTTCTGTATTCATCAGATTTATTCAATTGTGAAAAGCTATATCGCAGGCGCATTATATCGCTTAACGGCCAGAATAGAATTTGTTCTATCATTCGTACTCCTTATTAATGTTCAGACAATTTGAATTTCTATAGTAATGGGAAAAAATATATATGTAAAATATTTAAATATATGTAACATATATAGAATTTATGTAATATTTGATACAATAGAAACATGATAAAAATTTCTGAAGTTGTGACGGATATTATTTGTACCAATGAGGTAGCTCTTGAGTCTATGCGTGAAGGAATTCTTAACCTCAGCGCTTATGCAGAATCAATTGTGCCATTAGTTGAGAAGCGGCTTATCAAGTCAGTAAAACGCGGAAGTGTTATCACTGCTCTTTCCAGGATGTCAGCAGGAATTTCTCATGTTGCACCGCTGCGGTCTCCTATTCATATTGAGGATTTAAGTATCAAATCTCCATTATGTGAACTTACATATGAGCGATCGGCAGAAATTATTCAGAATATATCACAGCAATCTTTTCAATATAGAGGAAAGGGTTTTTTTACCGTGACGATGGGTATCGGTGAAGTAACGATGATTATTCCGCAGGGATTAAAAGAACAAATTATGAAACAATTTAAAAGTAATCCAAAAGGTCAGTATGATAATTTGTGTGCTATAACTACTCGTTTTTCTGAAAATGAATATATTGAAGTTCCAAATATGATTTATACCATGGTGGCAGTCCTTGCTGGCAGAAGAATCAATTTGATTGAAATTGTATCAACGTTTACAGAAATATCATTCATCGTCCGACAAAAGGATTTGAAGAATACGATTGATGTAATGAAAGATAATTTTCTTATTTAAAACAGGGATAGGTCTTGGAGGTGAGAAGGAACTGTTTTATTGAAATGAGCGAAGCCTGCGGAAGTGATGATACGGCCGCGGGCTGTGCGTTTGATAAATCCGATCTGCATCAGATACGGTTCCATTATTTCTTCAACAGTGCCAATATCCTCGGATAAGGCAGCGGCAAGCGTTGTAAGTCCTACCGGTCCGCCGTTGAATTTTTCAATGACAGTAATAATGAGTTTCTGGTCAAAAGCATCAAGACCCTGTTCGTCAACCTGAAGAAGTGTGAGGGATGCCTGAAGAATCTCATCGGAGATGATATTCTTGCCTTCGATTTGGGCTACATCACGGACCCGTTTAAGAAGCCGGAGGGCAATTCTGGGCGTTCCACGGCTTCGTTTTGCCAACTGTTTTTTGGCACTTGATGATATGACTACATTCAATTTAGTGGCCGCATGTTCAATGATCTTTTCTATTTCGGGCGGATCGTAATAGCTTAACCGGTTCACTATACCGAAACGGTCGCGCAGGGGGCTTGATAAGAGTCCTGCCCGTGTCGTTGCGCCCACAATGGTGAAAGGCGGCAGATCGAGGCGAAGTGTTCGGGCGGAAGGGCCTTTCCCGACAACAATATCAAGGGCAAAATCTTCCATTGCGGGATAAAGCATTTCCTCGACGACTTTATTCAAGCGGTGGATTTCATCGATAAACAATATATCCTTTGGTTCGAGATTCGTGAGAATTGACGCAATATCCCCGGTTCGCTCCAGTGCCGGGCCGGATGTTACCCGGATATTTACCTCCATTTCTTTGGCGATCAGGTGCGAAAGCGTAGTTTTCCCGAGTCCCGGAGGACCATACAGCAACACATGTTCCAGCGCCTCTTTCCGTTTTTTTGCAGCGGCTATCGCCACCCGCAGATTTTTTTTCACAAGATCAGCACCATAAAATTGACTCCAGGAATCAGCCCGTAAGCTTGTGAAGAGACGTTCCTCGTCTGGTGTTGTTTTTTCCGTTTCGGGCAGTTCCTTCTGATTTGTAATAATCATATTATCGTGTTCCCGCAAGTGATTTTAGTATGGTTTTGAGTTTATCTTCGGTTTTCATTGAGTGGTCCAACCGGATCGAGGTAAGATGTGTCATAATCTCCTGTTTGGAATACCCCATATTTTTCAGTGCATCCATGATGAGTGCCGTATCGGCGTCTTTTTCCATAATAGTTGTATCGGATTGGCCAGTGAGTTTGTTTTTAAGCTCTATGATGATTTTTTGTGCATTTTTTCGTCCGAGCCGCGGGATTGTTGAAAAGAAATCAATATCCGATGATCGGATAGCATGTTCTACCGCCTCAGCACCGCGATCGGCAACTGCCAGAGCTGTTTTTGGTCCGACCCCGGATACCGTAATGAGCTGGTGAAATACAAACAGATCGCGCCGCGTAGGAAACCCAAACAATTCAAGGGCATCTTCCCGCACGTGAGTATGGGTATAGACGGTTATTACCTCACCGGTTTTTATCTGGCAGTAGAGTCCGGTGGTGAGAAAAACTTCAAAACCCACACCGCCAACATCGATAATCACTGGATTTGAATTGGTATACGAAATTGTACCTGTCAGTTGTCCGATCATATTTTTATAAACGAGTGAGTCAAGGCTATCGCCAGCGCATCAGTGACGTCATCCGGTTTGGGTGGGCTTGGCAGTTTCAGGGTCAGCATGATCATTTTTTCCACCTGTTTTTTGTCCGCTTTTCCGTCTCCGCATACAGCCAGTTTGATGCGAACCGGACTATATGATACCACAGGGATATGTGATTTCGTCGCAGCAAGAAGGATGACACCGCGTGCCGCTCCCACACTCATGGCTGTTTTGGCGTTTGTTGCAAAAAAAACTTCCTCGACACTCATAATGTCAGGAGTATTTGTCTTTATGAGCCACTGTATATCATCATAGATACTTTCAAGGCGGCCGGTGAGAGTCGTTTTGGACGGTTGGATGCTGCCGTATGAAAGTGCACTTCGATGGGCTCCTGCCGATTCAATGACACCCCATCCGACGATTGCAGTGCCGGGATCAATACCAAGGATTCTCATTGATCATAGTTATACTATAATAGATAGTATATGTCACTGATCGGGAAGTTTTTTATTTCGTCCCTGATTTCTTTTTTTCTGTTGATGGTGATTTCGTTCGTGTGGCCAAAATTTACCGGACAACCGCGCCCCTACATTCTCGAGTCTGTCTATGCACTCACGAAAGATACCAACATCGGTCGTCAGACGGCCTCTGTGCTTGGTGTGAGCGATGAACGATCCGTGACGCCTATACATCCTGAAGAAATAGTGAGTTCCATGAAAGAGTGGGTTGTGAAAACAGTTTCAGACAAGGCACAGAATATTTTTCAGGAAGCAGCCATAGAACAAATTCGATCAGGATACGGAAAAATGTCAGATGCAGAAAAAATATTGCTGTATGAGGCTATTTGTGCAAGTTCATCTTCAGATACACAGGATTAGTCTGCTATACTACAACACACTATGCATGAAGAACTGGTAGAACGGGCGAAACAGATACTGAGTAAAATTAATGCTGATTTCAAAAAATCGGAGCTTGCTGATCTGGAGAGAAAAAGCATGGACCCGGATTTCTGGAAAGACCAGAATACGGCAAAATCCGTGATGAAACGGATTGACGCCGTCAGGCGTGAGATTGATGAAGGTGAGATGCTTGAACTTCTCATAACGGATGGAAATAACGAAGAACTGGAGGCAGAGGTGAAGCGTCTGGAATTCGCCTTATATCTTTCCGGTCCGTATGATGCAGGTGATGCCATCCTGTCGCTGCATGCAGGTCAGGGGGGAACGGAGGCGATGGATTGGACGCTTATGCTGACACGCATGTACCGGCGTTATATTGAGCGCAAAGGCTGGACAAGTGAAGATCTGGATTTTACTCCGGGTGAGGAGGCGGGAATAAAAAGCATTACTATACAGGTGTCCGGAAGATATGCGTACGGATTCTTAAAAGCTGAAGCCGGAGTGCACCGCCTGGTACGGCTGTCACCCTTCAATGCGGATAATCTTAGGCAGACGTCATTTTCGATGGCTGAAGTGCTGCCGGTACTGGACGATACTGGAGGTATTGAGATAAAAGATGACGAGTTGGAGTGGGATTTTTTCCGAAGCGGCGGGAAAGGCGGACAGAATGTCAATAAAGTATCAACAGCTGTACGGTTGCGGCATATCCCCACAAATATTGTCGTCACATGCCAAAGTGAAAGATATCAGGGACAGAATAGGGAATACGCAATGAAAATGCTGCGGTCAAAACTCTGGGCAATTGATGAAGAAAAGAAGCGGAAGGAAAAAAAGGAGCTGCGCGGTGAATACAAAACACCGGGATGGGGTAATCAGATCCGTTCTTATGTCCTGCATCCGTATCATATGGTAAAAGATTTGCGAACCGGTATGGAAACCTCTCATACGGATAGGGTGCTGGACGGGGATCTTGATGAGTTTATTACCGCATACTTGAAAAATTTCATTTAAACGGCCATAATGGATTATTGCCGGACTATGAATAAAACGACGCGATCAGAGTTGGTTCATGAGCTTCAGGATGAATCTGTGAAGGATGTTTCGGAACAATCCGTAAAAGATATGAAAAAATATATTATCGCTGTATATTTGGTTCTTGTCGTGATGGGTACAGGTACGGGGTATCTTTTAAGCGGAAAAACGATGGGATTTTCAAACGGGGTCAATGCTCCTGTTATTGAATCAGATAGTTCAAAAAAGGTCTATGGTGTGGCAGATAAGGAAACATTTCCTGATTCAGCTGTCGGGACTCTTGAAAAAGGCGGTATCGACGGAGAAGGAACGCATAAACTTATACGTCCAGGAGGCCCCAGCCAGACAGTATATCTTTTAAGTTCTGTCGTTGATCTTGATGAATTTGTCGGAAAAACAGTCCTGGTGTCCGGTCAAACGATACAGGCACAAAAAGCAGGGTGGCTTATGGATGTTGGCAGGGTGGAAATTGAATGAACAATGATACAATTCGATCATATTTTTAAGCAATACGGCAGTCGTACATTCGCACTGTCTGATATTACCGCGACAATTGCGGACGGTGAGTTTGTTTTTCTCATCGGTCCATCCGGGGCTGGAAAAACAACGATTCTCAGGCTACTTCTGCGGGATCTTCACCCGACAAAAGGGAAAGTTAAGGTTGATGATATCGATATATCACAATTGAAGAATAAAGATTTGTATATCCTGCGAAGAAAAATCGGAATGGTATTCCAGGATTTTAAATTATTAACCGACAGGACGGTTTTTGAAAATGTTGCGATAGGGCTTGAAATATTGGGAAATTCTCATGAGGAAATCCGTAAAAGGGTAGGTGATATATTGGAACTTGTTGATCTTAAGGATAAATCTGATCTGTTTCCGACGCAACTATCAGCAGGTGAGCTGCAGCGAGTGAGTATCGCACGGGCGGTCGCCGGCGGACCTAAAATACTTTTAGCCGATGAACCTACCGGAAATCTTGACCCGAAGACATCATGGGACATTTTATCGATTTTGCAGGAAATCAATAAGATCGGAACGACAATACTCATGACGACGCATAACGCATCCATCGTCAATGACATGAAGAAAAGAACGATAACATTGCAGAACGGAAAAATTGTTTCGGATAAAAAAGTTGGGAAATACGATGTCAAACATGAGTAAATTAACCACATCACTAAAATATATACGACGGTCCCCGTTTCAGGCGACTGCCGCCGTCGTAACTATGTTTTTAGCATTTTTACTTTCCGGGTTTTTTACTCTCGTCAGTCTTGCATCTGTGGCAACTCTTTCATATTTTGAAGGAAAACCTCAGATAACGGTTTTTTTTACTGATACGGCAACACAGGAAAACGTCAATGATCTTGAAGACATGCTCAATGCCACTGGGAAAGTCCAGTCGATTGTCTATATCTCGAAAGATGATGCTTTAAAAATTTATCGGGAACAAAACAAAAGTGACCCTCTTCTCCTGGAGCTTGTCAATGCGGACATACTGCCGGCGTCGCTTGAAATAACAGCTCATGAGCCTCAGATGCTTTCGGATTTACAGCCTCTTTTATCATCATCAGAGTTTGTGGAAGATGTCGTATATCAGAAAGATTTGGTAGAAACTTTTGTATCGTGGACAAATGCCATACGAATCGGGGGCGGTATTTTAGCCGGCATTCTCGCGTTTGATTCTCTTCTTGTTATCATTACGGTCATCGGTATGAAAATAGCTCTCAAAAAAGATGAAATTGAAATACTCAAGCTTGTAGGGGCGAGTCCATGGTACATCCGCTGGCCGTTTATTCTTGAAGGCGGTGTTTATGGGCTTATAGGATCGGGTTTAGCAGGATTATCACTCCTTGCGCTTCTTGTATGGTCGCATACATATATCCATTCTTTCTTGGGTGTCGTTCCTGCAATAGGCATTATGTTGGAATCCGTACTTTCTCCATCGTTCCTGATTCCATTCGGGATTTTTTATGCCATCCTGCTTCTTGCAGGAATGCTTCTTGGTATGTTCGGCAGTTTACTGTCCGTTGGAAGATATTTGAAAATCTAAAAAAGCACGTCTGGGCAGCAGTATGAAGAAAACAGTTCTCTCCATAATTTGTGTATTTTATCTTTTTGCTGTGAGCATCAATCCTGTATTTGTTCTGGCACAATCATCTTCTGATGTGGATACCCGTATTGAAGAATTGAGAAAAAAAATAACCGAATTGCAGAATCAGGAAAAAAGTCTCTCCACCACCATTAAAACACTCGATTCAAATATTGCAATAACCAAACTGAATATCGACGCAAAAGAAGTGACTATCAGGAAGCTTATCGATGAAATTGGGATGCTGGATGATGAAATAGTCCGTTTGGAGTCAAATATTGAAACATATATTGACATCATGCGTAAGAGAATTCCAGCAAGTTATAAACGGTATGTTGTTTCTACAATACATTTTTTCCTGCCCGGTGAAAATTTTAATGAAACACTGAATAATTATAAATACATATCCATCGTACAAAGGGAAAATTCTCAGATTCTCACACAGATTATCCGGGCGCAACAGCATTTTTCGACGCAGAAAGATACCAGGGAAACGAAAAAAGAAACGCTTGAGTCGCTGAAAAAACAACTCGAAGCGGAAAAGGCACGGTCTGAGGCATCGCAACGGGAAAAGAAATCCCTCCTCGAGCAGACAAAAAACAGCGAAACGGTGTACCAGCAGCTCCTCGCCCAGGCGCTTGCCGAAAAGAAAGCCATTGATGCGGCTTTGGTAGAGGGTGTCAGTGTCGGGCCGGTAAAACGCGGCGATCCGATAGCGCTTGTGGGAAATACCGGATACCCGGGATGTTCAACGGGTGCGCATCTTCATTTTGAGATCAGGAAAAACAATTCCTGGGTTGACCCTGCCGGCTATCTGTCGGGAAAAACTGTACAGGATGATCAGAACGGCGGTTCATGGACTGTGGGGAGTGGCTCCTGGGACTGGCCGCTGTCCGATACAATACGCATGACACAGCATTACGGACATACACCCTATTCCTGGAGATATTCATATTCCGGTGGCATTCATACGGGGTTTGACATGGTCTCAACTTCCTCCGAAGTCATCAGGGCACCTGCTGACGGCACGCTGTATGCATCAAGCCAGGCATGCGGTTCATCAAGTATAATAAAAATCAAGTATATTGATCATGGTGACGGAGTCATCAGTTTCTATCTCCATGTTCAGTAGAATAGCTTACGATTTTACCTGCCCGTATTGTTATAGTATTATCGTATATACTGGTTGCTTTTCCCGTTTACGGGGCATCTCTCACCATCTCATCGACGGTGCAATCCATCGCACAATCTGATGAAGTACCGATTGACGCATCGCTTATCATTCAAAATGATTCTACATATTATTTGAGAGGTGTATTTTATATATCAGGCAGTTCAAAATACTGCGGATATACGTATAACGGACAGAATTTTTACAGTGAACCGGTGACGACCAATGATGGATGGAAAAATTTTTTCCCCGTGTCAACATCTGAAGGATCCTGGTCAGGACAATTGAAAGTGAAATTCGATCCAGGCAAATCGTATTGTCAGGAAAGCGGAGAGTATGCATTCAAGATTCAGCGTTATACACAGTCAGGCAGTGCAAGTTTTGATGATCAGAATGAACTTGTATTTTCTGTGACAGTTCCAACTCCAACATCAACTGTTACGGATACACCAAAACCCCAACCGACTGCAACACATACAAAAAAACCGGATCCAACAGCGCTCCCGCCGGCTACAGTACCCCACCAAGCAGTTCAGTCAGTATCAATAACACCCAAACCGGTCAAAAGCATCACTCCGACACAGACGATTACTCCCATGGACACACCTTTCACAGCAAGCTCCGGCAGTGTGGTATTGGGCAGTGTTGATGAACTGCAGGTTGTGGCGACTGAATCTTCCGGTATGGATGCATCACGCATTGCGGGAATATCGGCGGCTTTCATCGGTATGGGTTTCATATCCCTGTCAATAGCTTTATACTATGGAATATATGTCAGTCAGCAGAAAAACCTTTAGACTGATTCATGCCTGGTTGCCGGCTGTTATCTGGATGGTTGTGATATTTGTGTTTTCAAGTCAGCACAAGGTGTCGGTATCCGAAGAGTACGTACTCAATTTTCTTTTTTTCAAAACATTGCATCTTATCGAGTATGCAGTTTTATATATATTTTTTTACCGGGCTTTGAAGGTATCCGGTTTAACGGGGTTGAATGGTTGGTCATTTATCCTGTTGATTCTCTATGCAGCAAGTGATGAATTTCATCAGACACAAGTCTACGGGCGCGAGGGGACAGTCCGGGATGTTATAATAGATAGTCTGGGAGCATTGATTGCATGGATACTGATTCGATATACCATACCAAAAGCGCCGGAGAAACTGAAAAGCTTGGCCAGAAAATTGGACATAGCATAAGGAAAACTCCTGATAAAAAATATAGATTTTTGCTTCGTGGCGAGCTGGGGAGTGGAAAAACCACCTTTGTACGAGGACTTTTGTCTGGTTTAGGGTATTCCGGCAGAGTTCTGTCTCCCACTTTTACGTTTATCCGCGCATACTATCTGGATTCGTGCATGATGTATCATCTTGATCTGTATCGCGGTGCAGATGATGCCATTCGAGAAACAGTATCCGAAATACTGTCGGGTACGGGTGTTCTTGCCATTGAGTGGCCTGAGAAACTGGACATCGAGTGGCCGCGTCCGTACACGGAAATTTCTTTTGAGTCATTGGAAAGCGAACATGTGATTACAATCAGTACTTACGCAGACTCATGTCATCCTGAGGCAGAAAGCCGAAGGATCTAGTTATTATGTTTAAGTTAGATTCTTCGCATCAGAATGCTCAGAATGACAATTGAATGCGTAACTCATGTACAATAAAAACATATGGAGTATAATGCATTGCAGGTTTTCGAGCGTGGCGGTATTGTCATATATCCGACTGATACGGCAATAGGCATCGGCTGCAGGATTGATAACCGGGAGGCAGTGGACCGGGTATTCCGGATAAGAGAGCGTCCTCCAACTCAAGCCGTACCCGTGTTAGTTTCCTCATATGACATGGCAAAACGCTATTATGACAATCCGTCATATAAAGTCCAAGAATTGGCAAAGAAGTATTGGCCGGGAGGATTGACTATCGTATCCAATGCTTCAAACATCGTATACGAACGGATTACCGGAGGGTCGGGGACAATAGGTATGCGTATGCCGAACCATCCCGGACTTCTTTCGGTTATTGAACGGTTGGGCGTTCCGATCGTTGGCTGCAGCGCAAATATCCATGGGGAAAAAACTCCGTACCGTGTGAGTGATTTGGATGTAAAATTAGGCACACTTGTTGATTATGTCTGGGAAGAGGATGCACTGGGTACAGGTGTTTCCACAGTCATTGATGATATGAAAATTATCAGGCAGGGAATTGTCCATCTATGAAAAAACTCGAAATCGATACGACAAATCATAAAATAACACGGGTATCTTTTGACGGAGTATCACTGGTGCGGGAAAGTACGTATGGATCACAGAATGTATTGCCGATGATAGAGGAATTGGGTGCAGATATCCCTGATCGTATCCAAGTCGTGCCGGGACCGGGATCATATACGGGTATCCGGGTCGGTATGGTCATTGGAAAAACCCTCGCCTGGCTTCTGGGAATTCCGGTAAACAATGCCGCTCCCCATCAGGATACTCCAATTCGGTATGGACTTGACCGCTGGTGAATAGCCTCTGGTTTTTTGCCTTTATTCTCTTTATGATAGGTATATATGGGCGTTTTGAGGTACGTTCATCATCTGTTTGTTCCGCAAAGCTCGAATAACCACCGGGCAAAACTGTTGCACATCGATGCCTTGAGCATTTGTCTTATCGTGTTTCTTCTGGTTAATATCGGACTGAAATCTGTTCACCGGCATTTTCCTGACGTGTTGGGGTATGCCACGGATATATACGTCCAGAGTTTACTCAATAAAACCAACGAATACCGAACAAACGCGAATCTTGATCCTCTTGTATTGAATGATACGCTGAGTAAAGCCGCGATGCTTAAAGCCCAGAATATGTTTTCGGAAAATTATTGGGCGCACAACAGCCCAAGCGGTAAAACACCATGGGTGTTTATCACACAAGCAGGATATCAGTATTCGGTTGCCGGAGAAAACCTGGCAAAAAATTTCATGTCCAGCGATGGAGTTGTCGATGCATGGATGGTATCGCCATCCCATAAAGATAACATTTTGAAACCGAATTACCGGGATGTTGGTTTTGCAATCGTAAACGGGGTGCTCAATGGTGAGGAAACGACACTGGTTGTTCAAATGTTCGGGACACAGGCATATTCCCCGCCAAAACAGGCGAAAACTGAACCTGTCGAGGAAGGTGCGTCAACAAATGAACCAATAGCGATTGAACAAACACACGTTGAGCAGGTGCGAATTCAAGGGGTGAGTATCAAGCCAAAGTATGATATTCACCTGGTAGTACGGGTGGTCAGTTATACATTTATCAGTATCATGATGGTGGCAATCGGTATTGATGCAATCGTTGCATCAAAAAGACGTATCGTACGCGTAGCCGGTCATAATATGTCACACATACTTTTTTTTGGTGTATTATTGATACTATCGGTACTCACAACATCAGGATCAATTTTATGAGTGATGCAACTGAACAGATGCTGAACGTATTTATACTCGTTATTATTCTCGGTATGGGTATAACAGCGTTTGTAAATGTACAGGGGAACCAGATTGCACAGCTCATGGTTGGCGTGATTATTGCGGTTGCCTATGCATTATGGGGTTTAGTCCATCATTGGACTCAAGAAAGTCTGCATAAGAAAATTGTGATAGAATATGTCCTTATTGGTGCCATTGCCGTATCGGTACTCATAACGTTATCAGGAATATGATTTGGGAAAGGAGAAACATATGCAAGGGTTAATTCTGGCAGGAGGACTTGCCACACGGTTGCGTCCGCTTACTTTTGTTACAAACAAACACCTCCTGCCTATTTACCATAAACCAATGATTTATTATCCATTGGAAGCGATGCAAAAAGCAGGTATTAAAGAAGTTCTGATAACGACATCACCTGATCATTCCGGACATTTCGCAAATTTATTGGGGGCTGGTGAGGAGTTTAATATGCGACTATATTACGCAATTCAAAAAAATCCAAAAGGAGGAATTGCTGATGCAATTGCATTAGGAGAAGAGTTTACTCACAATGAACCGCTTTTGGTTATTTTAGGAGATAATATATTTAATTATGACCTTAAAGGGTCAATCAGACGATTTGATGAAAGAGGAAATAAGGGAGCAGTAGTTTTTGGTGTGCATAAGGACACGGAATCTAAACATTACGGAGTCATTGAGTTGGATAAACACGGAAATGTCATTTCAATTGAAGAAAAGCCGAAAGTGCCGAAATCGGATATTGCGCAGACAGGAATATATATGTACGACCATAGCGTATTTGACTATATCAAACGATTAAAACCATCAGACCGTGAAGAGCTGGAAGTGACGGATCTCAATAATATTTACCTGTCCAAGGGGGAGTTGCAGTGCGAAATTATTGACTGGTGGATCGATGCGGGTAGTTCCCATGATGAGTTGCTGCGCGCAAATATGCAGGTAAAGGAATTTATATTGGAAGGAAAATTATGATAGATGGTGTTATGTTCAAAAAGCTTGATATTCATCCGGATGAGAGGGGTACATTCACGGAAATTATCCGTATCTCAGACCAGTTTTTTTCGGAAGGTTTTGCCCAGTTATCGCATTCATTTATGGTGGATGGTGTTGTGAAAGCATGGCATATCCATAAAACCCAGATAGACTGGTGGTATGTAGCGGATGGGACTATCAAGACGGCACTGTATGATACCCGACCGCGGTCACAAACATATAAATACCTTGATGAGTACGTCATCGGCCGGAAAGGTGAAAAATTAGTCCTGAAAATTCCGGCTGGAGTAGCACACGGTTTAAAAGTTATTGAGGGTCCAGCGCACCTCATTTATATAACCAGTTCCATATACAATAAGGATGAGGAGGGAAGGATTCCTTACAATGACCCGGAAATTGGCTATGACTGGGTACAAGGGAAAGCGATATCAAACACAAATATTACCTGAATGAAACTGCTTGTTACCGGCGGCGCCGGATTTATCGGTTCAAATTTTATTCTCTATTGGATGAGGCAGCACCCAGATGATTCTATTGTCAATCTTGATAGTCTTACATACGCAGGAAACCTGGAAAATTTATCATCCATTGAACATGATAGTCGATATACATTTATCAGGGGCGATATCTGTGATGCACCGCTTGTTGATAGCCTTATGAAGGATTCTGATAGTGTCGTCCATTTTGCTGCAGAAAGTCATGTTGACCGTTCGATCATGAATGATGCCGATTTTATCCGGACCAATATCTCCGGTACCCATACGCTACTTGTATCTGCCCGTAAGCACAATGTTTCAAGATTTCATCATGTGTCAACCGATGAGGTATTCGGATCACTGGATCTTGAGAGTCATGATACATTTTCGGAATCCACACCCTATGATCCGCGAAGTCCGTATAGTGCAAGTAAGGCAGCATCAGACCATCTGGTTCGGGCATATTTTCATACCTATGGGCTTGGAATTACAATCACGAATTGTTCAAACAATTACGGTCCGTATCAGTTTCCGGAGAAGTTCATAGCCCTGGCAATTACCAACCTTTTAGAAAATAAGAAAGTGCCGGTGTATGGTGATGGACTCAATGTCAGGGACTGGCTGTATGTGGAGGATCATTGCAGGGCAATCGATGCGGTACTGAAGCACGGCATCGCGGGAGAAACTTATTGTATCGGAGGGTTGACTCAATCCATATCAAATTTGAGCGTGATAAAAAAAATACTGGCAATCATGGGGAAAGATGAATCTTGTATAGAATTTGTGACGGATCGTCCTGGTCATGACAGACGGTATGCGATTGATTGGAAAAAAATTCACAATAATCTGGGATTTGTGCCGCAGAATGATTTCGATACATATCTTCAAAAGACTGTTGATTGGTATACAACACATCGTGAATGGTGGGAAAAAATAAAAACAGGGGAATATGCATCATACTATAAACGTCAATACGGAGTACATGTATGAAAATATTGGGTACAGGACTGTCCGGTCTTGTCGGTTCGCGTATCGTCGAACTTTTAGGAAATAAGTATTCTTTTGCCAATATAAGTTTGGAAACAGGTGTAGATATTACGGATTATGCATCAGTAGATAGAATCATTTCATCGTCCGACGCCCCATGGGTGTTTCATTTTGCGGCAAAAACCGATGTTGATGGGTGTGAAAAAGATAAACCACAGGGGATACATGGTGCTGCATGGAAAATAAATGTGGATGCCACGGAAAATATTGTCCGTCTCTGCCGTATATACGGTAAGAGACTTCTCTATCTTGCTACTGACTATGATTTTTCCGGAACCAAAAGAGGGTATATGGATAGCGACATGCCGGATCCTCTTGGCTGGTATGGAATAACGAAAGCAGAGGGGGAAAAACGGGTTTTATCACTGAAAAATGACGGATTGGTCTTGCGTATTGCCAATCCGTACCGTGCCCAAACCGATTCCGGTAAAACAGATTTTGTACATAAAATAAAATCACGGCTTGAATCGGGGATGCAGGTTACTGCGCCGACAGACAGTATCTTTACGCCGACGTTTATTGATGATATTGCCTATGCAATTGATTGTTGTGTACACAAGAGCGCATCTGGCATCATGAATTGCGCGGGAGCTGATTCAATGAGTCCATATACATCAGCTCTGATGATTGCCCGTATGTGGGGTGTAGACGAACAACTTGTGAAAAAGTCGGATTTTCAGTCATATATATCTGAAAGGGCACCCAGGCCCTTACATGCGAAGCTTATTAATGCTAAAATATTTCATTACGGCATTTCCATGAAGACATTTGCCCAAGGATTAGAAGAAATAAAAAAACAGGAGGATGAGTTATGACAATAGCATTTATCGGACACGGGTATGTAGGGCTTGTGACCGCTGCAGTTTTTGCAGATTTGGGGAATACGGTATGGGTAGTAGGCAGGACAAAGAAAAAAATTGACCTTCTGCGAAAAGGCCAGACGCTGTTTTATGAACCCGGACTTGCAGAGGTTGTGAAACGTAATGTCCTGGCAAAACGGTTGCTTTTTACTCTGGATTATGAAGAAGCCGTAAAACCGAGTGACGTTGTCTTCATCGCAGTCGGAACTCCGCCAAAATCAACGGGTGAAGCTGATCTTACGGAAGTATTTAATGCAGCCCGGGATATTGCCCGGAATTTAGTCGGATATAAAGTAGTGGTAACGAAAAGTACGGTTCCTCCGGGAACGAACCGGAAGGTTGGAGAAATTCTGGAAAAGAACAAACCGCAGGGATCATCATGTGCAATTGCGTCATGTCCGGAATTTTTGCGTGAAGGAACCGCATTATCCGATACGCTTCATCCGGACAGGGTCGTGATCGGTACGACATCGGATAGGGCTCAGGCAAAGCTTTTAGAACTTCATAAATCTATTGATGGAAAAACTGTTTTATGTAATGTCGAAACAGCTGAGCTTATCAAATATGCATCCAATTCCCTATTGTCGACCAAGATATCGTTCGCCAACGCGATAGCATTTTTATCTGAACGTGTAGGGGCTGATGTCGAGAAAGTGCTTGAAGGTGTAGGGTATGACCGACGAATCGGCAGAAGTTTCCTCTATCCGGGTATTGGATACGGAGGAAGTTGTTTTCCGAAAGATGTGAAAGCGCTTATCGCGCTTGCAGGCGAGCACGGGTATGATTTTTCGCTTTTAAAAGCCGTGGAAAACATTAATCGTGAAGCACGGTACGATTTCATCAGAAAAATCATGGATCATTTCGGCGGGAATCTGAAAGGAAAAAATATCGCGGTTTTGGGGCTTTCATTCAAGCCGGATACGGATGACATGCGCGATGCCCCGTCCAGGACGATCATTGCGGAATTATTCAAAAAAGGCGCAGTCATTACCGCATACGACCCTGTTGCGATGGAAAATGCAAAAAATGTCATACAGGAGAAAATTATGTATGCGGGTGATCCGTATCAGGCGTCAAAAAATGCGGACTGTGCTATTTTTATGACTGAATGGAATGAATTCCGGCAGCTGGATCTTGTAAAACTTGCAAAACATATGAAACATATGGTGTTATTTGACGGCAGGAATATGTATGAACCGGATAAAGTCAAACAGCTCGGATATGTCTATTACGGTGTAGGAAGAATGTAAATTAAAGGAGGATTATGAAACAAAAAAAAGCATTCATTACGGGAATCGCTGGATTTGTGGGGAGCCACTTGGCAGAACTTCTTTTATCGAAGGGGTATGAGGTTCATGGATTGTGCCGCCCGCGCAGCAAAACGGATCATATTGAATCCATTAGTTCAAAACTTCATCTTGAAGATGCGGATTTATTGGATTCACACAGCCTATATGCCACAATCGCACGCATAAAGCCCGATTATATTTTTCATTTGGCAGCACAATCTTTTGTTCCAACATCCTGGGTATCGCCCTCAGTAACACTCGAGGTAAATATAGTCGGAACAGCAAATCTATTTGAATCTGTACGACAGGCAAAAATTGATCCGGTAATTCAGATTGCCTGCTCAAGTGAAGAGTACGGTCTTGTTCATCCGGAGGAAGTGCCGATTAATGAAAACAGCCCGTTGCGACCGCTTTCGCCTTATGCAGTTTCCAAACTGGCAATGGATTATCTCGGCTATCAGTATTACCAGTCATATACAGT
>JBGSUE010000050.1:0-2855 GCA_041753515.1 Patescibacteria group bacterium
CGCAGGCCGTATAAAGCCCTCCGGCTATACCAACCGCGAATTGATAGGGGAGAGTGTAACCGTTCCCTCTCACACTCGTGTGAATGTGAGTAAACGCAGGAAGCCATAGGAGGGCTGGTCCGATGCCGAATTTGTTGGCAGATTTTCCGATCTCAGTTGTGAATGATCCCACCGAAAAATGCCGGTATTCGTTTGTAAAGTCCGTATCTCCGTCAATGACCATACTTCGGACCCAGCTATAGTAATAGATGCCGTCTCCGTACACGGTTTTTCCGACGATGAGCGCGTGGATGACGAATACACAAAGATACATGCCCAGGAGTACAGGAAAGAAGGCGCGGGCGTTCATACGTGTAGTATACGAAAAAAACGGTATAATAGGTATATGCTTTCCGTTGCAATCCTCACCCATAATAGCCAGGATACGTTGCCGGCAACCCTTGAGTCCGTGTCGTTTGCCGATGAGATTGTCGTGGTTGATGACCGGTCGACTGATGCCACAGTGCAGGTCGCAAAAAAATACAAAGCAGAAGTTTTCACCAGAGACCTCCGGGATGATTTTGCCCGGTCCCGCAATTTCGCCCTCTCAAAATGCAAAGGCGACTGGGTGTTGTTTGTCGACAGCGATGAAACCGTCAGCCGTGAGCTTGCCGAGGAAATCCGGACTGCCGTGCAAACGGACACCAATGACGCGTACTTGATAAGACGGACTAATGTATTTTTCGGGGGTGTTCTTCGGTATGGGGAAACAGCACAGAGCAGGTTTGTGCGTCTGGGAAAGCGCAATGCCGGAGTGTGGGAACGACCTGTGCATGAAGTATGGAATGTACGGGGGTCCATTGGCCGTCTTCACACACCGATACTTCATACGCCTCACGTATCGGTATCGAAATTTTTATCTGATATCAACCGGTATTCAACGATCAACGCCGGATATTTTTATGACCGCGGCATGCATCAGGGGCTGTGGGAAATACCCGTCTATCCGGCCGGAAAATTTATCTATGATTATATATTCCTTCTGGGCTTTTTGGATGGCATGCGGGGGATGATCATGGCGGTTATGATGAGTTTCCATTCATTCTTAACGAGGGCAAAACTGTACCGCCTGCGGCATCCTTCATGATACAACTTTTTTCAACGACAGCTCCAGATTTTTCCGTCTATTATGAAGGGGCTAAGAATCTTTTTTTTGGATTTTTACCCTATACCGCCCCCGGGTTATTTACCGGCGTCGGGTATCCGCCACCCACACTTATTCTGTACATGCCTTTTCTCCTCTTTCCATATATGATTGCCCAGAATATTTTTACTCTCGTCAGCATCCTGTCCGTATTTATAATCGTTTGGGTATCAAAAAAATTGACAGGATCAACAGTGAATATATTTGTGATATCCGGACTTCTTCAGTTTTGGTTTCCGGTGCAGTTTACCCTGGGTATGGGCCAGTCAAATCTTATCGCATTGGCATTTTTTCTATCGGGTCTGTACTTGAGTTCATCTTCGGGGATTGTTTCCGGTATTGCCATCCTGTTGAAACCACAGCTTATTTTGCTCTCTGTATTTTTCAGGAATACAAAGTTTTGGGTATTATTAGCCGTAACAATCTGCACGGCGGTCCTTGTGGCTTATATATATGGCGGTGCGGATCCGTTTATCAGATACATCTTTCATGAAGTTCCATACATGGGTCAATACAGGGGTGTCGAGGTGTACTACAATCAGGGGGTGAGGGCGTTTGTATCACGAGTGCTTCAGGACAATCCGTATGCACCTGCCGTCATCATTCTAATGTCACTCATACTGATTCTCCCGATTCTTCGTATCCGTTCAAATGTTTGGCTTCCGGCAATTCCGCTTCTACTTCTTATCGAACCATTAGCCTGGCAGCACCATCATGTGTTTCTCATCCCCGTCTATATGTATCTGTTTGAAAAAATACAAAATCCGAAACATATAGCATTTCTTGTTGTCAGTATCGTGCTGGTATCACTTAATCTCGATGCGGCAGGGGAGCCGGCACGCAATTTACTGGATGCGGTGCGGCTTACGCACGCCGGGGTAGGCGTTTTTATTGCGTATGTATTATCATTACGGTACGTATGAACCTGTATCTTCTCTTATTTGCTACTCTTCCCATCGGCCAGATGGGGAATGTGTACGGCGCATATCTGCATGATTTCGTTATTATCTTTATTCTCCTTCTTCATGCCAAACAACTCATACCGATCATAAAAGACAGCCGGTTTCTTCCTTTTCTGTCGGTTGTTGCCGTATTTGGTCTGAGCCTGTTCGTCAGTATTGCGCATGTATCAAGCGCTCTGTATCTCGTGCGATTTATTGCGTATGGACTCCTTGCATGGGATGTATATCTAAGTCATAAACCTGCAGAATGGTTTTTATCTGGACTATCCGTCTCCGGTCTTCTGTTTTCAGTATTCGGGATCATACAATATAGTGTTATGCCGGATCTTCATGACATCATGGTCCTGGGGTGGGATCCGCATTATTACAGGCTGACCTCGACGTTTTTTGATCCGAATTTTGCAGGAATATATATCGTTTTGACAATGTATCTGTCATATTTTGCATTCAAAAAGTATCCATATATAAATACGGGTATTTTTATTGTTCTTTTGTTCCTTTTATACCTGACACATTCACGCAGCAGCTACCTTGCGTTTTTTATGGGAAATATCGTCTATATAGCGTCAACAAAAAATCTGAAAAGCATTGTGTCAATATTCCTTTTAGGCATACTTATCCTGGCAGTGCCCAAAGGTCCACTGGATGTGACACACCTGTTCCGGTACGAATCGTCTCTCGCCCGCATCGGAAATTACGCCCATGCATGG
>JBGSUE010000051.1:0-24638 GCA_041753515.1 Patescibacteria group bacterium
GACAGAGGATTTTGCGGCTATTTTGTCTGAGGCTCGTAAATACCGTTTGAACCTGATTGTGGCTAATCAGTTTATCGGCCAGATTGATGAAGAGATTAAGAACGCTGTTTTTGGTAACGTCGGTACGATGGTTTCCTTCCGTATTGGTGTGACTGATGCCAATTTCTTGCAACACGAATTTGCCCCAACTTTCTCTGAGAATGACCTTTCCAATGTGGAGAAATATCATGCCTACATCAATACCATTGTTGATAATGAGCCAGTTCCGGCTTTCAGCATGTCTCTATATAAGGATATTAAGGCTCAGGAGGCCAGGATGAACCCCAAATTGGCTGAGATGGTCAAGCAACTCTCTCGTCTGAAGTATGGCAAGAATAAAGAGCTCGTGGAGGCGGAAATTAACCAAAGAGCAAGGCTTCTCTAAGATACAAACTCCCTCTTGAAATCAAACATAAAATATATATAATCACTCTTTGTCTCTAAAGCTTTTCGGGATAAGCTTACAAGAGCATACGCGACAATCCGATTTAGGATTCCCTCCGTTCAAGATAACCGCCTGTTAAAGGCAAAAAAAGAAGAACAAGAAAGTATTAAGAGTATTTTATTGTTTTTTAGCACGTTAAATTGAACACGAGTTTACTAAAGCAAGGGCCCTTAGCTCAGTTGGCTAGAGCGCCACATTTGCAATGTGGAGGCCAAGGGTTCGAGCCCCTTAGGGTCCACCAAGTAAACGAGTTGATAAGCTGTTTGCTGCTTATTAGACTTTGGATTTTTCTTACGAGATTTCTAGAGACTAATAACTAGCAAATTGCTAGATTTTAATGTTTGGAGCAATTCAAACATTAGGACTTTGTTCTTTAATAAGTGAAGAAACTTGTAACCTAATTTATTAGGTTACAAACTAACTGTTACTCAATAGACTGAGTAAGAGAACATTTCAATGATAAATATTTTGTAAATTAAAGCAGAAGGTGGATGCCTTGGCTTGTTTGACCGAAGAAGGACGCCTAGGGTGCGAAAGTCGTCGGGGAGCTCCCAAAAAGCTATGATCCGACGGTGTCCGAATGGGGAAACCCCCCTATCAGTGATGGTAGGGATTCATGAATTTATTCATGGAGGGGAACGCGCTGAACTGAAATATCTAAGTAAGCGCAGGAAAAGAAATCACAGAGATTCCCTTAGTAAGCGACGAGCGAAAAGGGAACAGTCCAAACCGAACTTTTGTTCGGGGTTGTAGGGCTCCAATATTGTATTTTCGAGGTTAGTAGAACACCGTGGAATAGGTGGCCAAAGAACGTGAAAGCCGTGTATACGAAAGCTGAGAAAGACATAGGATGTCCCTGAGTAGGTTGGGAGACGGCAAACTCCCTTCTGAATCCGGGGTGACCACACTCCAAGACTAAACATCAAACAAGACCGATAGTGAACGAGTACCGTGAGGGAAAGGTGAAAAGCACCCCGGAAGGGGAATGAAAGAGTACCTGAAATTGTCAGCTAACAAACAGACGGAGCTTACCCTTCGGACAAGAAATCTCAATGTCAAAATCTCAATGACCAAATATTTTTTTGGAAATTGGGATTTGAGATTTGGGATTTACTCGTCCGGAGGACGAGTGACGTCGTGCCTATTGAAGAATGAACCGGTGAGTTATCGAAATCTGCAGTCTAACCCTCAAAATTTGCTAACCCTGTAAGGGTTGAGCCAAGCATTTAGCTTGGAGCAAGTTTTGAGGGGGAGGCAAAGCGAAAGCGAGTCTGAATAGGGCGAACTAAATGCAGGTTTTGGTAGACCCGAAACCAAGTGAGCTAACCATGAGCAGGGTGAACTTAGCCGAAAGGCTGAGGGAGGCCCGAACCCGTCAATGTTGCAAAATTGTGGGATGACTTGTGGTTAGGGGTAATATGCCTATCGAACTTGGAGATAGCTGGTTCTCCCCGAAATATATTTAGGTATAGCGGTATGTTATGCACGAAAGGGGTAGAGCACTGAATGATGCAGGTTTCGCAAGGAATCTGCGTCAACCAAACTCCGAATACTTTTCGTGTTACCATGCCAGTCAGACATGCACGGCTAAGCGCGTGTGTCGAAAGGGAAACAGCCCTGACTTTCGTCTAAGGTCTCTAATCTATAGTAAGTGGTTAAGGAGGTCGTCGTTTGAAGACACCCAGGAAGTTGGCTTAGAAGCAGCCATCTTTTAAAGAAAGCGTAACAGCTCGCTGGATGAAAACTGCGGCGCCGAAAATGATCGAGGCTCAACTATAGTACCGAAGACAGAGATTTGTCCTTATTTATAAGGAGAAGTGGTAGGGGAGCGTTCTTGCAGCAGTGAAGGCCAGGCCGGAAGGCCAGCTGGAGCGGCAAGAAGTGAGAATGCCGGTATGAGTAGCGTTTTAATGTGAGAATCATTAATGCCGAATGCGCAAGGTTTCCGAAGCAACGTTCGTCGACTTCGGGTAAGTCGGATCTAAGGCGAGTCCGTCTCTTTTGACGGGGTAGCTCGATGTATAAACGGTTTATATTCCGTTACCAGAAATGTACAGATTAAGACTCAAAGGGATGACAGGATGGGATGTGTCTGAGTCAGGCAACCGCCTGATCTAAGCTTCAAAGTAGTGTAGATAGGGAAATCCGTTTACATGATTAGCTGTAGAAGCAAATGAGAATCTGAAGGGCAACCGGATGATAATTCAGATAATTTCGTTCTCGGGAAAAGTCTCGTTGAGGTGTATATTTTTGTCCGTACCGCAAACCGACACTGGTGCGCTGGTAGAGAATACTAAGGCAAGCGGGCGACAGTAGTTCCAGGAACTCGGCAAAACAACTAGGCGTAACTTTTGGGAGATGCCTTTCCCCCATTGGGGGACGCAGTTAACGACACAAAGCGACTGTTTAACTAAAACACAGGTCTCTGCGAAGCGGCAACGCAACGTATAGGGGCTGACACCTGCCCAGTGCCGGTAAGTTAAAAATGGTTGGTCACCTAACGAAAGAAGGGGAGCTAGCTATTTAAGCTCCGGTGAACGGCAGCAGTAACTATGAAATACAGTTTTGTAGTTGTAAAAGTTGACTAAATGCTGGAAGAGCCGTACCGAGTCCTGATCCGCCAGCCGGCGGAGAAGGACGAACGGTTGTAGTATCTGACGCTACCATGTACAATGGTGACAATGCGATCAGTGCGGCAAATCAGCAGGAAAGACCTGAACAGTGAAAATATAGGATATTTTCTGGCAGGATTTGTTGAAGGAGAGGGGAGTTTCAATATTTCTCTCAGACGGAAAGCCGATTATAAAGTGAATTGGCAAGTCGTCATGAGTTTTAATGTAAGCCAAAAAGACCGATCTATTCTTGATATTTTGAAGAATATATTGGGATGTGGCATTGTTAAAGTAAGAAAGAAAGATGGACTTCATTCGTATGATGTAACAAATCCGCAGGATATTATCCAAAAAGTAATACCGTTTTTCCAAAAATATCCGGTGTTATCTGAATCCAAAAAGAAGAATTTTGCAATTTTTTGCGAGGTGGCTTCATATATGGAGAAAGGTGAACACAGAAATATTGAAGGTTTACGAAAAATTCTTATACTTCGTGAGAAAATCAATGAAGGAAAAGGAAGAACGAGAAAATATACTATTACTGATATATTTCCACTTCGGGAATCCTCAGAGACTACACGTCAACTCCCCCAATGGGGGAATGATATAGTCCGACCTCATGAGCGATCATGAGATTACGTATCCAACCGTAATTCATAACACAGTGAACTGTTCTATGGTAGCGAAATTCCTTGTCGGGTAAGTTCCGACCCGCACGAAAGGTAGAACGACTTTGTGACTGTCTTGAACTACTACCCGGCGAAATTGAAATGGCTGTGAAGATGCGGCCTACTTGCACATGGACAAAAAGACCCCGTGGAGCTTTACTGTAACTTGGCACTGAGGACTTTATTTTGACTGTCGAGTATAGGTGGGAGTCTCGCCGTAAGGCGGACGTCAATGGAATACCACTCTTCGAAATGAGGAAATCTGACTTACTCCGGCATAAAAATCCCGGAGGAGGACACTGTCTGGTGGGCAGTTTAACTGGGGAGGTTGCCTCCAAAAATGTAACGGAGGCGTACAAAGGTCGGCTAATCCCGAATGGAAACCGGGACCCGTCGTGCAAACGCGATAAGCCGGCTTGACTGCGAGACGTACATGTCGAGCAGATGCGAAAGCAGGTGTTAGTGATCCTCGGATCCCTCGTGGGAGGGACCGGGCTTAACGGATAAAAGCTACCCCGGGGATAACAGGCTGATCGCTTCCGAGAGTCCATATCGACGAGGCGGTTTGGCACCTCGATGTCGGCTCATCCTATCCTGGAGGTGGAGAAGCTTCCAAGGGTCCGGCTGTTCGCCGGTTAAAAGGGTACGCGAGCTGGGTTCAGAACGTCGTGAGACAGTAAGACTTTAGCGTATTGAGAAGCGCTAATAAAGAGCTGTCCGCTTTCCGATGTTTTAAGAACCACTTTGAGGGAAATCAACTGTTATATTTTGAAAGCACACCATTACATGGTGTATAAATCTGACTATATGCTGGAAACTCTGAGTATCTTGAAATACCTCAAAAGGTAATAATTTTCAAGTGCAGATAATCAGCAGGAAAGATTCCATTTCGAATGGAAAATCCTCAGAGACTATACGTCAGACCCGTCTCGCCACAAGGCGGACGAGGAAGATATAGTCCGAACTTTATAGCGATATAAAGAGTATACCCTTACGGGTATCCAAATTTCTAAGCTTTTTTGATATGAATCAAAACAGCAAGAACTTTGTAACAACATTGTCGGTCTCTATCCTGTGCAAGCGTTCGATTGTTGAGGGAAGTTCTCCGTAGTACGAGAGGACCCGGAGGAACGGATCCCTGGTGTGCCAGTTGTTTCCCAGAGAGGAAGCAGCGCTGGGTAGCTATATCCGGACGGGATAAGTGCTGAAAGCATCTCAAGCACCAAGCCCACCCCAAGATGAACAATCGTCATTGAGACCACCGGAAGATTACCGGGTATATAGGCGGAAGGTGTACGAACCGTGAGGTTTTTAGCCAATCCGTACTAATCGGTCGAAGCTGTGGAATATAAAGGATATTATCAGTATATTCCCGTGAAAAAGAGATGTAGAGGGCGAATTATCCCTTATGTGCAACTACTTACTTTAGAAAACAGGATTGTTCCGGTGATTTGAGCGATGTGGAACCACCCTTTTCCATTCCGAACAGGGAAGTGAAACGCATCAGCGCCAACAATAGCTATCCCGCAAGGGATCGTGAAAATAGGTCATTGCCGGAGCAATCCTGTTTTTTTTGGAAATCAGACGAATTTACCCAATAGTAGCAGCGATGTAATTCCCATCGCAATTCCAAGCACCTCTTTTGCGCCAAGTGATTCATGAAAATAAAGCGTCCCGATAGCGACGGAAAAAAATACCGTGAATAAGCTATATAGTACCCCAACTGTTGAAAATTGTCCTATTTTATATACCCAGAACCACAGGATGGCATTGAGTACATATAATACAATTCCACCGATTAATAACATTACATGGTTTGTATCCGCTGATTTTTTTAAAATGAAATCTCCTACGATAGTTATCATGGATACGATGAGTGTACGGAGAACGATAGCCATGATATCAGTATAATTGAAAAGCGGATTTTACTATAGACCAAGAATTTAATTGGGATTACAATAGCCACGGATGAAACGGTATTATGCTCATATCAGTATTCTCGTTTTGCTTTGTGGGGTTACAGGATTCATATTCCGCAGTTATTTTTTGATGGGTGAGGTGCCGTTTCCGTCCAATCTTCTTGTTTCTTACTACCAGCCGTGGGCAAGTTATCCTGATCCGGAATATCCCAACGGCCCGCCAAATAAACCCATGGGATTTGATAATCTTCGAATCCATTATCCGCTCAAAACTCTTGCAGTTGACGAGTTAAAAAAAGGACATCTTCCACTCTGGAATCCATATGCATTTTCAGGCAATCCGTTACTTGCAAGTTATCAGTCTGCAATTTTTCATCCGCTCTCCTGGTTGTTTTTGATCTTGCCTCAAATAGATGCCTGGTCTCTCATTATTATGCTTCAACCGGTTTTTGCCGGTTTTTTTATGTGGCTTTTTTTACGGTCGCTCAAATTATCATTATGGCCGTGCGTTTTCGGATCTCTGTCATATGCACTTTCCGGATTTTTCATCGTCTGGTGGGAAGAAGCGTACATGAGTACATATTCTGCCATGAGTCTGCCGCTCATATTATTCGGCTTTGAAAAAATAAAGCAGAATAAACGTATCGGACTGTTGAGTATTGTTATTGGAATAGTTTGGAGCATCATGTCGGGTTGGTTCCAGATGACGCTGTATGCAGGTTTAGTTGTTGCCGCCAGGATGCTGTGGCAGGTAAAGACATTAGAGAGATCCAATATATTACTGATCGTTGCAGGCTGTATATTGGGAGTGTTGATATCCGGCCTCCATCTTGTGCCGTCTTATGAAGCATTGATGCAGGCTGCCCGCGGATCAACCGATGCAAAGTATCTTTTTGACGGATACCTGCTGCAGGCTCAAGAACTCGTAAAATTTATCGCTCCGGATTATTTCGGTAATCCTGCAGTCTACAACTACACGGGTGAAGGATTTTATTATGAACGGATGGGATATTTCGGCGTCATACCGCTTGTTTTAGCAGTTTTTGCACTTTCCGCAATCCGTATTAAAGACAAAGAATCGTTTTGGGGATATCTCCTCCTGCTTGCAGTTATTCTTGCTTTTAAAAACCCTGTGAGCTGGTTTTTTCTCTACACGATGAAAGTACCCATTATTTCGGTCCTTATACCGTCAAGAATTCTGTATATTGCAGTTTTTTCCGGCACTGTGCTTGCCTCATACGGTCTTGAATGGGCAATGTTTGCCAAGAAAAAGATTCATTATATTCAAGCTTTTGGATGTATCGCGATACTATATGCATATATTTGGTATGGAATCCTTCAAAATTTTTCTACGGCTTCGCTTGTGTCTACAGCAATAATTCAGATGCGCAATATGATACTGCCATCAGGTATGGCTGTCATCTGTTTTGCTGCATGTGCCATGAAACGATTCAGACCGATCTTCGTTGGAATTATAATCGGTACAACAATTGTAGGGTCCGTATATTTTGCACAAAAATATCTCTATTTTTCCAAAAAAGTATATGTGTTTCCTGAGTCTTTGGTATTATCGGAATTGAAGAATAGAACAACCGGTCATGAACGGATATGGACATTCGGGGATGGGGCGTTTGAAAGCAATATTGCCACACAGTTCCATCTGATGTCCCCGGAAGGGTACGATTCGATATATATCCGCAGATATGGCGAGCTTGTGTATGCGTCAAAGTATGATGGTGAGTATTCACATGAGATAGACCGGGCAGATGCAACGCTAGCATCGGAAAGCCGGATAGATAAATTGTTGGATGATTTGTACCGCACAAAAATGATACAGATTTTGGGTGTGCGGTATGTTGCAGGATTTACTGCTTTGCCCAAAGATATTCAACCGCCGCTTTATCCCCCTGATGAACTGATACCTGTGTGGAATGATCATGTGTATACGATCTATGAATTCACAGATGCATTTCCCCGGGCTTTTTTTGTGGACTCCTACAGGGTAAAACAGTCAAATCAGGATGTTCTTTCAGACGTGTTGGCACCTTCTACGGACCTTCGCCGTATAGCAATTCTTGAAAAAAATCCGGATTTGAAAATTGGGAACTGTTCCGGTACAGAAGCAACAATAGCATCATACGAACCGCAATCGGTGACCGTAAGAACCGCATGCGATACAGACGGTCTGCTGTTTTTGTCTGACGCCTATTATCCCGGATGGAATGCATATGTTGACGGCAAAAAAACAGAAATCTACCGGGCTGATTATGCATTCAGAGCTGTACCGGTTCCACAAGGGAATCATGAAGTTATTTTCATATATGAACCCAAGTCAGTAATATATGGTATGATTTCCAGCATAATCGGCTGTGTAGGATTATTTTTCGTATGGAAACGGTTTATTCACTGACAGATCCTGTGTTTTGGTTTTGGATGATAGTGTTCTTACCAGTATTTACCGTCTCAATTCTGATTCCGGCATATGGTGTTGTCAGCCGGTATATTAAAGACCGATTCATTATCCTGAGTCTGCTTATTCCGGTTGGTTTTTCCTTGTGGGCATGGCAGGGGTATGTCGGCGGGTATCTCCATGCGCGATGGATAAGTTATGTGTATATTTTGATATTTCTTATTATTTTTTTAAAAAATAGACCTCATTTCAACAGGAATCTATTTATTCTGCTGAAACCGTACAGAATATTAACTGTCATAATTGTACTCGGGGTAGCAGTTCAACTCTCGTCTGTTTTTTTACGTCCTTGCGGCATCGTGGTTTGATATTTTTCTGCTGTTCGGATACGGCAGATATGATCTGGTTTGGGACAATTTCCAACAATTTGATTGATCATTTTCCTCCGTCCCGGGCGGAAATGGAGCATATTCCTCTTACCAACTACCATTTTTGGTCCAATCTGATCGTTGCTGATATTGCGCGGGTGTTCCGGTTTCCCGTATATCTTCTCCAGTATCAATTTCTCCCGATCATGCTATCTTTAAGTGTCGGACTTTCCGTAATCGGTTTTATCCGTATATTGAACCTTCCGCTTGCGTACGGATATTGGCTGACGTTTTTTCTCTATTTCGGGGGTGACGCGATTGCTTGGATTATGGCAGTACGGGGGAGGGGTTTAGAATTCACTATGAGTTCACTTGAGGACGGTGTCCGTTTTCTGGGAAATTTTCCTCGTGCATACGCAGTATCCGTATTTTTAGGATCAGTCAATTTACTGGTTCTAACCATCAAAAAAGTGAAGATCTCAATTATGTGGATGGCTCTTGTTATAGCAAGCCTTACAGGCTTAAAAATTTACTTCGCCTTTTTTTTGATTTTCGGGCTTTGGATATATGCGGCAGTTGAATGGATTAGGCACAGAACAGATATATTAAAACTGGCATTTTTATCAAGTTTCTTGAGTCTGCTCATCTATCTTCCAGTTAATCATTCTGCCGGAGGCCTGTACTTTACCGGATTCTGGAGGTTTGAAAATTTTATCGTCCAGCCGGGTCTGAAGCTTGACCGGCTTGAGCTTGCGCGTGTCATTTTTGCGGGAGACGGAAAATGGTGGCGCGTTCTGCCGTATGAATTGTTGTATATGCTTCTTTATATTCCAGCGATATTCGGTTCAAAAATAATTGCAGCATTAACAAAAAAATCGTGGCTTCAAAAGATCCCATCAGCATTTCATATCATTTTTATTCCATCAATAATTGTTTCTTTAGTGTTGGGGTTTTTCTTTGAACAGACAACAGGAGGAGCAAACACGTTCAATTTTCTTGTTGTTGTTTTTATTGCCGTATCATATTATGCGGCTTTAAGTGCGTTACATCTGTCACTCATAAAACCGTGGATCATCGGGATGGTGCTTGCCGTTATGATAGTCGTTTGCACCCTGCCGCGCGCTATTCATGAAGCAGGGGCAAATATCAGAAAAATAACAACAGGAAAAAGCAACACCGTACCGGCGGATATGGAAGTATTGTCGGAATATATCAGAAATCATACAGAGAAAGACAGCGTGTTTTTAGTAGATCACAGGTTTATTCCCCAGGATAGTACTACCCCGTATATTCATTTTTTAACCGGCAGACCCATGTATCTTTCTGCTCCGTATCTTTTGGCAAATACGAATACGGACATGTTTGATCGGCAGCGTATAAAGTCTTCGGTTTTTGAGTCAACGCGTGCTGCAGCATTAGTCCGATTGCTGGAGCGTACAAACATCGATTATATTATTGCCACTGATTCATCTGCATTTGCCGCGACTCCATCGGCAGAATTTTTACCTGTCGTGTACAGGAACCCGTCATATGCCTTGTATCAGGTTTCAAACTGAGGTATAATACTCAAATCTTGAGAAGAAAGGCGGTATTCATGCATGGCAGAAAAAAAGGGAAAAGATAAAAGTGCGAAGGTAAAAGGGAAAAGTACTCAGGCCATGCCTACCGGCAGGCAGGAAAAAGTACTTGAGAAATCAAAAAAACTTCAGAAACAACAACCCCAAACGATGGAGGAGCTTTTGGAAGCGACCGGGTATACCCTGAAAGGCATCAAAAAAGGCGATATTATTACCGGTACTGTAACGGGAGTTAGTCCCAAAGAAGTAACGGTTGATGTGGGTGGGAAAACCGAAGGGGTTGTCATCGACAGGGAACTTGAGTCATACAAAGATGCACTTATGGCTCTCAAAGTTGGCGATATGGTGACGGCGCAGGTTATTGTTGCGGAAAATGACCGTGGTCAATCAGTATTATCACTCAGGCGCAGTATTTTTGAGAAGCGGTGGAAAGACCTTGAGGAAAAGCGCACAAATGGGGAACTGGTTGACATTATTCTTAAAGAATCAGTGCGGGGAGGCATGCTTGTGGACTATGGAGGTCTTCGCGGATATGTACCGCAGTCGCAGCTTGAGCAGGGATTGGCAAAGCAACTTGATAAAGCTATCGGTAAGAGAGTTCGCGTCAAAGTGATGGAGGTGGATCAGGAAACGAACAGGCTCATTTTTTCCCAGCGTGCGGTCATGGAAGAAGAGACATTGGCGAAACAGAAACTGCTTTTAAGCGCAGTTCATGTAGGCGATACGGTAGAGGCAAAAATTACCGGTGTTGTGGCATTTGGTGCATTTGCAAAGTTTTCCGTTGACTCGGGAGGGGAATCGCATGATATTGAAGGACTTATCCATATATCGGAAATTGCATGGGAGAAGGTGGATGATCCGAACCAATATGTTAAAACCGGAGACTCCCTGAAAGTGAAGGTTATCGGTGTTGATGAAAATACAGGAAAGCTGACTTTGTCATTGAAACAGCTTCTTCCCGATCCATGGGAAGATGTCCCTGATATGTTTACCAAGGATAGTGTGGTAAAAGGAACAGTCACACGCGTTACTCCGTATGGAGTGTTTGTGAATCTGAGCCCCGGCATTGAAGGGCTTATCCATATTTCGAAAATCACACCCGGTGAAGAACCCAAAGTCGGAGATGAGATTAGCTGTATGGTAGAAGACGTCCAACCGGAGAAAAGAAAAATCAGTCTTTCCATGACCCTCACTGAAAAGCCTATTGGTTACAGATAATTATTTCCGTAGCGTGATAAAATAGCATCATGAAGCCTCGTTCTTCTTACGTATGTCAGCAGTGTGGGTTTGAAGCGCCGCAATGGTACGGGAAGTGTCCGTCATGCCAGGAGTGGAATAGCCTGGTGGAGACGGTGAAAGAGGGGAAAAGGGAAATGGAAAAAGGGAAAAGTACTTTGCTCAGCGTAAAGCCCGTAAAATTGTCTGAAGTAAAGCATATTGAAAAAAACAGGTTGAAGAGCGGGTTTGGGGAATTTGACCGGGTGATGGGTAGTGGGATTGTGCCGGGATCTGTGACACTTCTGGCAGGAGACCCCGGTATCGGAAAATCAACACTCTTGTTACATGTGTTGGGGAAAATCGGAGGATTGTATGTGGCAGGGGAAGAATCTGCCGAACAGGTAAAACTTCGTGCAAAACGACTGGGAATAGATGGAGAAAATATTACAGTTCTTTCGGATACTAATGTGGAGATGATTCGCGATGTCATTGCGAACGAAGTGAAGCAATCTCGTCCGGGATTGCCGCGCCCCGAAGACGGGGCTCGCAATGACAATTTAGTTGTTGTCGATTCAATCCAGACACTCTCGTCGGAAGAACTTGATGGAATGCCCGGATCGGTCGGGCAGGTGCGGTATTGTGCCGAACTTCTGACACGTACCGCAAAATCAAAAGGTGTAGCGGTCATTATCATCGGTCATGTGACAAAAGAAGGGACGGTTGCCGGTCCGAAAGTGTTGGAACATATGGTGGATACGGTGTTGTTTTTGGAAGGGGAACGGTTTGCCGATGCCAGAATTTTGCGGACGCTCAAAAACCGGTTTGGTGCTGTCGATGAGGTGGGGATCTTTGAAATGAAGGAAAAAGGACTAAGAGAGATAGATAACCCCTCTGCAATATTTTTGCAGGATAGGGTAAAGAATGTATCCGGATCAGTCGTGACCGTTCTTATGGAAGGGACACGTCCAATTCTTGTTGAAATCCAGGGACTTGTTGTTTCAAGTCAGCTGGCAATCCCCCGAAGAGTCGGAAACGGTGTTAATTACAATCGCCTGCAACTTTTAGTTGCCATTATTCAGAAACGCCTGAATATTCCGCTTGGCACCTTCGATATTTTTGTAAATGTTTCCGGAGGAATAAAAATAGAAGAACCAGCGGCAGATCTTGCCATCTGTCTGGCAGTTATTTCGTCGTTTAAAAATACGTCTATTGACGAGAGCACCGTCGTGTATGGTGAGGTAGGGCTTTTGGGTGAAATCCGGCGGGTCAACGGAGGGGATAGAAGAGACATGGAGGCAAAACGCCTCAAATTTTCCCACATACTCTCACCCACAACAGTCAAAAACCTCAAACAGGCATCCGGAATTCTTGTGTAAATCATACACGTAGGGTATTCTGGAATATGTATGTCACGTAAAAGTATATTCGGAAAAAGAGGTCTATTTTATAATCAAATATTTCAAATTACTCTTCTCGCATTTGCCCTTATTCTGGCATTCTTGATGTCAAGCGGCATGGTCAGTTTTGACCTGTGGCCGAGGGCTAAAGAAGTACCGGCAAACATCGTTGTTGATGCCTTGATCGTGGGTAATGAGGTGAACCTTGATTTTTATCATGCGTTTGCACAGGGTGGGGAAGAGAAAGGTGATATGCTTGCCCCTGCCGCAAATTTAGTGAAAGCTTTGAGTCCGAAAATAATTCGGCTTGACCATATTTTTAATCAATACAATATGGTGCGGCGTGACGCCGGTCAGCTGCATTTTGATTTTACTCAGATTGATACGTCAATCCGGACAATACTCTCAGCAGGCGCTGTCCCTCTTCTCTCCCTTTCCTATATGCCTCCGGCAATAGCCAGGGGTGGGAATATCCTGGAGCAGCCGGATAATTGGAATGAATGGGCATTAGTCGTTGAACGGTTGATAGAACATGTCAGCGGCAGGACTGGCTTGAATGTATCAGGCGTGTACTATGAAGTATGGAATGAGCCGGATCTGGCACAGTTTGGGTCATGGAAAACATGGGGTGCGAAAAATTATCTTACTCTGTATCAGTACGCAGCTACTGGTGCTGGTAGGGCTAATAACGCGAATACATTTTATCTTGGCGGGCCTGCCACAACGGGGATGTATCCGAATTGGATCAAAGCCTTGGCCAAAAGCGGCAGTCGGTTGGATTTTATATCGTGGCACGGATATATCCAAAACCCGGTTCAATATGCGACTGATATCCAGAATGCGCAATTGGCGCTTCTGGATTATCCGCACTATGCATACATTCCTCTGCTTATCACGGAATTCGGGCATACCGGTGCCCGTGATACAGGATACGGGACAATGTATTCGGCAGTGCACACAGCCTCTACTATCCGTCAGCTGATTACCAATCCTCCGCGTTATTTATTCTCTTTTGAGCTTATTGATGGGCCCGGACAAACCAATGGAGACGGATGGGGGATGATAACGCATGAGGACAACGGACTGCGAACGAAGCCAAGATATGGAGTTTATTCATATATGGATCAGATGATGGGAAAACGCGTGTCACTCACAGGCGAAGGGACGGAAGTGAACGCATGGGCGACAACAGAGGGAAATACCATTAAAATTATGCTTGTCAATTTTTCTTCACGAGGCATATCAGAAAACGTTCCTATAACGTATAAAAATGTTGAGCCGGGATCGTATCGTTTTATCCGCCACCAGTATCTCGGTAATCGTGGCCAGGAAACAGTTGAGGTGTCTGCGTTTGGTCTTATGAAAACAGTCTATGTGCCTGCACAATCAATCGTCTACGTAGCATTGGAAAAAATTTAACGACCATAATATGGTAAAATTCACTGCATGGCCAGAAAAAAGAAAACAACAAATGTAAAAGATGTACCGTCAGTTCCGGAAGAGTCACGCTGGAAATTTCCTTTATCAAGCTTGAGCCGCCCGCCTGCCGCGTTTACGAAAGCCCTTGCTCGCGAAATTGTCAGAAATATTTCAACACTTGGCGAGTATACTGCACGGCCTTTCCGTAGAGTCAAGCATGAAGATACTGCTGTAATACCATCGTCCCCATACAGTCATCCGGTTCTCGTGGACACAAGCATTCTTATTGATGGGAGAATCGTGGGAATTGCCAAAAGCGGGTTCCTGACAGGCACTCTTCTTATTCCGCAATTTGTACTCTCCGAGCTTCAGCATATTGCCGATAGCGCCGAATCGCTCAGGCGTGCAAAAGGGAGGCGGGGGTTGGATGTCGTATCCCAACTTCAGGAAAAAAATAGCAGCCCCGAGCTGGAAGTCCGAATTATTGCCGATGATCTGCCGGCAGTTACAGAAGTTGACAGCAAGCTTGTGGAACTTGCGCAGAAGTATAAAAAATTGGGAGTGGATAGCGTCAGACTTCTCACTGTGGATTATAATCTTGCAAAACTTGCGGGTGTGCGGGGAGTAAGAGTGCTTTCTGTTCATGAACTGGCTAAAGCCCTTCGTGTTTCATTGATTGCAGGAGAGGAAATTACACTGAAAATTACCCATGAAGGCAAAGAGCGGACACAGGGAGTCGGGTATCTGGAAGATGGTACGATGGTTGTTGTTGAGGATGCAAAAGACAAAGTAGGCCGCGATATAGCTGTTGTTCTGACAAAAGTGCACCAGACTCCCGCCGGCCAGCTCTTTTTTGCCAAACTTCAAGGTTGATTTATTGGGTATTTTTTGGTATACTTCACCTGTACACATCTCCAAGAACTTATATGTATGTTCATAAAGGAGGTGATGTATATGTACCCACTTGAGCTTCCCCGATTAGTATCCTTGTATCATTTTGAAAAAAAGAGTTCATATTTCTGTGACTGTATCTTCCGGCGGGGGAAAGTATGGCGCGCAGTGTGGAGCATTCATTATTCTAAGGGTCATACATGTGACTCGGTATTCTGCCGGATCCTTCAATTTTTTTCAAAATCACGATAATATTCGTGTCAATATATTGTCCAAAAGTTATCCACATAAAATTTTTAAAAATTGTTTAGTTTGATAATACGGTCTATATACTGTTAAATTAACTATAAGATATATAAAAAATACAGTAGCAAAATCCTATGGGACTTGACAGAAATCACAAATAAGTCTTCAATAAATATATGAATAGTCTACCGCAGAGAATTTTGGGTCATCTTGTTCATTTGGGCAGGGTGAATGGGCTGATGAAAAGAACGTTCCGCGGGAAGCGGATCCGTATGGATGTTCAGACGCTGGAGCAGCAGCGTTTTGAAAATGACGTACGAAACCAGCTATTACAGCTGAAAAAGAAGGGATTGAGCATCCCCATATTTACGCTGTAAAACAGCGTACGAGAGGATATATACACCATACCACGCAACACGCGTGGTTTGATGTTTTTAGGGGGATTACAATCATTTACATCCCGTCTTGCTAAAGCTACGGCGGACTTCCAGCGGGATTTGCAGCACTAGGCTGCATAAAAAAAAGCATCACTACCGCTAGCAGAAATTTGGGTTTGGGCTACGAGTAGTAATGCCTTTTATGTTTGATATCGCTCATCTTGAGCAGAGATGAAATCGATATCTACTTCAAAAATGTACCAGTGAAAAAATATCCTGTCAAATATTTTTTTGAAGCTGGAAAAATGAATTTAGATTGTTTCAGCAATATAAAATCATGTTTCACAATATTGTTGTTACATACTGTCTTCGTTATATCTTATAACAAAACTTTCAATTTATCTTACTATTATTTGACATTTTTACTGTCGGACTGTACAATCATTCGCACCGAATGTAGTAGTTTGAAATACTTGAGTAGTAGAGTTATACGGGGTGAGTACATTTAATCCGGTAGGATATAGAAAAGAAAAATTATATCCTGTAATAAAGAAATTTTGTGAAGACAGATTTACCTTAAAGAAGGCATAAACAAACGCATTTTGAGTGGGGAATAGTTTGTGTGTCCTGAAAGTTTTTAGGATAAAGGCAGGTTTATAGTCAAAAATATGCCGGAAGGTGTATTTTAAGGGGAATAGTAGTTGGCACTAAAAATCGTAAACGATTTTCAGTGTAAAGCAGGCTTTATACTGAAAAACAATAAATGTAACGTGCTTTATATGGGGAATAGTTTGTTGGGCAGGCGAACTATTTCCCATAGAGGGCACGTTTTTTTACTAGTCTGTTATAATGAAATGTAGAAAATACCGAACGTATATGGAAAAAATTGACCGCGTACAGAATAGAAATTCTGAAATGCATGAGACTCCTCCGTCCTCACCCAAACTGGTACCAGTTTTAGTTGTATTGTTGAGTATTAGTGTGGTTGTGATCGGAGTCTTATTTAATCAGAATCGCATTCTTTCCGATAAACTCAATCAATTCAATATAATACCGACTGAAATGCCATCTGTGATAGCTGTGCCTACAGATTACGTAAATCCAATGGAAGTTATTTCTTCTCCTGCTGTTGATGTTGCTTCAACGGTTCAAAAAGTACGGTATACACCTGGAGCCAACTGGACGAGGTCTGTGTATGCAGGATTGAATTTATGTATGCCTCCAAAATGGGAAATAGATTCCTACGCGGGCATATATTTTAATCGTGATTCAGGATATCGTCCAGCTGTGACGTTTTTAAAAGAACTTCCATATACAGGCGGATCAAAACGGGAAGCGTATTTTGCATACTGGAAAACAGAATATCCTGATGTGAAGAACCTCGTTACAATCACGGACAATAATATTAACGGAAATTCAGTCCTGACGATTTATCCAAAATTATCTGAATCAAAAACTGCGCCTGATGGGAATTTAGCTGTGGTATTTTATGCTGGCGGAAAACTCTGGAAAGCAGAATTGAGCAATTGGAGTATGGTGAATGATTCCCAAAACGCATTTCTTCAGGATTTTTTCACTATGATCAGCTGCAGTTTCTAGCTTTGTATAATTCTTTTAGCAGCCTTCTGGCCAAGTTCGACTGCGTAGTTTGTGCCCCTGTCCCACGGATAGATTGAATCCATGTTTGCAAGATAGATTCCGGGTATTCCGGTATCCATCTTTGGTGCTTTTTGGGAGTAATTGAGTTCATGGACAGGCTGGGCAAAGGGAGCGGTGAAGAGAAAAGAGTTAAGTGTTCGGGGTTCGGGGTTCGTAGGTGAATACAGGCGTTTGATGAAGGGCATAAACGTCGACAGCAGTTTTTCTTTTTTCATGGTCAGATACGGATGGTTATCTGGGAGGTAGTTGCCGAAGTAGGTGAGATGGTGGCCGTTGTAGTGGGATGGATCCATAAAATTGGTATGGGCTACGGCAGCTAAAAACGGGAATGTCCGGTCGTTGACATTGAGCCAGTACACATCTTTCAAAATCGGCCTATCGGTTTCAAGAATCAGTGTTTGGGCATGGAGATGGGGGATATGACTGGTTCGTAGTTCGTGGTTCATGGTTCGTAGTAATACAGATGCAATTGGTGTTGGTGCGGTAAGGAGGATTGAGTCTGCTTTGAGGGATTTGAGGGATGATACCGATGAGTTCGTTTTGATAGTTCCGCCATGTGAGCGGACGGCGGAGGCGAGGGTTTCCACGAAATGCTGGAAGCCGCCGCGGAAGTATCCGAGATTTGTCGTGCGTTTATAGATCCGTGCCCAAAACCACGATGCTGCAACTTTACTTTCATATTCATTAAATTTGCCATAGAGAAGCGGTTCCCAGATAGTTTTCCAGCCCGCCTCACCGCCGGTTTTGCGGATAAAATCTTTTGCTGTCAGGTTCTCAAGTGGTTTCCAGTATGGATTGAGCTTACAGACGGCAAGCATCATGCCGGTGCGCAGACGGTCAGGTAAAGCAATTTTTGAAAATTTGAGAAGACTGATCGGGGAATCAAGTTGGGTGACTGATCCGTCCGGCAGGAGAGTGGCCGTGATAGGGCGCTTGATGATGAGGTCATTTGCCATACCCAGTTCTTTTGCAAGATTGATAATGGAATAGTCGTTTGTAAAAAAGTGGTGGTAAGCAAACTCCAGCGGCCAGTCCCACCCTTCGCCTGTAAACCCATGCGCCAGTCCGCCCAATACGGTATCTTTTTCATAAACTGAAACGGTATGGCCATATTTGGTTAGCTCATACGCCGCCGTCAAACCCGTAATTCCTCCGCCGATGACTGCAATTTTCATGAAGTGATTGTAGCACGGGGGGAAGTCGGGTAAAATCGGGTTACTTTCCCATGAAGAAATTATTGATTGTTCTTGTTTTCATATTTTTACCTGCAGTGGTGCTGTTTTATCCGGCCCGCCACGGGCTGATCATGCTTCCTCTCGACCTTCTCATGACAAGTTACCAGCCGTGGGCGGCTCCCGGCACAATGCTCGTGAAAAATCCGTACATGCAGGATTCCGTTGCCCAGATGTTTCCGTGGAAACTGTATCTGTTCCGCTCAATCCGTGAAGGCACCATTCCGTACTGGAATCCATACCAGTTTTATGGCATGCCGTTTATGGCAAGCGCCAAACCAATGGTTTTTTACCCCTTCATCTTCTTTGGGCTGTTGGGAGATGTGCCGGGATGGAATCTTCTTCTATTCAGTCAGCTTGTATTATCCGTATTTTTTATGTATCTGTGTCTGAGGGCTGGATTTAATCATTCACGCATTGCATCGTATTTCGCAGGTATTACGTTCGGATGGAGCACGCTCATGATCGGGGTATTGGAGTTTGGGTCCGAGGGGCATGCAATATTGTGGTTTCCACTCATGTTACTTTTTCTCAAACTGTATCTTGACCGGGGGAAAAAAAAGTATCTGGCCGGACTATCATTAAGCCTTGCGTTTTCAATATTGGCCGGACAACTGCAATATACCGCATATATGATGTATTTCCTGGTATTTTTTGCGGTCTGGCATGTGTGGGATAGGCAATATCCTACCGGGCGTTTGTTGTGGAGCGCGGGTGCTGTGGTTGCAGGTTTGGCCATAAGTGCCGTTCAGCTGGGCCCGAGTCTTCTCATGTATGCAGAGTCTGCACGGAAAGTATATGGGGGAGAAGAGATATTTGAACGGGGATTGGTGCCATGGTACAAAATGCTCCGTTTGTTTTCCCCTGATCTGTTCGGCCATCCCACCCGCGGTGATTTAACAATCGGGTATATAGAAACCGCCGGATATTTCGGTATCATTGCCATGCTGTTTCTCTGGATTTCCCTCAGAAGGATGTATGGAAATCGGACTGTGCGGTTTTTTTGGATTTGTCTGATCAGCTCCATCCTTTTATCCATACAACCGTTCGGGAATGTATTGTGGACGCTGCATCTGCCGGCGGTGACTTCCGGATCCGCGGATCGGATATTCGTGCTTGTGCTGATTATCGGTGCAGTACTATCTTCATTTGGGCTGGAGTATGTGTTGGGAAGCGCAAACAAAAAACAACTTTTTCATGATACGTTCCTGTTTACGGCTGTCTTTGTGTGCGTAGCGGTGTATGTTTTTACTCAACAGCCATACTTGGATATCACAGACAGGAATACCGTACTGTCATCACTGCGGTATCCCGCCGTATTTTTGGTGGGCGCCCTCGCGGGTGCAGGTATTGTGAAGGATAAAACTGTTGGTATTGTTCTCATTCTCGTGTTTATACATGTATTTGATTTGTATCGTGGGGCATATAGGTTTGTCACATTCTCCAATCCGAAATTTCTCTATCCTGAAACGGAATTGACAAGCCATTTGAAAAATGTCACCGCAGGGACTCTCGACCGGGTGTTTGGCGCATCCAATCTTGAAATAGCATCTGCTATCGAACTGCCAACGCTGGATGTCTATAATCCACTCTACAGCGTACGCACTGCACGGCTGTTATCGGTACTTTTAGGTGAAGAGTACCGTTCATATCCACTGGATAATAAATTGTATATCAGCAGGGGAAATACATTCATAAAAAAAGCACTGGATGTGTCGGGAGTCAAGTATATAGTCGTGGATCGCGGTGTTGGGCCGTCAATGATGCTTTTAGGAACGGAGTTTTTTGCCACTGAATTCAAACCGGTGTATGAGGATGAACGGCATAGCGTATTCGAAAATACGGCAGTATTTCCACGGTTCGGTGTGTTTCACCATGCAGTTCGCGCGTCCGGTGATGATGCGCTGAATTTGATCGCACGTAATGATATTGATCTTCACCATACCGTCATTGTCGATCAGGATGTCGCTCTTTCACAAAAAACTTCCTCTTCTTCTGCACGCTTGCGTGAACGTACAGAAAATTCACTGTCGTTTACTGTGACTTCGAAGCATCCGGGAGTTTTTATGGTGACGGATGCGTATGATGCCGGTTGGACTGTGACGGTAAACGGTGTACCCGCAAGAGTGATGCGTGCCAATTATGCCTTTCTTGCAACAGATGTCCCTGCCGGGGATTCTGTCATTGTGTTTACATACCAGCCGCCGTACATACTGGTGTGGATAGTAGTGACGGGTGGTGGATTTTTATTGGTAGCGTGCTGTATTGTGTATTCCCGCTTGCGGGAATAAGACCGGCTCAAGTATACTTTGGGGGACTATATGAAGCAATTATCGGCAATACTTTTTGCTGCGCGTCCCAGGCAATGGCTGAAAAATTTCATCCTCTTCGTCCCCATAGTATTTGGTGGAAGACTTTTCAATGCAGATATGTTTTTGAATGTGGTTTCCGGCGCAATTGCATTCTGTTTTTTGTCTTCTTCAAATTACATATTGAATGATGTGATTGACGTTGAGCGGGACCGGAGGCATCCGTTCAAAAAACTGCGTCCGATTGCCAGGCGCGATATTCCGGAAAGCGCGGCTCTTCTTGTAGCCGTTGCATTGCTTATTTTTGGTCTTGTGATAGCCAACACACTCGGTATGACTTTTTTTCTTTCCGCGTGGCTTTTCGTGATTCTTCATTGGATGCTTTACTTTTTTTTCCGGACGCGTTCCGTTATTGATGTGTTGTCTATCGCATCAGGGTACGTGCTGCGATTGTTTGCAGGGGAAGCGGCAGCAGATATTCATGTATCTATTTGGCTGTTTTTAGCCGTTTTATCATTTTCCCTGCTTCTTGCCATCGGGAAAAGAAGGGCTGAGCTTTCCCTGATTGTAGACCAGAGAAAGAGAAGGGATAACCAGATGGATACTGACGTTTTTCAATATTCCGAAAAGCTTCTGGATGCATATGTCGCCGTTTTTGCCAATGCGACATTTTTAACATATTCGTACTATACGTTTTTAGCAAATCCGGGTTCGGAAGGGCTGACATCAATCGGATTGAATACTGCATGGCTTGACCGTAAGTGGCTGATGGTGACTATTCCTGCGGCTCTCTACGGTATCATGCGGTACTTACAGATTGTGTATAGTACCAAAGAGGGGACACTGGAGAAAATTGTGACGAGCGATAAGCCGTTATTGGCAGCATTGGCTATTTGGGGAATAAGCGTATTGGTGGTTGTGTACGGTATCGGAGGATGAAACAAAAAAAAATCAGGATCGGGCTGGATTTTGACGGGGTTGTGGCATACAACCCTGCCCGTATCATACGCGCGCCAATCACATACATAAAGCGTAGGATTATAGGCATCAGAAAACTTAAGTTTTACATACCTAAAACGCCATTTGAACGGTTCGTCTGGGCAATACTTCATGAATCCAGCCTCTTTCCGTCAATTGGCGCACAACGTCTGCGTGATATGGTCAAGGATGAGCGGTATGAGTTTTATCTGGTAAGCGCCAGGTTTGGATATCTGCAGCCAAATCTTTTCCGCTGGCTAGACCGGTATGGCATGCGTACTATTTTTTCCGGTATACATATCAATCATGAAAATAAACAGCCCCATATGCATAAATTTGAAACTATCAATTCGCTTCGTCTTGACTACTATATCGAGGATAACTGGGATATTGTTGAATATCTGAACAAGAATATCGCAAGGGTGAAAATATTCTGGATATACAATGTTGCGGACAGATGCGTACAGTATGATGAAAAATATCCGTATCTTGATAAAGCTTTGAAAAGAATTTCTGAATTGGAAAGAGTATGAAGATTCTTTTTTCAATTACATATTATTCCCCGTATGTTTCAGGTCTGACGCTCTATGTTTCCCGAATGGCCAGTGCCTTGTCAAAAAGAGGGCACCAAGTGAGTGTGCTGTGTTTTCAACATGACGCTGGAGCAGAGACTGTCCAAACGATGGACGGAGTTCATGTGACACGGGTGAGGCCATGGGTGCGTTTGTCGAAGGGTTTTCTCAGTCCGGTGTTTTTGGTTGAAAGCTGGAAAAAAGTACAAGAAAACGATGTTGTCGTTGTCAATGTACCGCAATTTGAGGGGTTCATCCCAGCTTTATTTGCAAGGCTTATAGGAAAGAATGTCGTCTGCGTATTCCATTGTGACATAAGACTTCCTTATACACCGTATAATTATATTGTTCAGAAAGCTATAAATTTAACAACAGGACTTTCTTTACTTCTTTGTCATAAAGTTATAACGTATACAGATGATTATGCACAAAGCGTCCCCGCTTTACAAAGAGTAAATAAAAAGCTTATAACATTTTATCCTCCAGTGCCAAAACCCCGCATAGATACCATATACAGGAAAAAATTACAGAAACGCATTGGAACAGGTTTCGTGTGTATTGGAATTGCCGCACGGCTTGCCAAAGAGAAGGGTGTGGAGTACGCGATCGGCGCATTGGATGATATAGAAAAATTCCTGAAGAAACAAGTCAAACTTGTCATTGCAGGATCTATGGATCCGGTTGGGGAAAAAGCATATAAAAAAGAAATTATGGATCTGGTTGAACAGCGCAAGGATAGTATTGTATTTTTGGGAAATCTTGCTCAGGATCAGATCGGGGCATTTTATTCTTTTATTGATGTATTGGTATTGTCCAGCGTGAATGCAACAGAGGCATTCGGTATGGTACAGGTAGAATCAATGTTGAGCGGAACTCCTGTCGTTGCCAGCAATCTTCCAGGTGTTCGTGTTCCTGTACAAAAAACCGGAATGGGTTTGATATCAACTATTTCGGATAGTCAGTCGATTGCGTCGTGTATTATCTCTATTATGAAAAACAGAAAGAAATATATCCGTCCCGTTCAGGAGATCGAGCGTGAATTTTCTCTTCGACAAACTGTTGACGAATTTGAAAGGACACTATGAAAAATCGTAGCGATGAAACAAGAAAATATTTGAAAAAATACTTAACTGAAAGACCATTGTTTTTATCACTCATACGTTCAGTTGAGGCAACGCTTTATGCAGAGCATGTTCCGCTCAAACGTCCGGTATTGGATGTTGGATGTGGTGATGGGTATTTTGCCAAAACCGTATTTGGGTTTGTTGATGCTGGCCTTGATGTTGATGGGTCCCGGATGAATGAAGCACGGGAGAAGGGTGTATACAAAAATATTGTCGTCTATGACGGCAAAATTTTTCCGTTTAACAAAAACAGTTACCGGACCGTTGTATCAAATTGCGTGTTTGAACATATTCCCGATATACGCCAGACGGTGTCTGAGATCCGCCGGGTGCTCAAACCGGGCGGAAGGCTTCTCACAACCGTCATGGCAAAACCCTGGGATGAGTATCTGTTTGGTTCGATATTTTTAGGAGACTGGTATACACGGTATATGAGAAAAAAGCAGGTCCATATCAATCTTTTTACCAGGAAAGAATGGGACAGTGTTTTTACATCTGCCGGTTTTACGATAAAACGCAGGGTGGGCTATATGGATCGACGAGCGTCCCGTGTTATGGATATCTGTCATTATGTGTCAGTACCATACCTTGTATCATATATGCTCACCGGAAAATGGGTGCTGTGGAAAGGGTCTTCCGGTTTATTCCCTCTTTCGTATCTCGCCCGGATTATGTCCAAGGCAGTGAGCGCTGATTCGTCCGGGGCACTATTTTATGAACTTGTGAAGGCATGAGAAAGCATTTCCTATTCGTTGTTGTTTTGATTTTCTATTGTGCAGTATGTCTTTACCGTATTGATGAGATTCCCGGGGAATGGTTTGGGGATATTTCCAATTTGCACGAAATGGTTCTGCCGATATTAAACGGACAGCCTGTCTGGTATTATTTCCAGTCCGAAGGACCACTGTATCCGTATTTTGTCAGTTTGTTTGCTCATGTGGGGAGCACAACGTATTTCACATACAAAATTGCATCCATTGTCATGGGGGCATTGGGTCTTATCGCAACCTATCTGATGTTATCCCTTCTTGTGTCTCATGCTGTTGCTGTTTTGACTGCTGCCGTTTCCTCGGTATCATTTTGGTATATCGTATGGGCGCGTTTAGGCAGTTCTCCCCATATTATTGCACCGTTTTTGACCGCATCAACAGTATATTTTCTATTACTCTATAAACAAA
>JBGSUE010000052.1:0-5493 GCA_041753515.1 Patescibacteria group bacterium
CGCACTCCAGACGGGCGCCAAACTACATTTACTACCATGTTTACTGTTCAAAAAAAGCGGTCGCTTGCATGGCTTTGGTTCCTCATACTTATTATTTCCTCTATTATCACTGTCTGGTTTATTAAAAAAAGAAGAGAAACACAGGTAATTCCTGCAATTCTTCCTGATGACAAAAACAATGAAACATTTTCGTAAACTCTTCATCCTTCATCCGTACCTGTTTTCCCTCTATCCTCTCGTGTTTTACTACTCTGTCAACATGGGTGAAACAATTCCGCAAGTAATCCTTCAGCCTGCACTCATCATTCTTTTTTCATGCATGATTCTTCTCTTTATATTCGGCAAGCTTCTTCGCAACCGATATCGTGCCGGATTACTTATCAGCGTTTGGTCGCTCCTATTTTTTTCGTGGGGTCATACGGGCATACCCGATAATTCAATTTTCTTTCCCTTCTATATTCTTTTATTCGTAATCGTCGCACTTCCCATCCTCTTCGTACACCTTAATCTTCATGCGATAACTCATGCCGTAAACATCGTATCAATCCTTCTTATAGCTCTGCCGGTATGTACTATTGCACGACAGATACGCACTGCGCCAGTTATCCCAAAAACGGAAAAATCAGTACATACCAATCCCAATTCTGCATTGCCGGATATTTACTATATTATCGCCGAACGGTATCCGAGTGAAAAATCACTGAAGAACAATTTCCGATTCGATAATTCTGCATTTTCAGACTATCTTGCATCGCATGGTTTTTATATTGCCCACGACAGCAATTCCAATTATATGATTACATCCCTGTCGCTTGCATCATCCCTCAATATGAATTACATAGACCAACTCATCCGGTTACCTGGCAAGGATACGACCGACAAAAGAATATTGTACGATCTTATCCAATATAATGGCGTCGTATCATACCTGAAAAACAAAGGGTACCGGTATATTCATATAGGTTCGAACTGGTCAGGAATTATTGAAGATGCCCGAGCCGATCTTTCGTATCGATTTGAAAAATCAGCATGTATCGCGGAGTTTTACGAAGCATTCCGTGCCACAACACTTCTTGGACCCTTGGACACACTCTTTCGCATTCAACACGATACTCAATCACGGGAAAACCACAGGCTCCTGATCACACAGCAGGTCAAATACCTGAAGGAATTTTCCAGGGTAAAAGGACCAAAATTTGTGTTCGCACACCTCTTTTTGAGTCATCCTCCGTTTGTGTTTAACCCCGACGGCTCAATCATTACCGAAGAAGCTGAAAAGTCAAGAACGCTTCGGGAAAATAATATCAATAAAATCCTCTATGCAAATAGCCAGTATACGGATATCATCAATACAATCCTCCGTCATTCATCAACTGATCCTATCATCATTATACAGTCAGATGAAGGCCCGTATTTTAAACGGCTCTGGAAAGAGCACTTCTACTTTCCGATGCAGACTGCAGAATCAGGCGAACTTCAGCAAAAATCCATGATCCTGAACGCATATCATGTACCGGATACTATACAAACAGAACTCTATCCGACAATCTCTCCGGTCAATACATTCCGTGTCATTTTCAGTTCGCTGTTTGATGAAAAATTCCCCCTTCTGCCGGATAAAACATATGCACACTACAGTTTTCAAAAACCGTATAACTTTATCGATGTAACTGACCGCATCAGGTAAATCATGAAAAAAATATTCATTGCTGTAGGTGGAATCGTCACCGGCATCGCATGCGGTTTCATCCTATTATTCTATTTTTCACAATCGCGAAATACAGCCTTTTTCGAGTATTTCTTTCCGAAAACCCGCGTGATCGGATTTTTGCCGTACTGGCTGATTACCCGCGCGAAAAATACCTATTCACCACATATCACTGATATCGCGTACTTTGCCCTGACCATTAACAGTGACGGAACGATACGTCAGATGGAGAATGTTGCTGAAGCCGAACCGGGATGGCATGCCCTTTCATCAGGCAAACTCAACAGGACGGATGTTACATCCCTGGTCCTGTTCAGTCTGTCTCCCGATGACATTGAGCTGCTTGTAAGTAAACCTGAAATCAACGCACAAACACTTATCCGCGAAATCACACCCATTATGGACCAATACACATTGACTGATCTGAATCTTGATCTTGAAAGCTTCCGCGAGGCAAGCGATGCATCCAGGACCAACTTTACCGCATTCGTGCGGCACATTCGGGAAAACTCTCCCTGGACACTGACCATCGAAATTGCTCCCGACGCTCTTCTGCACAAACGGATAATAGATCTGGCCGCAGTTGCACCCTATGTCGACCGCGTTGTCCTCATGGCATATGATTTCCACTACGCCGGCTCATTTGTCACCGGCGCTGTATCGCCACTGTCTGGATTCGGTAAGGATGCCGAATTTGATACTGAATCAGCCATACGTCTTGCACTTTCATCCATTGAACCGGAAAAACTCTATCTTGGTGCACCGCTCTATGGATATCAGTGGGAAACTATTTCCGAATCATCACGATCGGCTGTTCTTCCGGACTCCGGAGTGACAAAAAGCAGCGCATCGATAGAAGATTTTCTCAGACAATGTGCAAGCTGCAGTCCTGTTTTCGACCGTCAGACACAGGAATCGTCTATTGTCTACAAAGACCAGGATACCGGGACATTCTATCAGGCTTTTTATCCTACTTTTGACTCGCTGAAAGCTAAAAAAGCTTTGGTGAAACAGTATAATCTCGGCGGATTGGCTCTTTGGGCTTTAGGGTATGAAGACTCTACTATTCTCACTGCGCTTGATCCCTGAGCGACGTATCAAAGTCAAACGTTTCACCTGCATTCACATATCGTACACGACTTGTAAATGTCTGATCGTTATAGGCAAGAGTTGAAGATCCTGACATCTGCGTAAATCTGATATTTGATGTATCCGGATCAATGGATATTTCCAGATTTCCTGTATCAATTCTTACGATGACCGGATACGAACGGATACTCAAAGGCATGATGCCCGTTGACATATAGCGGACTATTCCCTTTTTCTGAACGACAACACAATTATCTGAAAGAACCTGCACAAATGAAATATCACTGTCTTTTCCAACATCTATACCCAAAAACGATTCCAGTATAAGCCGGACCGATGATGTCGCGTCTGTCTGGATTTCTTCTCCCTGATAAACGAAATTTCGCAGTCCTAACTCTGCCGACCGGGTCGCCAATCGTTCTTTTATCGTTGCTGATCCTGAAGACTGGATGATGGAAAATGATAAAGAATCAGGCGGCGGAGTAATAAATACGGAACTGTCAAAAGAGGGACGTACTGATTTTGACGGTACACCGTTGACCTGAAATAACCCCAGACTTGTAAAAAAGGCCGCAATATATACGCCGATTTGTTCAAACATATGCTATGATTCTCGTATGTCCGTCATTATACTCGTTTTAGCCCTGATTTTCCGCATTACAAACCTGGATCTTATTGAATTTAAAACAGATGAGGCAACAAACATGTTTCTTGCATCCCGCCCCCTGTTCGGCCATTCGATGCCACCGGCCGCCACAGCGTCCAGTGTCGGCATCCTCAACCCACCGCTCCTCAATTATCTTCTCTTTCCTCTTGCCGCAATTAGTCTTGATCCGGTCGTCGTGTCCGGTATGATCGCGCTCATTAATTCCTTCGCAATCGTCGGATATTTTTATAGTATAAAAAAATTCTTTCACATACGGCTTGCTGTTATCTCAACTCTTCTTATTGCCATCTCACCTTGGATGATTCTCTACTCCCGTAAAATCTGGGCACAGGACTTCATCTTTCCCTTTTCCGCCGCACTCATGTTTGCTGTGCTAAAAATTACACGCGATAGCGATTCACGATACTGGATTCTCTACATTTCAGCGTGTCTCTTCCTCATCCAGCTTCATCAGGCAAGCATCATTTTTTTGGCTGTACTTACCCTGGGTTTTTTGGGACAAAAAATCTTTCATGTCAGATATGCGCTCATCGGACTTTTCATCGGATGTATTCCGTTGTTGCCTTTTCTCACATATCAAATATCAACTGGATGCCCGGACTGCACACGGCTTATTCACGCCCGTGAAAAACGAGCGCCGCATCCCGTTTCCGCCCATTTTTTACGGCCGTTTCAGCTTGTGAGTGCCGGTAACTTCAGATTTGAACTGGGGGATGATATTATCCATTTTGCCGAAAAACATCCGCTATCCCATAACGCAAGGCTTGTCTCCTATCTCGTGTATCTCCTTCTTCCTTTAGGCATGTTTCTCTGGTGGAAAAACGAAAAAAATCTTCGGTTCATTGCGGCAGCCTGCATACTTCTTCCTGTTTTCTATTATATTTTAAAAATCGAACAACCTATCCATTATTATCTGATCGCTTCCCCGTTTCTGTTTCTGCTTGTCTCCTATCCAGTATCCCGATTTCCCCGGCTCCTTTCTGTGTACGCGGCGATCCTGGTATCGTTTGCCGTATTTTCGTATGGATTTGAGACATTTTTACGGGAAAACAATGGCGCCAGCGGCGACTACGGCCATACATATGCATGGTATGCCAAAGGCAGAAAAACAGATTTTGAACATATTATGAATGATCCACACTATCATGAAATGTACATTGCGTCATTTATCGATACGCGGTTCTGGCGGGGTACGATGCCCACTCCTGAAATGCTCTACCGGTCCTACCGCACTGAGTTATATCTTGACACCCTGATACTTCGGCTTGAAGCGGTTCCTTTGGATTCGGTAACATATTTGGAACTCTTTTCATATTTTACGAAACATCCTTCCAGAGAAACACTCAAACATCTTGATACATTGAGGAACACTCATCCGGTTTTTCAAAAACTATATCAGGAGGTTTCCAATGCGCACCGGGACATGATACGATACGAGTAATGCCCGATCTCACACCTCTCACAATCATACTGTATGCGTATTTTTTTCTCGTTTCCGCTGCTTTGGTGTCCATGGCATTAACCCTTCAAAGAATGAATAAAATGAAAAAGGAAGCCATGGATAAAAATGCACAGTCAGATAACCGCATCACACTCCTGACAAACCAGCTTCAGCTGCATCAATTCAGAAACGGTAATGGGTCGCTGTATGAAGCAATCTGCAACACGATTGATACCCCCATCTTCATCCTTTCCAAAACCGGTTCAGTACAGTATCTGAACACCGCCGCCGAGAAACTCACCGGCGTGAAAGCAAGCGATGTCTTGACAAAAAATATACAGGATATTGCGGATATTACGAATGATACGCTCACATCGCTTGAAAACTTACTGCACCAGGCAAAAACAGATCCGATACCTCTTCCCAAATGGACTTTTATCGGATCACCCGGCCAACCCGTCACAGGTATGCTGATCCCGTTTAATGACACTTCCGCCGGCCACATACTTCTGTATATACACAATGCCTATGATCAGTATGAAAAAGAAAAAAAACTGAATGAACTTATGGCGTTAAAAAATTCTATTG
>JBGSUE010000053.1:0-6857 GCA_041753515.1 Patescibacteria group bacterium
TTTGACAGAAAACGAGGAAATTATCAAAATTGTATCTAGTATACTCATCAAGTCATCGTAAATGTGATTTGGTCATTGTGATTTGTGATTTTCGATTTTATGAACACAAACATTGCCATTCTTGAATTCCGTCCCGGTCCGGGAGGAGATGAAGCCAAAATATGGGCCGCTGATCTCATGCGCATGTATACCCGCTATGCAAACTACCAGGGATACAAAGTTGAAGAGTTAAGTGATACAGCAATACGGATTAAAGGTGATCACGTGTTTGATATTTTCCAGTATGAAGCAGGAACACACAGAGTACAGAGAGTGCCAACCACAGAACGCGCAGGTCGAATCCACACATCAACTGCCACAGTCGCGGTACTGCCCGATATCCCCGAACACGAAATCGAAATCAGAAATGACGATTTGGAATGGGATTTTTTCAGAAGCGGCGGCAAGGGCGGACAAAACGTCAACAAAGTCTCTTCAGCTGTACGACTCCGGCATAAACCGACCGGTATCGTCGTGGCGTGCCAAACAGAGCGGGATCAATACCAAAACCGCCAAGTAGCACTTTCGCTTCTTCGCGGGAAACTCTGGGAAAAACAGATGATGGCACGCGAGGCAGCACTCAGCGAAAACCGATCGGTCATCGGACGCGGCATGCGGGCGGAAAAAATCCGCACCTACAACTACCCCCAGAACCGGGTAACAGACCACCGCATCAACAAGTCATGGCACAACCTCGACGACATCGTCAACGGAAAAATGCAGAAAGTAACTGAGTCACTTCAATCTTACTCCTGAGTTCCCAGGGTGACGGTGGTGGACATCTCTTCCCCATCCCTCCAGTAGACAACGTCCAATTTGTCACCGGGTTTTTTACTTGAGACTATTTTTGATAATTCCGCATCCTCACCGGACAGGCGCTTTCCGTCCAGTTTTGTCATGATATCCTGCTCTTCGAGACCTGCTTTCTCGGCAGGCGAGCCACTAATAACTTCAATGATATATACGCCTTCAGGAACCTCGTTCATGATGGCAAGATCCTTGGTCACTACTTTGTACCGTACTCCTAAAAATGCCCTGTTGAATTGCCCGGTTGAATTAAAATTGGCAAGAGCGTCCTTTACGACATTAATGGGAAGCGCAAAACCGATATTCTGGCCTTCCGCTGACACTGCGGTATTGATGCCAATCACCTGGCCGGTCGAATTGAGGAGTGGTCCGCCGGAATTACCGGGATTAATTGCGGCATCTGTTTGAATAACATTGTCAAGACGCTCCGCATATCCTTCAAACGGACTTCCTGCTGTAATACCGCGGCCTACACCGGATATGACCCCGGTTGTCACGGTATTACGGAATTCTCCCAGTGCCGTTCCGATTGCAATTGCCATCTGACCAACTTTAATGTTATCCGAATCCCCCATCGCGACCGGCTTCAAACCTGATGCGTTGATTTTCAAAATTGCCAAATCGTTTGTAGCATCACGGTAAATTTTTGCCACATCATAAGACGTGTCATCGTTTGTGATCACGTGATATGACGCTTCGGTATCTGAAACGACGTGTTTATTGGTAACGATCAGACCGTCGGAAGATACAATAAATCCCGACCCGATGTCCTGCTCAATTTCCTGAGTGGTTCCCGGCCGCTGACGGAAAGGCGAAAAGGGATTAAACGGATCGATTTCAAATATACTTTGAGACTGACGGGTTGTGGATATATTAATCGTCACAACAGACGGTCCCACCGTATCCACCACACCCGTAACAACGGATTCTTCCGTGACTACTTTAACTTTTTCCCCATTGATTGTTTCTATTGTACCGGACTGACTCATTGTACCCGGGAAAAATGGTAGGTGAAAATCACTCCAAGAAAGCCCAAACAGCCCTGCATTCACCGCTCCCGCAGTAATAAGAAGCAGCAACAGAAGTGAAAGAAAAATTTTCTTCATATCATTGATTATTTTATACCAATCTGAAAAAAACCTGAAACATTATTTTAAAAGCAGTTCTATTGCTTTATATAATTGTGCATCAGCTGAAGCTTCTGGAGCATCTCCCAATTCTACAATAAAATCCGGCGTAATTCCTGTTTTACTGATAGAAGTTCCGGATGGCGTATACCACCTGCCTGTCGTCACATGAAGCGACGATCCACCGGAAAACTCTTCCGGTGTCTGAACCGAACCTTTTCCAAATGATGTTTCTCCGACAATCGTTGCCCGTTTGTGATCCTTGAGCGCCCCTGCGACAATTTCCGACGCTGATGCACTCCCCTTATTGATCAGTACTATGACTGGCGTATCCACAAGCTGTCCTTTTCGGTTGACCGAATAGTCCACAGATGTTCCATCGGTATTTTTTTGAGATACAATCTTTCCGTCTTTCAAAAATTCGCTTGCGATGAAGACGGATCCGTCCAGATACCCTCCTGGATTGCTTCGTAAATCAAAAATAATTCCTTTTGCCTGATATATGGTACTGTCGCGAACCAGTAGATCCACGGCTGTTGACCACTCCGATGTCAGCCGGTCCCCAAACCGGGACAAACTGATATATCCGATATACGCATCTGAAAGTGTGCCTCCGCCGGACACCGCACTGATTTCTTCAATCTCGGATGTTTTTTTGACCCAGGAGACAACAGCGGGTATGACAATTTCATCCCTCACAATTGAAATTTCAAGAGGATCCTCAACATTTACCCGCAGTATAGTCAACGCGACCGACGTTCCTTTCTTTCCCCGAATTTTGCCGACTGCCTCCTCAACTGTCCATCCGGTCGTATCTGTACCGTCGACTTTGTCAACAAGATCCGAAGGTTTAATTCCGGACCGTTCGGCCGGACTGCCTTTGAGGGGAGATACAATAATGATCCGGCCGTCCTGAAGCCCAAGCTGTGCCCCGATTCCTTCAAAACTTCCGTTCATATCATCCTTGAAATCCTGATTTTCTCTGGGCGGCAAAAAAGTGGTGTAGGGATCCTGAAGTGATGACACCATACCGCCTATTGCCCCATACACCAAATCCTCATTGTCGATCTGGTCCCGATCGATATACATCGTATGCACTTTCTGCCACACATCCCAGAAGAGGGAAAAGTCAACTGATTCGGATTCGGGAGTAGCCATATGAATGACCGGACGAGCACCGAATGAGAGAGTTACCTGTTTTTTCCCGAGGTTATATCCGATCCCGCCGGCAATAATCAGAAATGCAATAAAAAAAATACTGTTGCGGATTTTGGAAAATGGCAGACGTGTCATATCGTATAAGAAGTATGAATACTTCACGCACGGACCACAAACGGCAATAGCGCCATATACCTCGCACGCTTAATGGCTGTCGTCAGTTTTTTCTGATGTTTATTGCACGATCCGTTTCTCGTGCGTACTGAGATTTTACCGCGCTCCGATATAAATTTCGAAAGCACAGCTGCATCTTTATAATCAGGTTCGCTTTTCCCATCGCAAAACGGGCAATTTTTATTTATAAGTTTTATATTTTTAAATGACTTTTTTATAAATCGTGCCATAAGATATTAAAAAGGGATATCATCCGGATTCACTTCCTCCCCCGGTGATGTTGCGCTGTTTGTTTGTACTGGTATGTTTTGTGTATTGTCAATTTGTTGCGGTTGCTTATTTTCTGTATGCTGTTTCTTTATCTGCACAGTGTCATCTGAACCGGGACTACGAAGTTTAGAATCAAGAATAATCATGTCTTCAATGACTATCTCGGTCGTTGAACGCTGTTGACCGTCATTTGTCTGCCACTGGTTTGTCCGCAACCGTCCTTCCACATAAATTTTGCGGCCTTTGACCAATAGCTGGCTGCAGAGTTCGGCAAGCTTGTTCCAGGCGACAACCCGGTGAAATTCCGTTTCCTCTTTTTTCTCCCCCGAATCCGTTAACCAGCTTCTGTTTGTCGCAAGTCCCAGGGTACACACGGCGGCGCCGCTTGGTGTATACCGCAATTCCGGATCCCGTGTCAGATTTCCGATAAGCATGACTTTGTTGAGTGATCTTGACGACATACGTCTCCTTTCTCGCTTTTTACTCTTTCACAATGAGCATAAACCGCAATATTTCCGGCATGAGTTTTGCCTGATTATTCATAGGCGATACATCAATACGGTCTGCTGATAACTCTATAAGAGCGTACACCCCTTCCGTGCATTTTCTGATTGGGTATGCAAGCGCTTTCTTCCCCAACGGTTTGACGGAAGTAATATATTTTTTATCCTCACCCAGCAGTCTGTCCAGAAGACTCTTTTGCTTCTTCTCATCATCCCCTTTGATATCCGGGTGAAAAAGAACCATCAATTCATACTGTTTCATGATAGGGGTAATGATAGCACGGATTACAATGTGAAAACAAGAAAGAAATCATCCTCGACAATTTATAGCTTATAGTATATAATTCACCCGTTCTGCCCGCACCTTGACATGCCGCGCAAAAAGCTTCTCCTTTCATAAAAACATCACGTTCCGGTGTTTTTCCCAAAGGAGAGGCTTCATTCAAAGCCAATATTTCACGAAATGAAATCAAAAAAATATATGTCTGTAGTATTAGTCTTTCTACTTGTGCTTGTTGCAGGATGCACTCAAGCGCCGGGCGCGTATCCGACACAAACACCAACGGCGGGTCCGACCCAAACTCAACCGGTGCCCGGCTATGTCCCGACACTCAACCCTACTGCCACACCATTTTTCGAGCCGACACAGACTTTGATTCCGCCGGAGGACAAAGAGGCGAAACTCAATCTCAACCCCGGTGACTGGGCAAAATTCTCTGTTGTGAGCGACACACGTTCAGATCAGATGGTGGTTACGATGTTAGGTATGGTAAAAACATATGAATCCGGCGATTATACATATTACGCTGTTGAATTACATATTGACTCCACCATGATCGACGGGTGCCAAAGACACGGTGACAAAAAATACAATCCAATGACAAACTCATCCAGCAGGTATTGCCCTGATGATCGTTACCATTTTGATCTGGTAAAAAATTTACCCGGCCATGACAAAGAGGTCTTCTGGTTCCATGATTTCGGATTCCATTTCATTGTGGAATATGTTTCGCCACAGTCCGTACTCTTTACTGTTATCGCTGAACCCAATAAACGGGTAACTGTGTCGCTTCTAGAAAACGGAGGAGGCAAGTAAAAAATCGTTCGAAAATCTGAAATGGCAGTTGTTTGGGGTAAACTACAAAACGCGCGGCATGTCATTTCAGTTTTACGTTCCGATTTTGAATTCGACGATGTCGCCGTCGGACATGATATAGTCCCTTCCCTCCTGCCGCACTTTCCCCTTTTCCCTTGAGTTTTTCCATCCGCCAAGATCAACAAACGTATCGTACGCAACAACATCTGCTTTAATGAATTTTTTTTCAAAATCCGTGTGTATCACGCCTGCAGCCTTTTGGGCACTCATCCCCTTTTCTATCGTCCATGCCCTGACTTCCTTTTCCCCGCATGTCAAAAACGATATCAAGCCCAACATATCATAGGCCTTTTGGATTAAACGATCCAAACCGGATGACTCCATTCCCAATTCCTTCAGATATTCTTTCTGTTCATCTTCTGGTAAAGACGTAAGTTCCGATTCGATTTTTGCACTGATGGCAAGATATCCGGAAACAGTCTGATTTTCTGTAACGTTTGCGACATACAGAATGGGTTTCATTGTTAAAAGCTGCAAGGGTTTAACCAAATCCGCCTCTTCCGGCCCCACAACTTCCCGTGCACTTTTCCCCTCATTCATCTCTTTTTTCAGTTTTTCGACCAGCACCCAGCGTGCATGATCCTCTTTGGTAGCGTTCATACGCGGAGCCTGCTGTTTTTCCAACGTCTGCATATCCGCAAGAATGAGCTCTGTTGAGATAATGTCCTTATCTCTTTGGGCATCAATTTCTCCTGCAACGTGAACCACAGAATCATCTACAAAAAACCGCAACACATTCACGATTAGATCCACTTCACGAATATGGGAGAGAAATTTATTTCCCAACCCTTCACCCTGCGAGGCTCCTTTCACAAGTCCCGCAATATCCACAAACTCCACGACTGCCGGCACAATCGGCGGAAGCTTATCCATTTTTTCTTCTTCTTTCGTAATTTTTGCCAGAATATTCAACCGATCATCCGGTACAGGCACAACCCCCACATTCGGCTCGATCGTGCAAAACGGATACGGCGCCGCATCAGCAACCTGCTTTTTCAGAAGGGCATTAAACAGCGTCGACTTTCCGGCGTTTGGCAGACCCACAATCCCGACTTTCAGATTCATAATATGATATAAAGACCGTCAATACGATCTATTTATTTCTTGACAGGACAATAAAAAATAGATATACTTTTATACAGAATTACTACAGAAAGCGCCCTTTAAGGCTTGTCCTTACGGGGTTCTTTCTTTTTATACGACACTTTTATCTTCAAATCACTTAAAAATCCTAAACACCCAGACGGAAATCGTTTTAGCAGTGCTGAATACTTTTTTGATTCGGGATAAGGAGTTTCTGTAATTTATTCTTCTGAAGAAGATAATTGACCAAGCAATGAAAGTCTCCGTCTCCACTGACAATTACTGCTTGATGGTATTCAGAATAATCTATCATTGCCTGCAAAACAAGTTCGGCATCACAGTTCCCTTTTACTGTTCCGTCTTTATATTTCAATGTTGGTTTAAAAATAAGAACATATCCCTTTTCCTGTAATGATCTATATAAATTTGCGTATTTTTCAACATATCCGATAAAAAGATAGGCTTTTATTACGTGATATTTTTCCTGAAGATAGACACGAAATCTCTGATAATCCAATTCCCATCCCATCTCCTTAAATG
>JBGSUE010000054.1:0-3302 GCA_041753515.1 Patescibacteria group bacterium
GCGCGGTTGTGAGCGGGGCTTTCCAGAGTCCGTTATTGTCTGCTTTCACGGTAATTCGGAAGCCATCGGGTGAAATGGATATATCTATCATAGCGAAGGAGTCTGATTTACCCGTCAGTGTGAATATTGGCGGGGTACTATTATTGTCATCAGTGAATGGGTCAACAATAAGCATTGCGGTGAACGGTTCCTGCTCTTGCGCTGGAGCGATACCCGATACGACGAATACGAGCTGCTGTGGGGTAAATGTGGGCGTATGGAGAAGATTCACGGTTGGTGTCGGAGTCCGTACGGGAGGTGGAGTGGTAAAAGGCAAGAGTGAACCAAATCCACCCGATCCTGTCGGTGTGGGACAGGCAGCAGTTTTAAACACAAGGTCGTTTGACCACGATCCTGGTGTTTGCGTCCCCGAAATTCCTGCCCGGACGTGTGCGTAATATGTTGTGCCGCAGGTAAGGTTGAAGATATCCGTATTGGTTTGTGCAATCCAGCCATTCGTTGTGGGTACACCAATGACAGAAGCTGAGCCTGGGCATAGTGTTCCGGATCCGATACCGAGTGTACAGGCATACGGACCGGAATTTTGGTTTGATGTGGAGATCTGGAACCAATATACATTTGCGTTTTGGATCGGATTCCACACGATGCGTACGGCGTTGTCTGTAAGACCGCTGACAGTAGAAAATGTCGGGGCGGCAAGATTAATTCCTGCGGGCAGAGGTGTTGGGGAAGGCCCTGGAGTATTGGATGGTATTCTTGTCGGTGTTTTGGTGGGCGGGGGGGTGGAGGATGGTGTGTTGGTATGTGTCATTGTCGGAGTCCGTGTCGGGGTTTGGGTTGGTGTACGAGTGGGGGTAGGAGTTCTGGTCGGTGTCGGAGTTGGCGTGTTTGTCGGGGGATCCGGCGGGCGGGGGGTGGACGTGCTGGTTGGGATAGGTACCGGTGTTTTTGTTGGTGTTTTGCTGGGAATCGGAGTATTCGGTCTGGGGGTAGCGGTCGGTGGATATGTTTGTGCAAGATTGCGGGCTGTCTGATTTTGCTGGACACCGGCAATAATAATGATAGGGAGAGTACAAATAAGTATGAGAATAATACTCAGATACCTGCGGGTATCCGGCTTCCTTCTCTTGCGTTTCATACATCTGAATGTATCATATACCTATGACACATTTCGAGGCAATTCTATTTGACCTGGATGGGACTCTCGTGGATAGTGAAGCAATTCATTTTGAAACGAATGACCGGCTTTTGTCGCTGTATGGTCATCATTACAGTCCGCAGTTGAAACGGGAATGTATGGGCGTACCGGTTCGGGTTTGGATACCGAAACTCGTAAAAAAATTTTCAATCCCGGAATCACCGGAAATTCTTATTACCAAAAGAAAAAAGATCTTTGCATCACTTGTCAAAAAGAAATTAACGCTTACTGACGGTGCCATACAACTTTTAAATTCCATTACCGTTCCGATAGGTCTGGGTACGAGTGCGGAAAAAACATATATGGATTGGGTTTTGAAGAAATTTGATATGAAAAATTATTTCCGCGGAATCGTGGGTCCCGACGACGTAAAACATCGAAAGCCAAACCCAGAAGTATATATCACTCTCGCGAAACGCTTAAACGCAACACCTTCATCCTGTCTCGTGATCGAAGATGCGCCAAGCGGCATTGAGGCTGCCAAATCCGCCGGAGCGACCTGCTGGGCTCTCCGTGGCCAGTACGTGACGGACGGGATGCTTTCGGATTCTGATAGAATATTCGAATCGTTGTCTGATGTACAAAGGGTGTTAGTAAAATATTCTTGATAGAAAGCTATATGACAGAAGATATAAAAAGATTAAATCTTCAATCGGGTGATGTAGTACAAATACCCGAGGGGATGAATCATCCGCGGAGTATTTCTGAGACTGTGGATGTATGTGCGTTTATATATGAAAGTAAACAATCTGCATCGGGTGACATCTGGGGGTATTTACATCCACAGCCAAAAACTGAAAAGAAATTCAGGGCTGCATCACTTGTTCCTGCGAAATATAAAGATTTAGCCCAGTGGATGAAATTTCTGTATGAACTACAATATAAACTAGAGAAAAGTATTACCATAGGGGAATCAAATACGGAAGCGATTTTCCAGGAATTCCAGATCCGGCTTGACAGCGAATATAAGAGAAATAGGGTAAATCATTTTGGATTGTACGCTCCCACCTATATAGATGCGCTTGGTACTGCACGGTATGACGAACAGAAACCGTCATATTATGGAGGGGAAATCACAGGATCTTTTAATCATGTCACTGATAACCGGTTTTTAGGGAGAGGGCATTTTGCAGAAGATAAAGCATTTCGCGCAGCACTGCTTGGCTGTTCTTCAATCTCCAGTGCAGCGGAGTTTTCCAGAATGGTGAAAGGACTCAATCCCAAAGCCAGTTCTGTAATTTATGATAATGATCCAGTTTCTTTAGCACTTATCGAACGGGCAGGTGTACAAAGAGTTGAAACCGATGTTCTGCAGGGTCAGGATCCGGATACAGTGCAATATGACCTTTTGGCGACGAATTACCTCATTACAAGTCTGCCTGAAAATGAGCAGATAGAGGCAGTCAGGAGAATTTTGGAAACATGGAAGCAGCATATATATCCACGAACAGGCAGGTTTGTATTGGTAGAAAGGTTTGATGAAGATCAAATGAAAGTTGTATCACGATTGATTCAAGATCTCGGATATTCATATTCTGGAGACCATAACCCGAGAACATCGTGGGGGAAAAAAAGAAAGCCATTGATATATTCATCTTCTACGGCTGTTGATAATGCTATGGATTTGATTCCTGAGCATGTTGGTTTGGATAGAGTGTATTCCGGTGGTTATTACAGTGATATTTCTGATACTTTTCCGATAGAAGGTGCTCGGGCTATAGTCATCGTGCCTGGTGGTGAAAATTATGATTTTGTGCATGATGTGATCAACTAATAATATTAAATTTCACACCATGATTTTTCAGCCACATAATTATTCTATTTGAGATGCAGCTGCACACGAAGTGTCGTAATTCCCCAATACAATTATTCCGTATAACCTCCTGTTGGAAAAATTGTGTGTACGAGGAACACCTTAGGATTAGTTAAAAAATAGCATGTGACGAAATTATGTGGGATAATTAGGTTATGACACGGAAATTCTGTTGATGGTCAATTAATTTTTTCCAGTTAGAGCAAGACAAAATCCAGTATTCTTTGCATAATTCGCGTGTATGAAAAATCTACACGCAAAATCTTCCTGCTGTCATGGTCTCATTGTACG
>JBGSUE010000055.1:0-8192 GCA_041753515.1 Patescibacteria group bacterium
CAGCTGTACCCAACAGGAAGTGGCGGTGATGTATTGTGATGGAGGGGAGGGGCCTGTATATTATGCATCACGGTGTGAGGATTTGGGATACAATTGTTGTATTGGTCCGACAAATACGCCTCGGCCGCCGGATGAACCAACGAATACACCCAATCCGTCAGCGTCTCCCACACCTATGGCTTGTCAGGCTCTGCAAGTGTATCAGGATGACGGGACGGGGAATTATGTGGATATTACACAGGCACTGATAAACAAAACAAGTACTGTGGGTGCTGGTGACATTATACGGATCGTTGTTGTGCCGCCAATAGACGCAGATGCCGCACGTATAAGGGTTTCGGCTGACGGTGTCATGTCCGGCTGGTCCGAAACGACAACAAAGAATACATTCGGATTTTATATTGACTATACGGTTGAAAGTTTAAGTTTATTCCGGGTTGAAGCAGAAACCCGTTCGAACGGTGTCTGGAGATAGCGGGAATATATGAAAACACTGAAAAAATACTGGTATATCATTTTTCTTCTTATTCTCACGTTGGGGTTGGGTGTGGTTACCTACATCACAAGCCAGAAACTTGCTACTACAGAACCATTAGCTCCGACTGTCCCGCAGGGAGCACCCCGGGCAGTTGAGGATGTTTGTATACTGACATTTGATTTGACCACATCTCCTACACCGACACTTACTCCCACAGAAGGCCCCTCTCCCACACCGACACCAACTCCCACAGAAGGCCCCTCTCCCACACCCACGGAAACTCCGTTGGTTACAAATACGCCGACTGCTACACCAACATCCACACGGACACCGACGGCGACACCGACTGGTACAGTAGGACCTACAGCCACACCGACGGCGACACCGACTGCGACCAATACTCCTATCATATCAAACACGCCGGGACCAAGTCCGACAGCTACACGCACACCCACACCGACGAATACGCCAGTTCCGGGTGCGTCCAATACGCCGACCAGCACTCCAGTTCCTGTGGTTGGCTGCAATAGTCCATGTACCACAAGCAACAACTGCAGCGGATCCCTGACGTGCTTTGACGGATTCTGCAGGAATTCAAGCTGTACTGCCGAAACGGATTGTGTATGTGAAGCTCCGACAGCTCTCGTAACACCGGAAGTTCCTGTGTCAGGCTCACCCGCCTTAACCGGCATGCTGATCATCGCCGGCGGCATGCTCCTCTTGATCCTGGGATTGGTATTCTAATCAAGGTTTAATGTTTGACGTCGCTGTATGTGTCATGCTGAACTTGTTTCAGCATCTTGTTGTGAACGGGATCCCGAAACCTGCCTTGCCGGCAGGCAGGCGAGTTCGGGATGACGATATTTGAAATAACAATACAGGGTTATATTGGCAATCAATTATTACTCTAGAACAGGAATCTCAAGCCACCGAGGATCAGAAGTACTCCGAGTGCGGCTATTAGTATGACAGGTGTCGGGCCTCCGGGCTGAAGATCGATATCGGTATCAATTGTCGGTGTCGCAGATAATGTGCCAGTGGGAGATGGTTCAAGTGTCGGTTCTAGAGACGGTTCAAGAGTCGGTTCGATTGTCGGAATAGCTGTCGGAACTATTGTTCCCGACGGTGTGGCTTCACCCAGAACCTGTGTACCGCTCTTGAGGATGGTAAATGTTCGGACAATACTTTCTTCTTCATCTGTATTTGCTGTAATAGTCTGTTTTCCTATGCCGATATCCGATGTTGGAGAATATTTCCATACTCCATCATCTGCCGCTTTTATTTCTATAGACTTCGGTTTCATTGAGGTAACTGTAAGTGTAATGATCGTGCCGGGTTTGGCAGTACCCTGGAATAGTGGCCGGTGTGAAACAAGCGCATCTCCTTCTTGAGGTTGTGTAATCGATAGTACCGGATTTTCAAGAGGAAGATTATCGGATATGTCTCCAAGGACACTTTGAGACTCTTCAAAATCCTGTAACGCTTTAAGCCGGAAGTCATATGTTTTGCCTAAAAGAACTTCCGGAACCGGAGAATCGAACTCTGTGGTTGTGGTAATGATAGTCTCTGCAAGTTCTGTTTGTATTTTTATCATGAGAGGTTCCAGGTCTTGTGGGCTATAATATGCATCCATAGATGCAGTGTGAATCTGATGAAGAGGCATGATCCAGGATCCCGAATCAGTAACCATAGTAGAGAGCATCTGACTTGTGCGGAAATACAGGTATACGAGCGCTCCTTTTGCAGGTTTACCGTCTGCAGTTTTGGCTGTGCCGTATGCGGGGCTGAGTGCCTGTTTATTTTGTGAGATTGAGTTTGTAGTTCGTATTGATTTTAATTGTGGGAGCGTATTATACGCGACACCATTTGAAATAAGCGAAACAGAATACGGCGTATTCGGCTGAAGATCCCGTACATGAATCATATGAGTTGTATAGGCGTTTTGTTTGCCGGATTTATCCCTGTCATCAAAAAATGACTGCGCTGTTAAGCCATCGCCAGCAACGACAACCGTTCCGGTTGCAGGATCCGATGTTATCCAGTTAACAGTAAATCCTGTATCGCTCATATTCGTAATCTGGAGCGATTTTGGTTCAATCGATTTGGATGCATTGGAGAGGATTTGGAATATGCTTGTGGATCCCCGGCTTACAAGAAATACCAGTAGTGCAATAATACCAAGACCTACGAGTGATGGAATTTTTTTTGGACCTATCATAGTTATTTATACACTGCTTTCTGTTCAATAATACTCAGGACTTCAGTATCCATTTTGGATTCCAAAGGTTTGAGCAATACCATGGTTGATTCCGGTATTGTTGATGTTTTTGATGTCTGGAATAATTCAAAGCCAATCCACACAAAAACAGTAAAAAAAGTAAATATTGCAACAAGTAATATATCACGGTCATTTTCCATATGAATTGTTATTTATTATATGCCTCCAGCTGCAGTGATAATTTTACCGGTACAGTCATGGAGGATTCCGAATTTGACCCACTATCGGTTTCCTGGGAAAAATTCATGGATCTGACTGTCACGAGTCTTCGCATATTATTTAATCCTATCAGAATATTCTCCAATTGTGGATACCCGTTTATCAGGGAAGTGTTTATGGTAAACTCGGTTGACTTCAGTGCATTTTCCAGCTTCGTATTCCCGTCATTTTCAGCAATCGGAACTTTCCCTATTGAGAGAGTCTGCATATCAGTCTGGTTTGAGCTGATCATATTTCGAAGTTGGAGTGAGAGATCGATGGGTTGGGTGGTTTGCGGGATTGCATCTGAGATCAGATACAGTTTGTTGACGATAAGATCAAGTTGTGTTCGGGCTTCAATAAGATCTGCAATTTTTTCTTCCATTTGGATATTCACATGCTGTTTATCCTGAATTTCACGCTGTAAAAGAAGAATGGTCTGGATAGTCGGACGTATTGCAAACCATCCGAAGAGTGATATTGCCAGAAATGAAAAAATAATGGTTGTATATATACGGTTCTTCGGTTTTTGCCACATAGGATCGAGTGCTGTATAGTACCGTCTGAACTTTTTTAGTTTTATGCCATCAGGATTATACGGATTCATAAATCTGCCTCCTCCTGTGAAGTTTCTGCAGCGGGGGCCGGCGCTTTTGGTTTTTTTTCAGGCGTCAGAGATACCTGGAATTGAAACGCAATACCTTCGGTCGGTGTTTTGGAAATTTCGCCTATATCCACGCGGTAAAATTCCCTGATAGACTGGATATTATTGATAAATGTTCTGAAACCTTCAGTACTTTTTGATTTTGCTTTAATGCTTAATTTGTCTCCAGAAAATGCATATGACGTGAACATAATATCCTGCGGCAGTATTGATTTCATGATTTGAAGCATCGCAACAGGTTTTTCCTGGTTATCGATAATTGTTCTGATTTTATTTAATTCTTCCTGAATAGTGCGGTATTGCGATTCAAATACCTGATTTGCTTCAATGATCGCCTTTTTGGATTCTATTGCATCATCAAGATCTGCGCGTTTACGGTCAAGACTGAAGCGTGAAATAAAAGCTAAAAGAACGACGATTTCGGTCATGATCATGATATACCGACCGTACGTTGTTGCCCACGTTACGATTCTTCCAATCGGAGTTTCTTCAAGAGATTCTTGACCCAGAAGATTAATTTGAGACTGTTCTACGGCAGGCATACATATTCAGTATATAAGAAAGGGTCAGGATTTGGAAAGGGGGAGAGTCTATTTTGATTTTTTTATCAATTTTGACAGACGTGATTTGAGGCGTGATGCTTTGTTCTTATGAATTGTTTTTAATTTCGTTGCTTTATCCAGAATCGTATACGCTGCCCTCAGGTTTTTTGCTGTCGGTTTTTTCCGCATATTTTTGACTGCCTCCCGAACTGATCGTTTTTGGGAAACATTTTTTTTCGTTATTTTTCTGTCCCGGCGTTGTTTTTTCTTTGCCTGTTTGGTTATTGGCATAGGATGAGAGCAAGTATAGAAGATAGATCGGGGATCGTCAAGTGCCGTCAAGTATGAGTATAATAGTGTGAAAGCTATGAAAAAAATATGGTCTGTTGTAGTCAATAAACCCACATCGTTAGGTTTTTCTGCAGTCATACTCATGGGAATGGTTGTTGCATCAGGTTTATTAGGATTATTGCGGCTGCGAATCCTCTATGGACAATTTACGCCGGAAGAGACAGACATTTTTTTTGCCGCTTTCAGGATTCCCAATCTCCTATTTGAGATTCTTGCAATGGGTGCATTGACGTCTGCATTCATTCCTGTGTACACCAGATATATTTCTAAAGGGGATGGAGAGGGTGCGCATACATTATCAGCTATACTCATAAATTGTACACTTGCGGTTGTGATGGCTGTTTCCGTTCCGGTTTTTTTATTTACCGAAGAGATTTCGAAACTCTTCACTCCCGGTTTTTCCGATGCCCAGATTGTACAGATGGCCGTTTACACGCGAAGCATGATCATCCTGCAGGTCCTGCCGCTTCTCATCGGTAACTTTTTTACCGGAATTCTGCAGTCAATGCGGCTATTTTTTATACCCGCATTGGCGCCTGTTCTTTACAATATCGGAATGATTATTGGAATTCTTCTTTTTGCCCGCGATTACGGATTATATTCCGCAGTTATGGGAGTCGGGATCGGTGCATTTTTATTTATGATCATCCAATTACCGCTTGTACTGTCTGTGGGTTTCCGCCCACGCTGGAATTTCAATATTCATAATCCCGGGGTTAAAGAGGTATTCAGGTTAGTTCTGCCTCGTATGATAGGTCTGGGTGCTACACAGATTGATGTGACTGTAGATCTTATCCTATCCACGATAATCGGTCCGAAAATGGTGACAGTGTTTACGCTTGCCCAGAGCCTGCAGCAGCTGCCTGTCCGTCTTTTTGGTAATACGATATCTCAGGCGTCATTCCCGACGCTGTCACGCGCTTCTGCACTGGAGGAAATGGAAAAATTTAAGCAGTCGGTGTCCAGTGCTATCCGGATGGTGTTATTTTTGGTTATACCAACGTCGGCATTTTTTATTGTCCTGCGCATTCCCATTATCCGCATTGTATTCGGAGCATCGCTTTTCGACTGGGAATCAACTGTTTTGACATCACTCACTCTGTCAGCGTTCAGTATATCGCTCTTCGCTCAGGCAATAAGCCAAATATTGACAAGGGGATTTTATGCGCTCTACGATTCACGAACTCCCGTCCTGATCAGCATCGGAACAATAATACTCAACAGTATTGTCAGTATGTATTTTGTTTTGATCCTGCATCTCCCCATTTGGTCTCTGGGATTGTCCACAAGCATTGCTGGTATTGTAAATATGGTTGTTCTTTATGTCATTATGTATAAACGTATTGGTGGTTTTGATGAATACGATACCTATATTCAACCGATAAAAGTATGCCTTGCAGCATGTGTGAGTGCACTTGTTGTCTATATTCCCATGAAACTTCTCGATCAGCTTGTGTTTGATACGTCACGCGTGTTCGGATTGGTGGTACTCACATTTCTTTCCGGATCATTAGGAGTAGTCACGTATCTGTTTTTATCGTGGGTTTTGAATATAGCCGAAGTATATTATCTTGGCAGGATTTTTGGGCAAATAAAGCGTTTACGGACTCTCTTCATTGAACCGGCAGCCGAAATTACCGGCGGTGAGATTACTTCGTCATAATCTTCCACAATGCTGCATTACCACCCTTGAGGCATAAGTGGGTTGTGAGAGATTCCTGTTGAGGCTGAGTATTTTGAGGAGTTGAATTTATTGAACACCCTTCTTGTTTCATAAACGATATATCGCTTATATATTCCGTTCCCGTTAAACCGGTCACAGTGACTGGAATTACTTCGGAATATGTGTTTGTCATATGAGCATTGTATACAAGGACGGTAATGGTATCGCTGTTTTTTACAGCGATTGCCCACACCCACGTACCATTTCCCTGGAGGGGAAGCGGGTAGCCGGAGAGCGAATTCATAAGTGAAATAATGGATTGCGGCGATACGGTTTGTGATGGGGCTTTATTGGGAAGAAAAGACGGTCCCGGCTGATCAGCATGTACGAGAATGTTTGCTTTAATATTTTTCGCGTGGGTTGCCAGAATTGCCGTTTGATACACTGCATAAAGAAGTATCGGAATAAACAGAAGAAGGAATAATGCGCCGATGATGCTGATAAATGAGTATGGGACATTTTTTTCGAGTGTTGACATAGAGGTATTATCTCCAATATTTGTTCTATTGACAAGGATTAGCACTCATTGTATATTACTGCTAATATGGATTCAGAACCGGAAATACTATCATCACGTCAGAGTCAGATTCTTAAGCTCATCATAGAGGAATATATTGTAACAGCACAACCTGTGGGTTCAGAAACACTGGAAAAAAAATTCAGTTTGGCCGTGTCACCGGCAACCATCCGAAATGATATGGTGAGGCTGGCTAAAAAGGGATTCCTCATGCAGCCGCATACTTCAAGCGGAAGGTCGCCAACGTCAAAAGCCCTCAGGTATTACGTAGATCATATGCTGCAGACGCGGGATTTGTCCGTTGTTGAGGAGGTCGCGGTTAAAGAAAAAATCTGGGATCATCGGCAGAAAGTGGATAAACTGTTGAGAGAAGCAACCAAAACCCTTGCTGAAAAGACACATTCGCTTGCCGTAACAGCGACAGATGATGGAGATTTGTATTATGCAGGGGCATCCCATATATTGGATATGCCGGAATTCTACAATTTTGAGTTGACACATAAACTCTTTGATCTGTTGGACCGGTATGATTTTTGGTGGGAGACAGTGATCGGACATGATGAGCCGTTTTATATCCTTTTAGGTGACGAGTTTCGCCCTGATGGACTTCTCTCGCAATGCGGCTTTGTATATTCACGTTTTACATCACCTCATGCCAAAGGGGCGATTGGCGTGGTCGGTCCGGTACGTCTGAACTATATAACAGTTATTCCGACCGTCCGGTACATGGGGTCGCTTATTGGCGATCTGACAAACTGGTAAATCTATGAAAAAACAGAAAGAAGATATTGACAAGAGAATTCAGGAATTGGAACAGCAGGCTGCTGATGTAAAAAATAAATATTTACGCGCATTGGCAGATTACCAGAATCTCGAAAAGCGTACACATGAAGATATGGTGCGGATACGGATGCAAGCGGGAGAGGATATTATACGCAAGCTGTTACATGTTGTGGACGGACTTGAGAAAGCAGACGTACACCTGAAGGATCCGGGATTAGGATTGGTTCTGAAAGAATTTTATGCGGTACTTGAAGAATCGGGTGTGCAAAAAGTCGATGTATTGGGACAGATATTCGATCCGCATCGTATGGAATGCATAGAAGTGGTTGAAGGAGAAAATGAAAAAGTAGTTGAGGTTGTTGAAGAGGGGTATTCGCTCAATAATCACATAATCAGAATTGCAAAGGTGAAAGTAGGAAAAAGTTTACGAACTAAATAATGACCGAATTTCAATAATCAATACACAAACAAGCACCAATAGCTCATACTCAAAATATAAAGATTTGTTTGATTATTGGAATTTGATTATTGGATATTTTTTATAAGGAGGTTTTTATGGCTAAAATTATCGGTATTGATCTTGGTACAACGAATTCGTGTGTCGCCGTTATGGAAGGCGGGGCACCGAAAGTAATTTATTCAGCGGAAGGACGCAATG
>JBGSUE010000056.1:0-62060 GCA_041753515.1 Patescibacteria group bacterium
AGGGATATCACGAGCAAACAACTTAACTATGAGACTAACTTTATTGCGGTTTAACCGCATGCAGAACTTGATGGTCATATTTGTCCAGTTTATCGCACTAATACTTAGATTGTACTAGTGCTTAACTGGGCAAGACCCTAATTTTTTAGAATTCCCATTCTCTTTTCATAATTCATTACAGAAAAATTCACTGCTTACTTGGTGTGGTGATTTCGTGATGACCACATCTAGGTTAGCCCTCTCAAAAAGCCGTCCTGGGGCATCTGAGAGGCTCAGATTTAGCCTTGATATTTACAATGCATATGTCAAAGTCGGCTCGACCAAAATCCGATTATCATACGATCAAAAAAGAAGGATAGTAAGGCATATATATAGGATCGAGTGAATTGTATTGAATGATCACATGCAAAATAGATAGTTTCGTACGAATGAACGATACATTTACATTGTTGACATTTCTTATGTAGTCGCACAATAATTAGATATGAGCAGAAATTTACCTGATCTTGTCCGTCAATTTTTGGAATATCTTGAAATTGAGCGCAATGTGTCGAAACTGACCGTACGCAATTACGGTCATTACCTCAATAGATTATTGGTGTTTTTAGCCACCTCTGCCCTGCCGGACCACACACAATCCGATGCGGAAAATGTGCAAAAAAAGACTGACGCACTGACTGTTGCCGATGTAACTGCCGATGCCATTCACGCATTCCGATTGGCACTATCCCGATTTGTGGATGAGCATGGGATCTCTCTCAAACGAGTGACCCAGAATTACCACCTGATAGCGCTCAGGTCATTTCTCAAATTTTGTCTCAAACGTGATATTCCCGTCATAGCACCTGAAAAAATCGACCTGCCAAAAGCTGATTCGCACTCAATTAAGTTTTTGGAACGCGAACAGATTGATCGGCTTTTGAATATGCCGGACGTATCCCGTGATGATGGACTGCGGGATAAAGCAATACTTGAGGTCCTGTTTTCAACTGGCCTTCGGGTGTCCGAACTTGTGTCGCTCAACCGTGATCAGATAAATATGGAGCGCCGGGAATTTGGTGTGATCGGCAAAGGCAGGAGACCAAGGGTTGTATTTTTATCCGAAGGATCGACTGATTGGCTCAAGAGGTATCTCGCAAAACGTGATGACCAGTCGCCGGCACTATTTATACGATACGGAGGAAAAAAGCCGGATCCTGAGGATAAAAAATCGTTGGAAATGCGATTAACCGCCAGAAGCGTCCAGCGGCTTGTGGAAAAATACGTGAAGAAAGCGCGTCTTCCCATAAAAATTACACCGCACGGACTCCGTCACAGTTTTGCTACGGATTTGCTTTCGGGTGGAGCTGATCTTCGTGCCATCCAGGAAATGCTCGGACATAAAAACGTATCGACGACACAGATTTACACGCATATTACCAATCCCCAGCTCAAAGACATCCATGAAAAATTCCACCATAAAACAGACTAGTCCGATACGGATAACCTATGACAGATTTTCACCTGAAGATATCGTCCGTATCCGGGCATCATCACATACAGAAGCTGCATACGTATTGGGAAAAACGATGCGTTTGTTTACCGCACAAATCGTACGTAAATATGAAAAAAAGTGGCGTCATAAACGTTCGGCTCTAGACGCTGCCAAACATTTTCTGACACGTTTGGATACGCTTTCTCAATCCCGAATCGGCGCCATGGGCGGAGTGCACTACGTCAAGCGGTACAGGGACATTTTTGACGGGTATGCAAGAGGTGCCGGAATAACCCGGGAAGCATGCATGATGCTTCAGATGGAAATTTCCGGCGGCTGTCAGACCCTGTTTGTAAAGAATACAGACGGGGTTTCAGGATTTCATATCGAGGAGAATGCGGCAGACATGGATTTATTTTCCCATCTTGTAGACAAAAAACCATATGTATATCCGTATAGACTGATAGAGGCAGATATTCAGGAGGAAAGAAAAGTATTCTTTTCATACCCGGGACTCTGTTGGGGAGGTTCTACATTCGGTTTAGATGTTGGATCAGGAATTTTCAATGCTGTGGATGCGTTTGATCTGGATATTCCATGGAGCGAGAAAAAAACACGTGATGTTACCGCCAACGCTGTCGCATCAATACTGTTTGAGGTTACTGATATGCAGAAAGCCGCAACAGTACTTTCTTCATTCAAAAAGAATGCGGTGGCTGTATACGGCGGATATGCATATCACATGGTTACAGCGGACAATCTGGCCTCTTTCGAATACGGGGCGACAGTCTTTAGGCGTGTGCCACCATACCGTCAAACATATATCGCGCAGTGCAATATTCCGCGTACATCCGCACTTGTCCGTTTATGTGTGCATAAAGATGCAGGATTCTATTCAAAAAAGAAAAAAACCAGGAAACAGATTATGTATACACTTTCATTGAAGCAGCGATGGAAACGGTTAAAAAATGTAGCAATGCAACTGGAAGATCCTGATCAGATTGATGAAATTCTTGCCGGAACGAATGCTCCGGTTGAGAGAACATCGTCGGGGCGTTTTGTTTTTGACCGGTATACATCTCCGTGGACGGCTTCGTATGTCACGTTTGCCAGAAATGTTCTTCATATGCATAAATACGGCCCCCTTCATGAAAACGGATATTCATATATTTATCACAGAGAAAATCCGGCACATCGGAAACTCGTCAATAATAATACATGGAAAAAGGCCGTGAGGAAGTGGCGGCGGGTATACGGGAAACGGTCATGAAGATTACAGTTCTTTATTCCAAGCCGACGAAACGGTATAAAACAGGCCGGTTTGCCGAAGCCGAGGATGACACAAAAGATTCGGCATTGTTCATCGTCACATCACTCCGGCGACTGGGTCATACTGTGTGTACTCATGCAATTGATGCACATTCAATACATACGATCAATAAGATTAAAGCAGATCTGATATTTAATTATATCGAATGGACAGGGTGCGATTTGCCTATTGCCCTGAGGGCTATGCAGATACTACATGCAACAGGCATACACTATACCGGGGCGACTCCGGAGAATTACCGCGATACGACGGATAAGATTCTGTTAAAAAAACTTCTTGATATGAATAAAATACGGACTGCTACATGGCAGGTGTTTTATACCGGCTGTGAGAAAGTCCGACAGGATTTTGAATATCCGTTGTTTTTAAAAGTGGCAACTGAGCATAGCGGTGTCGGACTAGATGGGGAATCAAAAATTGACAAGCCTGCAGATTTTTACAAGAGGATCCGGAAAAAAATACATGCATTCAAACAGCCTGTGATTGTGGAAGAATATCTCCCTGGTGAGGAATTTGAAGTGGGCATGATAGATACTGATGGCGGCCTGGAGGTATTTCCGCCAGCATCTAATGAATATGCGCCGGATTCTCCTATACCGTTTCTCACATACAACGGACGGTGGGCAAAACATTCGGAAAAATATGTACGCTACCGTGTCGCGGTGAGAACGCTCGAACCGGTCCTGAAAAGGAAAATTACCGCAGTATGCCGAAAAACATTTCTCCGACTCGGATTCCGGGATTATGCGCGCTTTGATCTACGGCTGGACCGGAATGGCGACCCAGTCATAATTGAGGCAAATTCCAATCCCGGAATAGATAATACGGATGAAAATGGACTTTCCGCAGGTTTTAAGGCACAAGGATATACGTTTGATGATTTTATCGGGCTGATTGTCGATTCAGCACACCGGCGCATGCGTTAAACGGAAGATCTGATATATTTCCAGTTTGGATGTTCTGTGTTATTTTTTTCATACAATACGTACAATGGTCGGATCAGCCATTTCCTGACCATCGAATGCCCTCCCCGTTTCCCCGGATTACTCCGTTTCACAACGTCATAATCCAGCCACCGCTTCAAAAAATCACTCCACCTGTACGAAATTTTTTTACCTTTGTAGCTATCGAAGACGGTAATAGTGTTATGTGTGCCGGACAGGGAAGCAACGACGGCAAAATGCTCGCTGTTTATATCGACGACACCGCCCTTGGTATCGTACATATAACTGACGATAGCGACCCGTACACCACTGCGGGGAGTTTTTAAAACGTTGGTGATATGGCGTTTGGTTGCTTTTTCAAGAAGAACGGCATGTATGTTAAGTTTCTTTATGGCGCGGAGAAAATTGGGAGTCGATGTGCCGTTTCTCGTTGTCTTACAGAGCCGGATAAGCGCCTGCAGATTAGACCGTTTCCCCATAAGTTTCAGGGCCATTTTCAGGCTTACCGGACCGCATGTATAATCATTGGGCTGTTTGACTGGTTTTGCTCGTGATCGTGGCATGAGAAGGCAGTATACCCGTTTTTTCATCCGTTCTCAAGACCTATAATTACTAATTACGTCGCACATTATTGAGCGACGCAAAGATGATATTTTTCATGAGGCATGCAATATTGACCGGTCCTACTCCACCCGGTGTTGGTGTATACCATGAAGCAATATCGGCAATTTCAGCCTCATTATAGTCTCCATGAAGTTTTCCGCTGCCGTCACGGTGCATACCGATGGAAATGAGGATGACACCTCTTTTAATACTATCACGTCGCACAATATTTGGCTTCCCTACTGCACTTATGACAACATCAGCACTGCGCGTGACGCGTTCAGGATCACGGGTGTGCGAATCGATGAGTGTAACCGTATACCCCTGCCGTTGAAAAAAAGCATATATAGGTTTTCCTGCAGTGACCCCTTTTCCAATGACCGCAATGTGCATGTCTTTATGGAATTGGGTTTGTTTTAAAATTTCTCTTACTGCTTGTACAACTGGAACTTGGAAATGTGAACCCGGTACGAAACCGTCGACGTCTTTTTCCGGGGCAACAGTGAGAAGTTCTTGTGGATTACCGATCAAAAATCCGGACGGAACCGGTTGCTGCAGAATCATGGCATGGATAGAATCGTCTGTGTTTGACTGTCCAATGACCGTATTAATATTTTCAATTGACTGAGGAGTTTCAAATTTTTTGATAAGTATGTGAATACCAAGCATATCACACGTCTTCTGTTTTTGCCGGATATATGCATTTGAATTAACATCAGACCCAATCTGAATTATCAATAGTTTTGCTGCAGCGGGCACTTCAGGAAGATGTGAGTAAATTTGATCTGCAAGCGTTCTGCCGTCGATTTTCATTGTACATTTATTTTAAAAGACAGGTGGCGGCGGCTATGGTATCCGTTTTATCGGCAAACCGCATGAGAATGACTCCACTTGTCGCCCGTCCGAGTTTCGGGATGGAACCAATAGGAAGTTTCACGACCTGACCTTTTGTTGATGTCATGACCACGGAATCACAGTCGGCCGGCACAATTTGCGATACCTTCACTTTTCCTGTTTTATCCTTCACTTCTGCTACCTTGACTCCCTGCCCGCCTCGCCTCTGACGGGGAAAATCTTTGAGGAGTGTTTTTTTGCCGATTCCTTTTTCCATGATGGTCAGGAAATAGTCGTTTCTGTTTTCCTCATTAATGACGTCCATGCTGGTAATGTAATCGCCGTTTTTGAGAAGAATACCCCGCACACCCATCGTATCGCGGGCAGTAGCGCGTACTTCAACTTCCCCAAACCGGATGGATTTTCCGGTATGCGATACCAACAATACATCATTCGTGCCGCTTGTAATCGCAGCGTAGGACAAATGATCGCCCGGTTCCAGTTTTATGGCAACCAGTCCGCTTCGTCTGATATTTTCATATTCGTTGAGTTTTGATTTCTTTACCGTTCCGTTTTTTGTTGCCATGATGATAAATTTGAGCCCCTGTTCCTTCTGGTCAATACTGCGTAAAGTATATGTGAGAACTGATGTCACTTTTTCATCCGATTCAATGTTGATGAGATTGACGATTGCTTGCCCTTTGGATTGCCGTGTCGCCTCGGGGATATCCCAGATCCGCACTTGGTAGACTTTTCCGCGGTCGGTAAAAAACAGCATATTGTCGTGCGTTTTGGCTGAAATGATGCGGTCGATGCCATCTTCTTCTTTTGTCGCCATTCCGATGACGCCTTTGCCTCCCCTCTCCTGCATTTTAAACGTGCTTTTTGGAAGACGTTTAATGTATCCGGATTGACTCATAGTAATGATGGCGTCTTCATTCGGGATCAGCTGTTCATCGGAAAATTCACCGACACGGCTTTTATACACTTTTGTTTTGCGTGCATCTGCATATTTTTCCTTGAGTTTTATGATTTCATCTTTCACGACTTTCAGAATTTTTTCAGGATGTGCGAGAAGGTCTTCAAGATATGTAATAGTCTCACGCACAAGTGCCAGCTCGTCTTCGATTTTCTGACGCTCAAGGGCTGCCAGACGCCGCAGCTGCATATCAAGTATTGCTGTCGTTTGGATGTCGGAGAGACCAAAACGGCTCATGAGTTTCTTTTTCGCCTCATCAGCATCAGCACTTTTTTTAATGATTGAAATGACTTCATCTATATGATCAGAGGCAATTTTCAAGCCTTCCAGGATATGTTCCCGTGCTTGTGCCTCTTTCAGTTCATATTCGCTGCGTTTGCGGATGACATCGTGACGGTGTTTGATGTATTCTTCGAGTATTGTTTTGAGTGTTACCGTTTGTGGTGTATCGTCGACAAGTGCAACCATGTTGACCGGAAATGTTGTCTGCAGTTGCGTTTGTTTGAAAAGGTTGTTGAGGACCTGTTTGGGGCGTGCATCACGTTTCAGTTCAACGACGACACGTATACCCCGTCTGTCCGATTCATCCCGCAAGTCGCTGATTCCATCGAGTTTCTTTTCCTTGACAAGGTCCGCGATTTTTGCAACAAGCTGGGCTTTGTTAACCTGATACGGCAATTCGGAAATGGCAATCATGGATTTACCCATACCCATTTCCTCAATTTCAGCTTTTCCCCTCATAACGATTTTGCCCCGACCGGTTGCGTAAGCGCTGCGGATTTCGGAAATATCGTAAATAGCACCTCCTGTGGGAAAATCCGGTCCCTGGACAAACTGCATAAGATCTTCTACCGAGACATCGAAGATAAATTCTGCACGAGACGTATCCTTTGAAGAAGTGATTTTTGATTTTTCAATCACATGAATAATTGCATCCGCTACCTCTCCAAGATTATGCGGAGGAATTTTTGTTGCCATACCTACGGCAATGCCTTCCGAACCCATGAGAAGGAGGTTGGGCAGTTTCGCAGGCAGAACTGTAGGTTCATCGATTGTGCCATCGAAATTCGGGATAAATTTTACCGTTTCCTTTTCAATATCAAAAAGCATTTCAGATGAGATTGCGCTCATGCGGCATTCCGTATACCGCATGGCAGCTGGCGGGTCGCCGTCGACTGATCCGAAATTTCCCTGTCCGTCCACCAGCATATACCTCATGGAAAAATTTTGAGCAAGACGGACAAGTGCGTCATATACTGAAGAATCTCCATGCGGATGAAATTTCCCTAAAACTTCTCCGACGACTGTTGCACTCTTTTTATATTTGGACGTATGGGTCATTCCCACTTTATGCATTGCATACAGAATTCGTCTGTGGACAGGTTTTAAACCGTCACGCACGTCAGGAAGCGCGCGAGACACGATGACGCTCATTGCATAATCCAGGTAGGATTTTTGCATTTCAGATACGATTTCTGAATTGATGACTTTTCCGATGTCCATATTTATAATATTGTCATCGCGAGCGAGTCCGCGAGCGTGGCGATCCCGTCGGGGATTCCTGCCTGCCGGCAGGCAGGGCTTCGCCGTCGGAACGGCCTCGCAATGACAGTTATTTCATTCCATTCTTAATTTCCTCAAAAGCTGCTTTTTTTCCTTTCCACTCTTTCAGTTTTACCCATTTTCCTGGTTCCAGTTCTTTATAATGTTCAAAAAAATGTTTAATTTTATCTTTTGTCGCCTTTGGAATATCTCCCACATCGTTCCAGACTCCGAAAAGCGGATCGGATTTTTCCGGTGGGACGGCCACGACTTTTGCATCCATTCCTGCTTCATCCTCCATTTCCAGAAGTCCGATCGGTTTGACATTTACCAGTATCCCCGGATGAAGCGGCTGGCTGCACAGAACCATTACGTCAACCGGATCACCGTCACCGGATTTCGTTCCCGGAACGAATCCGTAATTAGCCGGATAGCCCATTGTGGTGCGGACAAACCGGTCCACCGCTATGACTCCGGCTTCCTTATCCATTTCATATTTCACCATGCACCCTTGCGGAATTTCGATAATAACATTGACATCCTCAGGCGGATTTTTTCCTGGTTTTATATTCATAGTACCTCCTTATCTTGTCATGCTGAACTTGTTTCAGCATCACGTTAATACAAACTAGATCCCGAAACAAGTTCGGGATGACTATATATCAAGTGTCGCAGTCTTGGCATGCGTTTGGATGAAGCGCTTTCTCGGCGGCACTTCGTCACCCATCAGCATAGCAAATACCTGGTCAGCATTCTGCGCATCTTCAATTGAAATACGGCGCATGACCCTGTTTTTGGGATTCATGGTTGTTTCCCACAACTGATCGGGATTCATTTCCCCTAATCCTTTATATCTTTGAATGGATACATGTGATTTCTGCTGATTCACTTGCCCTTTGAGAATTGTCTCTTTTTCGGTATCCGAGTATGCATAAAAAAACGTTTTTCCATAAGAAATTTTGTACAGGGGCGGTTGGGCGATATAGAGGTGTCCGTTTTGGATGATATACGGCAAGTGGCGATAGAAAAAGGTGAGAAGAAGAGTCATGATATGTTCGCCGTCCACATCCGCATCGGTCATGATCACGACTCTGTGATAGCGAAGCTTATCCGGGTTTAAAGAGTCGGATATGCCCATACCAAGCGCAACCACGAGAGCTTTGAGTTCTTCAAATTCGATAATTTTATCAAGGCGCGCCCGTTCGGTATTGAGAATTTTACCACGAAGCGGTAGGATTGCCTGAAATTTCCGGTCCCTTCCCTGTTTGGCACTTCCTCCGGCGCTATCGCCTTCGACGATAAAAAGTTCAGAATGAGCAGGATCTTTTTCCTGGCAGTCTGCAAGTTTGCCGGGCAGTGACGATCCTTCCAGTGCGCCTTTGCGGATAATGGCATCTTTTGCCGCTTTTGCAGCCAGCCGTGCTTTTGCGGCCAGGAATATTTTTTCGATGATCCGTTTTCCGTCTGCCGGGTGTTCTTCAAAATAAACGTCCAATCCTTCTTTGAGCATCGTCTGGACAAACGGCTGTACTTCAGCATTGCCGAGTTTTGCTTTTGTCTGGCCTTCAAATTGGAGGTCTGATGACGGCATTTTGATATACACGACGGCAGTCAATCCTTCTCTTGTATCCTCTCCTGTAATGCTCTCATCCGCATTTTTACTGCCTGCGATTTTTTTCATGTAATCATTGACAGCGCGGGTAAGGGCCATACGGAAGCCGGTCAAATGCGTTCCTCCTTCGGGAGTCGGAATGACATTGACGTATGACTCGATGGTTTCTGAAAATCCGTCGTTATACTGGATTGCAATTTCAGCTGTGATGACTCCATCCTGACTTGTTTTTGTGATATAGATGGGTGGTGTCAGGACTTCTTTATTGTGGTTGAGCGATTGGACGAGAGATGCGATACCACCTTCAAAGTAATAATTCACTTCTTCACCGCTTCGCTCATCAGAGAGGTGGAAAAAAAGTTTTGCTATAAGATATGCACGGTCACGGACAACTTTCTTTATGTGATCGAATTTTACATCAATTCCATCGCGGAATATTTCCGTATCGGGCATAAACGTTGTTTTTGTGCCGGTTTTTTCCGATTTTCCGTTTGAAACTACGGGGCCTGTCGGAATACCCCGTTTGTATGACTGTGTCCAGATTTTTCCATCACGGTACACCTCGACAGACATATCTGTCGAGAGTGCGTTGACGACAGAGGCGCCTACTCCATGAAGTCCGCCGGAAATTTTATATGCTTTTCCGTCAAATTTTCCTCCGGCATGCAGTTTTGTCATGACAAGTTCTAAGGCCGATACATTGTATTTGGGCACTTTGTCGACCGGAATTCCCCGTCCGTCATCAATGACAGTCATCCGATTATCAGTATGGATTGTAATCCAGACATTTTTGGCAAATCCGGCAAGCGCTTCATCAATTGAATTATCGATGATTTCGTTCAGACAATGGTGGACGCCGTCAAGACTCGTGGATCCGATGTACATTGCCGGCCGTTTGCGTACCGGTTCCAGGCCTTCAAGAACGACTATCTGGTCTCCAGAATATGAATTTTTTGATACCATATGATTAGTAGAAGAAAAAAAGAGCAACAAAGAAGCTCTTTATATTTCCATTGTACAAAGTATCACGACTGTTGTCCAGACGTGGAGAGCCACAACGAGTCCAGTGTTGATTTTGGATTGACGTGGCTTTCTGCATATGTGTGAGCTGTCAGGCATGCGCGGTATAGAAATGAATCTTTCTGTGTCCGTATGTGTAAAGAGATATGGGTAAGGAGTGACAGTATGATATCCTCGGGTTTGTGCCCGTTTTTGATGAGAGAGTCAACACACCGGAGCCATTCTCCGGCGTTTCGAACATTTTTGTACATCTCATAGAAATCGGCGGTTTGTTGTGCGTCATGATCAGCACCCAGTGAGACACGATGACAGCGGGATATGATTGTAGGAAGGAGCGCATCCGGTGTTGATGATTCTATGAGTATTTTTACAGAGCGCGGAGGTTCTTCCAAAGTTTTAAGGAGTGCGTTTTGTGCCTCTATTGTCATCGAATCTGCGGCACGGATGACAAGCACAGAGACATCCGATGCAATGGGTTTTAATACCAGTTGAGGGATTATTTTTCGAATGGTATCAATGCCGATTGAAAGTGGATCCGGAGATATGGTGTGGATATCCGATGTATGGACTGCCCAGCTTTTGACAGACTCAGCGATGTATGTGTCGCGCGTGTCCTTTGAACCGCCGGTTATGAGAAATGCATGCATACCCTTGCATTATACACGGCAAATCTTCATAATAGAATTATGCCAGGAACTGCCCAGGAAATTCTTTCAATTCTTGTTGCCAAAAATAAAATTTCAAAGGAAAAAGCCGAAGAAATTAAGACACTTTCTTTGAATGCGAATGAATCCATTGAAAGCATTATCAAAAAAAAGCATCTCGTTTTGGATACCGATTATGCCCAGGCGCGGGCTGCTTCCCTCAATATTCCGTTTGTGACACTTGCAGATAAAGCGATTTCGCCCGACGTCGTCAATTATATTCCCGAACCTGTTGCCCGCCGGTATATTCTTGTCCCCTACCGGTTTGATTCAAAAACCAATGAGCTGTATGTGGCAATGGAAGATCCGCTTGATTTTCAGGTGATTGAATTTCTTGAAAAAAAATCGGGAAAAACAATCAAACCCGTTATGGCCATGAAGGATGATATTTCAAGCGCTATTGAATCAACATATACCCAGAATCTCGGTGCTGATGTTTCTGAAGCACTGAAGGAAACAGTAGAAGGCGATGTAAAAACATATGAGGCTGGAAAGCTTGGCGAGGTGATCCGGGAGGCTCCGATTGCCCAGATCGTATCGGCAACGCTTGAGCAAGCCATGAAGCTGCGTGCTAGCGACATTCATATTGAACCCCAGGGAGGCGATACACGAGTCAGATACAGGGTAGACGGAATTTTACAGGAACGGCTGACACTTCCCCGCAGACTTCATGAAGCAGTCATTTCCAGGATTAAGATTTTGGGCGATATGAAAATCGATGAAAAACGAATACCTCAGGACGGACGGTTTAATTTCAAAATGGGTGAGAATGAAGTTGATCTGCGTGTGTCTACGCTTCCCACAGTTCACGGTGAAAAAGTCGTGATGCGGTTACTCAAAAAATCCGGCGGAATTCCCACCATGCCGGAATTGGGATTGAGGGGTCTTGCTCTTAAAATTCTTGAGACAGCGATGACGCGGCCGCACGGCATTATTCTGGTAACCGGGCCGACCGGTTCCGGAAAAACGACGTCACTGTATGCAGTATTAGCCCGTCTGAATAATTCGCGCGTGAATATTTCCACACTTGAAGATCCTGTCGAATATCAGATTGCGGGTATCAATCAGGTACAGATCAATCCGGCTGCCGGCCTTTCGTTTGCCAACGGTCTGCGATCATTTCTGCGTCAGGACCCCAATATTATCCTTGTTGGAGAAATTCGGGACGGTGAGACGACAGGTTTGGCTGTTCAGGCAGCATTAACGGGGCATTTAGTTTTTTCAACACTTCATACGAACAATGCATCCGGCGCCATTCCCCGTCTTATCGATTTGGGAGCAGAACCATTTCTCATCGCAAGTGCGCTCAATGCAGTCGTGGGGCAGCGTATCTGCCGGAAAGTGTGTCCGCAGTGCAAAATTGAGTATGACCCGGAGGAGCCGGTAAAAGAGGATTTGCGCACAGTTCTTGGCGATCTAATTCCTCAAGATAAGCTTCTCAAATTATATAAAGGAACTGGCAAGCTTCAGGATCAAGCATGTCCAACATGCTCCGGAACTGGATATTTGGGTAGGATTGGAATATTTGAAGTATTCTCGATTACTGCGGAAATGAGTAAACTGATATTAAATCATGCCACCGGCAAGCAAATCGAAGATCTGGCGCGGAAGGAAGGCATGATCAGTATGAAGCAGGACGGATATCTGAAATCCCTGGAAGGGATTACGTCAATTGAGGAAGTACTGCGCGTCGCGCAGGATTAAAGGAGGACTATGGACATACAGGAATTATTTTCGGAAGCAGGGAGGCTTGAAGCATCGGATTTACATCTTTTATCAGGTTCAAACCCAATGCTGAGGGTCAACGGCGTTTTAGGTCCGGTGGAGAATTCTTCAGTTTTGACCGAATCGGATATCCAGCAGCTTGTATTCAGCGTGCTGACAAGCGAGCAGAAAGAATTATTTTTGACCAACAGGGAGCTGGATTTTTCCGTTGCCTCAACCGTTGGACGTTTCAGGGTAAATATTTATAATCAGCGCGGGACAACAGCTGCTGCGTTCCGTCTTATTCCGACAAAAATCCGCACGATCGAAGACCTTGGACTTCCTTCAATCTGCCATGAATTTGTTAAACTGCATCAGGGGTTTGTTTTAGTCACTGGACCCACCGGGCATGGGAAATCGACAACGCTGGCAGCAATGATCAATGAAATAAATTTGTCCAAAGCTGCTCACATAGTCACAATAGAGGATCCGATCGAATATGTGTATCCGGGAGGTAAATCCATCATTTCCCAGCGGGAGATGCATCAGGATACGCATTCGTGGACAGTAGCATTGCGTTCCGTTTTGCGTCAGGATCCCAATGTCGTATTGGTCGGTGAAATGCGTGATTATGAAACTATCGGCGCGGCACTTACCATCGCCGAAACAGGTCATCTTGTTTTTGCAACGCTCCATACCAATTCCGCCGCCCAGACGATCGACCGTATTGTTGATGTATTTCCGGAAAACCAGCAGTCGCAGGTGCGCCTTCAGCTTTCTTCTGTTCTGGAGGGTGTTATTTCCCAGCGTCTTGTCCCCGCCGTTGATGGCGGTCGGATTGCCGTATGTGAAATCATGACGGCAACAGGAGCCTTGCGCACTGTCATCCGGGACGGAAAAAGCCATCAGATAGACAATATCATTCAGACATCGGCGGAACTGGGCATGATGACGCTAGAAACGTCGCTAGCCCAGGCCGTAGTTGAGAGAAAAATTTCCGTAGAGACGGCGACTAATTATGCTGTCCGGCCGGATGATCTGGCACGCAAGCTCAAACTTCAATAATATGGCATATTACACATACAGGGTTCAAAGCAAAGACGAAAAAATTATTACCGGATTGGTGGAGGCTCCCAATGCAGATGCAGCCGCTAAACTCCTGCGTGATAAACAGCTGTTTGTCATTACGCTTGAGGAAACCAAAGAGAAGATGGGCGTGCAGCAGTTCACCACGCGTTTTACGAAAGTAGGATTTTCCGATATCGTTAATTTTACCCGCCAGATGGCCACGATGATTGTTGCGGGTCTGCAGCTTCCCGATTCCCTGTCGATCCTGCGTGCACAGACGAAAAATCCGGTCCTCTCATCCATGCTTGCAGAAAGTGAGCATCATATAGTTTCCGGAGGAAATCTGGCTGACGCTCTTTCCAAATATCCGAAGAATTTTTCCGAAATTTATATTTCACTCGTTCGGGCGGGAGAATCTTCGGGAATGTTGGATCAGGTCATGACCAGGCTTGCCGAAACGATGGAAAACGAACAGGAATTCCGGGCAAAAGTAAAAGGAGCGATGATTTACCCGATCATCATCATTATCGGCATGGTCATTGTCGTTGCCGTCATGATGACCGTTGTTGTCCCGAAATTGACAGAATTGTACAAGGAATTCGGTGTGACTCTCCCCTGGTCCACCCAGCTCTTAATATCACTTTCGGAATTTTCGGTGAAATATATATTTATCGTTATTCCGGCGCTAATAGGCGCAGGAATTCTTTTTGCCCGGTGGAAAAAATCCGTCATTGGTGAATTTGTGGTTGATTCAATGTACCTCAAAATCCCGGTTCTCGGGGAACTGCAGAAGAAAATTATCCTTGTAGAGTTTACACGGACACTGGGAATGCTGATCGGTTCCGGTATTCATATATTGGAAGGATTCAAGATTTTACGTGGAGCCCTCGGCAACGTCCTGTACCGCAATGCACTTTCGGAAATTGCCATGCAGGTGGAAAAAGGGATGAGCTTGGGGGATGCGTTTTCCCAGCACGAGGTATTTCCACCCATTGTGTCGCAAATGATGCGGGTTGGTGAGGAAACCGGAAAACTTGATGATACGCTATCCAAATTATCCAAGTATTTCCAGTCCGAAACCGAGCATCTGGTGAAGGGCTTGACGACTGCAATAGAACCCGTCATTATGGTAGTACTGGGGGTGGGAGTCGGGTTCATTGTGATCTCGATCATCACACCGATATATAGTTTGACAAATTCGATAAAGTGATTTATGCGGAATGGAGGTGAAAACGAATGAAGAACAATAAAGGTTTTACCCTTATCGAGCTCTTAATCGTTATTGCCCTGTTGGGCGCCTTGGCAATAGGATTATTGGCCACAATCGACCCATTGGAGCAGTTGAAGAAAGGCCGTGACACGGCAACCCGGACGACGGTTGAAGAATTTTACAACGGCAACCTCCGGTATTATGGAGCAGCAGGAGAATTTCCCTGGTCATCAGCATCAATAAATCCGTCTGTTGACCTTGAAACTGATTCCATGGTCACGACGGTACAACGGTTGATCAGCGCTGGAGAACTGAAAGGAAATTTTACAAGCGCTGCCGGAAGAGTACGATTGCAACGTGTGTGGATAAATTCTACTGCAACGGATGATATTGCGGTTTGTTTTCAACCGGAATCCAAGAATTTCAGGTATGATCCAAATACAATATTTTCTAGTAATGCTGCAAACGCTACAGGATGTTTGTCGCAGGGAGGGACAGATACATCATGTTATTGGTGTATTCATTAATTGAATAAGTTCAGTATAATAAACACGCCGGAGAAATCTGGCGTGTTTAGGTATGAAGAAACTATTTATTTTTATTGTTCTGGCATCTTTTTCTTTTTTTCTTCTGTTTCAGGTTACGCATATTCCGGCAGGTGATTCCGGTGATCTGGCAACAGCGGCAGCTGTCTGGGGTGTCGCCCACCCGCCCGGATTTCCCCTCTATACATTTCTTTCAGCAATTCTCGCTGATATTCCAATTCAAACGGTTGCCTGGCGGGTGTCTCTCATGTCTTCAATCCCTTCCGCTCTGTCTCTTGGATTTATTTTTTTCATCGTGTACCGCATCACGAAAAACCGTATCGCTGCCTTCATACCGGTTTTATTTGCACTGGGGAATTATCCATTACTCACTTTCTCGATAATTCCAGAGGTGTTCGGACTTGCAACGCTTTTCTCAGTGTTGATCATATACACCATGATGCTCTGGTATCAGACTCATAATGAGCGATGGTTTGTACTGTCATGTGTGTTTTTGGTTTTTGGCGTCACACATCATCCAATTCTGATTCTCTTTATGCCGGCATGTATGGTATTTACCTATGTACATAAAAATTTGCTTCAGACGCATAGTATAAAAAAAGCTGCAGCTTGGTCGGTTTTCGGATTTTTGCCGTATCTGTATGTTCCCCTTGCGGCAATCAGAGAGCCTATTATCAATTGGGAGCATGCGGTAAACATAAAGAACTTTATTACACTGATATCCCGCGCACGGTACGGCACTTTCCAATCAGCAGTCTCAATCGGAAATACTATGTTTGAACGGTTACTGAATATTAAGGCATATGGAAATCTTGTTTTGGAAGATTTTCAGGTGATAGGGATACTTCTTATACTTTTCGGTTTTTATTGGCTGTGGAGTAAAACAAGAGACTTATTCTGGTTTTTTTTCGCAGCGTTTCTGACAACAGGACCATTGTATTTTTTTTACGCCAGTTATCGGCTTACAAACAGATTCGTATTAGGGACAATCGAAAAATTTCTGCTCTCGTCATACGTAGTGCTTTTTATTCTTGCCGGTGTCGGTTTGTATCAAATCATCATTTTTTTTGCGCGTCGTAAGATACTGCGCGGTATTCTAATTGTTGCAGTCTGCATTCAGACAGGAATATTGATCTCCTCTAATGTCTATCGTTTTTGGGGTATTGCGGATGATACGACAGCTGAAATTCTTGCAGCTGATATTCTCGATTCACTCCCCAAACATGCCATTTATTTTGTCTCCGGCGATACCCAACTTTTTACTTCGTGGTACATGCGCTACGCAATCGGATACAGACCAGATATTTATCTTATTTATTCCGGATCGATGGCAGAACCCGATTATTTCCGGACCATAGAGCACAACTTTCCGGAATTAAAGATTCCTTCGTATGACAGTGAAACGATGGTTCTTGATTTTATGAATGCAAATATAACGGATCATGAGATATATGCGTATACCGAGCTTTTAAAACCGGACGGGTATTCATGGGTTCCGTACGGGCTTATGTACAAATTATATAAAGACACGGATTTGCCTACGTATGAAAAAATACTTGAGGATAATAATACATTGTGGTCCCGATATCGTTATAAAGAAGCGTCGTCTGGCATACTTTTACGGTACAACCATCTGTTGCTTGCCGATGTTAAAAGCACATACAGCGGTGCCAGTCTTGATTTTGCCAAACTGTTTGTCGAATCCGGTTTTCCAAATGAGATGGTACCCTATCTTGATCGGGTGATATCATTGGGCAATGACCTTGATGTGCCTGTGGCGTTCAAGTATCTCGGAATTGTATATCTGAACAAGGGCGACTGTCAGAAAGCCTTGGATAATTTTTCAAAATCTGAATCGTCAGCGTATGTTCCAGACTATACGATTTTGCAGCTGAAAGCCGTCACCTATAAAAATTGTCTGAAAGATGATGAAAAAGCTGAAATGTTATTTAAGCAGTACGAACACGAAAAAGCCAAATACGAAATCCCGCTAGAATAATGATGCATGCGGTGACCGCGCTGATGAGCATTCCTGTTTTAAACATTTCGGCTTTGTAGGTGAACTGTACAGTGTGAGTCCCCCCCGGAACGAAAACAGCGCGCTGTTTCATGTTGGCGGCGTAAATTTCCGATTTTTTTCCGTTCACGGACACCGTCCACCCCGGATAATATTTATCGGTCAATACAAGCATGCCGTCCGCGGGATTATCCTTAATTTGTACAGAAATTTTTGTATTGTCACCTGACTCGGTTAGTGTTATTTCGGGTTGTGCGGAAGATGAAGCAACAGGAGGCGGTGTGTGTTCGAGAAGCACTGAAAAACCGGGGATAAATGAGTCCGATTGCATGATATTCATGGCAGATTGGACCGTTGTTGCAGTTCGTACATCATAGGCGATATATGAACGCGGGAGGGTGCCCGGTAAGCCGTAGACGTATAAATTATATGAATCATGGGAAATCAAACCTTTCAATTCAAGTGCATCAAATGAATACGGACTGATGAGTGAGCCGATTGATTGAAGTGCTGCGAGTTTGCGTGTGGTAGCGCTGGCAGTTGAGATTTGTGATTGTTCGTCATGCGTTATCGAGCCCGTAAGACTCTGGTCAAAATAGAGAGCTCTGCGGTTGTAAATACCGGATTGTTCGCTATAGTGGGCAACATCGTATACGGCATTCGTATTCGGAAAAAGCGTATTTCGGGTGAAATAGAGATGATTGATAAGCCTGTCACCCTGATTTTGTCTGATATCTTCATACTGTTTTTCAACGGCAAACGTCATAATTCTTTCTCCGGAATTGAGGTATTTGAATATGTCCGGTTTTTCCAGCCATTCTTTTGCATTATAGAGTACGTGATATCCGTTCCAGGTATAAAATACATGGATCGTGTTGATAATAAGTAGTATCCATAAAAGTGGAGATTTGGTTTTTTTCCAGACGGAATCAAAACCGCGGGCAGACAAAACGAGAAGTATGAGTGTGAATATCCATAAAAACCGTGATGGGCTGCGGAATACGTTAAACGGCCATATGGAATACATAAGATACGTCGGTGAATTGTTTCCGAGCATGAGAAGAAAGGACAATCCCAATGATAGCAATAGAAATATATCTGATCGTGAAAATTTTCTATTTTTCAATGACCAAAGTTCAACAAGAAGAAGTATGAGAGGTATCCAACCGAAAAATGAGGCATTTTCCCAGAAAAATACTCCATTGCCTGCTAATTCCTGCGAGTAGGTTCCATTTACAGGATTGCCAAAATAAAACGGATTGATAAACGTAATGAAATTGGAAAGTGTATATGCGTAACGGCCGGCTGTTCCCGAATCAAATCCGCTGTTGACGATGGACTGGCCATAATATTCCTGAGACGGGAGAAGTTGGAATGCCGATAGGAGAAACGCTGAGGCAATACAGATAAAATATATGATTCTTGGTTTGATCAATAAAGCATACAGCGCAGAAAAAATAAGTGTAATAAATACAGCCTGAGGGAATGTCGTCAGGATCTGCTGCCACAACAAAAAAATAAACAGAAGCACGTTTTTATATTCGGATTTATCTGACAGACGTTTGGTAGCCCAGAATATCCATGGGATGAGACTCAGACCCGGAATAACCATGATGTGTTCAAGGCGCGGGATTGTGATACCGGATATAGATAGTGCAAGACCGGCCATAAGAGCTGCAGGAATACCTATTTTCATACTGCGAAGCCAAATGTACAATCCAATACCGAATAATGAAAGTGAAAAAACGATAAACAGATTATAAGCAATAGCGAAATTGAAGAATCTGAAGAGAATAAGGTTTGGCAGATAAAAAAATCCGATTGCATCAGCATAGAGTGGATGACCGGTACCGATGAGAGATGTCCAGAATGGTATCCGGTTTTCTTGAAGAGCTTCCCACATGACGTATTTGATTGAAATGCTTCTGTGCCATGAATCGCTTGCTCCGTAGTCAGGTGTGATAATCAGCTTCGGTTCCGGATAGAAATAGTGGAAAAAATAAACGGATACATACAACACAATACAGAAAATAGAGATAAGATCATATTTCCATTTGCCTATCCGTGACGCCATATACCGTAGTATACTAAAATTATATGCTTCTGTATCTGTTTATTCTGGGTATATGTATCGGATCATTTTTGAATGTGGTTATTGACCGGTTGCCGGAGGGTAAAAAGTTAAACGGCAGGTCGAAGTGCGACCACTGCAGACGGACACTGACGCCGTTTGAACTTATTCCCATCGTTTCATGGATTCTCCAGCGCGGGAAAAGCAGGTGCTGCGGCAGGAAACTGTCTGTTCAGTACCCTCTTATAGAATTAGCAACGGGTATCGGATTCGTGTTTACGTATATGCATTTCCAGTCGTTTTTATGGCTTGGGATTTTTTCAGTACTTTTAGCTATCGCCGTCATCGACCTTAAAACCCAGCTTATTCCTGATATTCTTGTCTATATTCTGGGCGGATTGGCTCTTTTTGCACTCCCCTTCCCTCCCCCTATTCTGCCTGCGCTTGGAAGCTGGGCATTCCTTTATGTTATATGGTTTATAACGCGCGGCCGCGGCATGGGATATGGGGACGTCAAACTCGTCTTTGTTTTAGGACTTCTTGCGGGATATCCGGGAGTCATCATACTTTTTTACACTGCTTTCTTGACTGGGGCATTAGTGGGTGTCATACTGATATTAGGAAAGTATTCGGGCTTGAAAAGTAAAATACCGTTCGGTCCGTTTCTGATTCTCGGAATTGTCATAAGCATTCTGTATCAGAATCGGATTATGGATTGGTGGAAAGGGCTATTATGAAAAAAGGCTTTACACTTCTGGAACTGTTGGTCGTTATTGCTGTAGCCGCAATTCTTGTGTCGATTGCCAGCGCGTCGTATACGAGCGCGCAGAAGAAAGCACGCGATGCCCGGCGCTCCAGTGACATGCATGCGGTCCAAAACGCCGCCGAACAATACTATGCGGATAATGTATTTTATCCTCCCAATGAAACTTTCGGTGCTGCATATCTTCCGGCCGGTTTTCCGTCTGAACCAAAAACCGGATGGGATGCGTATGTATATACACCAATTGGAGTTGCTCCTCATGCAGGATATTACGCGTGTGCGAAATTAGAAAGTCCTAAAGGTAATGCAACTGCCTCAGACGGAACAGGATTTGGAACAACAACGACTGGAACACATTATTGCGTGAAAAATTTACAATGAAAAAAGGTTTTACTTTAATTGAATTGCTGGTAGTCGGGACGATTTTGGCAGTATTGGCTGCAGGGGCGTTTGTGTCGTACTCCACGACCACTGCCCGGTCGCGGGACAGCAAGCGGCTAAGCGACATCGAACAGGTCCGTTCAGCCCTTGAAATGTTCAGAGCGGATAATGCGAGTTATTATCAGGCAACAGGATCAGTTGTGTCTACATTGGGGATCCTCTCTCCTGATTATATATCCAAGTTGCCATCCGATCCGAAATTCGCTTCTACATTTGATTATTATTATAATTCTGCCGCGCCAGCTGCAACATATGAGCTCTGTGCAAAAACGGAAAATCTCACCGATCCCGGAACATGTACGTGTTCAGATGCTAATTATAACTACTGTACGAAGAATCCATGATGTATGTATGAGAAAATTCAAAAAGGATATACTCTCATCGAACTTCTGGTTGTGGCAGGAATCATAGCCTCCACTATCGGATTTACTATAGCTGGCTACGGTGCGTTCAATAAATCCCAAAAAGTCAGGCAGGCGGCACTTACGGTGAAAAACAACCTGCGTCTTGCCCAGTCCAAAGCCATCAGCGCCCAGAACCCGGGTATTGCCGGATGCGACGATCTTGTGGGGTATGAAGCATACCGGACAAGCGATACCACCTATGCCATCCGGGTTGTGTGCAATACTGCCTCCCCGATCACTACTGCAGATGTGAATTCGTTTACTCTTCAGGAAGGAGTCGAATTTACCGGAAACTGGTCTCTTATTTTTTATCCACTTACCAGCGGTGTAGATGCGGCAGAAGTAATCGGTTTAGAGTTGCCTGGTACAACGTATACAGGAAGCGTAACAGTTGAAATGAGCGGCGATATGAAAGTGACCTAGTATGAATAAAGGACAGACATTGATCGAAGCGATTATTGCCACGCTAGTCGTTATTCTATTGGCAACCGGACTCATATCCGGTACGACTGCGGCCTTGAAAGCTAGCCAGAGTGCCCGCTACCGGGCACTGGGTACCAAAATGGCGCAGGAAGGAATTGAGATCGTGAGAAATAAGCGCGATGAAGGATGGAACGGATTTATCAGCCATTATGTGTTGACGGATGCAGTACCGAAAACAGCAACAGAAAATATCACAATTACAGAGGGATCACTGACATTTCAATTTACGCGGGATATCACACTTACCTACACAAGCGGCAACCAGACAACGACGGTATTTGTTGATGTGACATGGTCAGAAGGATCAGCCACACGGCACGCAAAAGCAGAAACGATTTTAACGAATTGGAGATAAGATGAAACGCGGTTTTACTATTATTGAAGTATTGGTAACCATTGTCATTGTGGCAATGCTTGGAATAGTTATCGTGCAGTCGTTTATAACGACGATTACAACGAGCACAAAAACGGAGCTTATTAAGGATGTTAAACAGAGCGGTGATTATGTTCTGGAAATGATATCCCGTCGGGTACGTAATGCCGATACGCTTGACTGTACAACCGCCAATGAGATACGTACAGTAAACCAGGACAATTCCCAATCACGGTTTTACAGTATTCTGAATAGCGGAGTCTGTAGAATTGCCGAAGAGTATACGGATCCTGTTGGTGCAGTGACTACTAATTATCTGAGCGCGGACAATCTGACGGCGGGTGATGTTTCCGGTTGCAGTACATATTTGTCTGTTTCATGCACAATGATCGCAAGCCAATACGCAAAAGCCGCTGTTTCTTTTTCCCTTCAGCAGAAGCCGGCGGCGGGACTTAAACTGTATGAACAGGCGGCGCAGAAATTCGAGACAACGATCAGCTTGAGGAATGTCGTGTATTAATCTAAAATATATATAATTACGAATTATGAATTACGAATTACGAATTTCGAGTACACATCAGTCTGGACAAATATTGCTCATCACGCTGTTAGTATTGTCCGTGGCGCTTACGGTAGCCCTTTCGGTTATCGGTAGGACAACGACGGATGTGTCCATAAGCAGCCAGATCGAGGAATCCAATAGGGCATTTTCGGCTGCAGAGGCCGGAATTGAGGAAGCTCTCCGTTTGGGAGCCGCTCCCGGTGGAACACTTATGCTTTCACAAAGCAATACGACAGCAGACGTCACTGCAACGACAGTCGGGACAACCGATACATATGATGCAGGTGTTGCGCAGGTGGGTGAAGCCAAAACCATCTGGCTTATCCCCCATGATCCGGTAACAGGAGATCCTGTTTATGCCGGGCCGGGATACGGTCCGTCACGCACTATCACCGTCTGCTGGAGTAACTCTGCAGCACTGGAAATCACCGTGTATTATGAAAAAAGCGGAAGTATAGGCATTGCGAAATCCGGATATGACCCGACAGGATCTGCTATCGGGTATACCGCAGCATCTGCCAACATCGGAGATATATGTGGCGAAGGAACGCAGCTCACTGATTATTTTACTACAATCGATTTTTCATCATATGCACCGGACACCCTCTATATGATGAGGATCCGGCCCAAGTACAGCCAGTCGCTGATACGTTTGAAAGCCCAGGATCCTCTGCCGGGTCTTGGGAATGAATTCACGTCGTGCGGATCGTCTGTACCGGGAGTCACGCGGTGTATTAAAGCATACCAGTTATACCCGGAACCTCCCGATCTTTTTGATTATGTGCTATATTCAAATACCGGTCCTATTCAATAATTTTATGCCTGCCTATGATTACTAAAATCGGTGTTGACATCGGATCACATTCCATAAAACTTGTTGAGCTAGCACATGAAAAAGACAGCGTCCGGTTGATTGCGGCTGGTGCCATCGCCACACCGCCAAAATCTCTTAATTCCCAGATTGATGCCGACCAGAAAGCCCTTGCCAATGCCATAAAACAACTTGTGAAGCAGACAATGGCCAGAAGCCGCGATGTGATTATATCCCTGCCCGAATCGCAGGTGTTTACGCGTGTTATCGAGGTTCCCCAATTGTCTCAACGAGAATTGGCAAGCGCCATACGCTGGGAAGCCGAGCAGTATGTCCCACTTCCATTGGATCAGGTGAATCTAGATTTTTCAATATTACGGGATTCAAAAGTTACCTCAAGCGGAAAAATGGATGTCCTGTTGGTTGCAAGCCCGAAAACACTCGTTGAGAAATACGTTGCACTTATGGAAAACGCGGATTTGAATCCTATTGCTGCCGAAACGGAAATCATTGCGATATCCCGTTCGCTCGTTCGCACAACGGCAATGGTGAAAAATGTCATGATTGTGTCACTGGGCGCACAAACAACGGATCTTGCTATCGTACGGGAAGGAATTCTTGCCTTCACCCGTTCCATTTCTACAGGCGGTGAGGCATTGTCCCGCGCACTCATACAAGGATTGGAATTTAATCCCATGCAGGCTGAACAGTTCAAACAGACGTACGGGCTTGAAAAAGACAAGCTTGAGGGAAAAATTGTGGCAGCCGTCCGACCGATTATGGATACCATTGTCAGCGAGATGACACGGGCAATTGCCTATTTTCAGGAAAAATATACCACTGACCGCGTGGAGGTTATTCTCATCTGCGGTGGTACTGCAAAATTGCCCGGAATGGTAAGCTATATTGCCGAATCAACCGGAGTAGAAACACAACTGGGCAATCCGTGGCTTGGTATCAAATATGAACAGCGTTTTACCGTATTGGAACCTGAAGGAGCAACATTTGCAGTGGCGATCGGTTTAGCTTTAAGGTGACGTGTATGAATCCATCATCAAATATCAATCTTATCAAATCGGATACCCAGAATCTGGAAAGCTTAATACCGATTCAGAATCTCTACCGTAATTTCAGTATCATAGTTTTGTTTATTGTCGTCGTTGCCGGACTTCTGACAATTTCAGGATATATCATCTTCGGTATCAGAGGGCAGGCGCTTGTAAATCAGAAGTCATCACTTCTTACCCGTCTGGAAGCGCAAAAAACGAAAGAAACACTGTTTTTGGCGGCTCGCAGCAGACTGAAAATTGTGAAAGAAGTGCTCGATACATCCCGCAAAAAATCTGTATTCCTTACGAATGCCCAATCTGTTGCAGACGCTCCGGTGTTGGGAACGGTCACGGAAGATGTTTCCGGAAGAGTATCCATGACATACAAGGTGTTGTCAATTGAAGATGCTATAGGACTTAATGACAGGATACTTGATCTGTATGAAGCAGGGATGATAGACGACGTGAATCTGCTTGGCCTCAGCATCAGCCAGGACTATTCGATATCATTGTCGTATGATTATAAACCTGTCTGGAAATAAACTATGACATTTCGGAAATTTTTACGGATGTACAATAAATTTGTCCTTCCGACAGTTATTCTTGTTATATGTATCATTGCTGTATTTTCAGGTATCGTCCCTGCTGTCAGATCGATTCAGAATCAGTATATTGAGCAGGATGCTCTCAATAAGGAAATCGCTGTCATCCGTAAAAAAGTTCAAACTCTGGAAGCACTTGATGAGAACACATTGCGGCGTCAGGTTATTGATCTGATGACTGCTGTACCGCCATCGAAACAATTACCGTCGGTATTTTCAACACTGGATAGTGTGGCGCTTCAGTCCGGTGTCACTGTTGATTCCATGTCGATGGGTAGCAGCGGCAATATCGCGTCGGATTCCTCATCTGCTGCTTCATCACTTTCGCGCAGTACCAGCGGTCTTTTGGATATCGAAATGAGCGTCAATGGTACGAGTGATCAGGCGAAGCAATTTCTGGATACCCTTGCAGACGTCAGGCGTTTTGTGCGGGTTAATTCATTTTCTGCAGGGTATGGTGAGGATGGATTGGTGAAAATGGGATTGTTATTGGATGCGTTTTATGCTCCGTATCCAAAAACACTCGGGAAATCTGGTGATCTTCTTGAGCCGTTCACCGCAAACGAAGAAGTGTTATTATCGCAAGTAGCGCGGATGCCTCTTATCAGTCAGGAGCTTGCGCAGTATGAGAGTTTGCCGCCGGTAGAATACGGAAACAAAGCCGACCCGTTTTCGTACTGAGTGTCATTGCGAGTCCGTTCCGACCGCGTGCCGCCATAGCTTTAGCGGTGGAGCACGGCGCGGCAATCTCATCAATAGTTCTGAATCATCTCGAGATCGCCACGCTCGCTGACTCGCTCGCGATGACAGTATTAAGTAGAGTTATCTTTTTTCCATTCTTCAATCTTTTTATGATTTCCGGATAAAAGTACTTCGGGAACTTTCATGCCCTGGTATTCCCGCGGTTCAGTGTACTGGGGATACTCATGCATCTGTTTTTCGGAGAATGATTCGTCTGTGGCTGCATTTTCCCGAATAACGCCGGGGATAAGGCGTGCGACGCCGTCAATAATTGCCATCGATGGTATTTCCCCGCCAGTCAATATAAAATCTCCCAGAGATATTTTCTCATCCACAAGATTGCCGGCTCTTTCGTCGACGCCTTCATAATGTCCGGCTATAATAATGATATGCGTATATGTGGCAAGCGCAGATAAGGTTTTTTGGACAAGACGTGCTCCGCGTGGATCCGTGAGGATAATACGTGTTTGCGAACGGGCTATCCGTGATGAGCGCAGGATTTTTGTCAACGCCCGGTCGATAACGTCCACACGCAAAATCATTCCCGATCCTCCGCCATACGGTTTTCCATCTACAGTTTTGTAAGAATCAAGTGCATAATCACGCAGCTGAATAAACTCTATTGTTATGAGTTTTTTTTTCGCTGCACGTCCGATAATTGACGTCTCAAGCGCTTCATAAAACATTTCGGGAAACAGTGTGATGAGAGAAAATCTCATGGACGGGTTGACTCTTCAGCTATGGCTATATCCACGTAGGTGTTATTTTTGGCTGCCATCAGCTTCATGATATCCCGGATAGAGCGGATGATTCTTCCCTGTTTGCCGATAATATGTCCCATATCTTCCGCGTGGACATGAATGGTGAAAAGTGTGCGGCTATCGTTTGACGCTTCATCGATTGTGAGTGCATCCGGATACGATACGATATGGGAAAGGATGTATAAAAGAACGTCTTTCATATCGATGTCAGAGAGTAGCAAGTTTTTTTACTGTTTGGGAAACCTGAGCACCTTGTTTTATCCAGTATTCGATGCGTTTTTTATCAATAACGAGTTCCGGCGGTTTTACGAGCGGATTATAGTGGCCAAGAATTTCGATTGCCATACCGTCCCGTCGTTTGTGCGAGTCGATCGCGACAATTCTGTATGTTTTCCTGTTGCGTGAACCTGTTTGTGATAATCGTATTGTGACCATACCGGATATTTTATCAGATCGCTCCCTTACTCTCAAGTGCGGCGCGAGCCGCTGACTGTTCTGCTTCCTGTTTGGATTTTCCCTTGCCGGATCCAAGGACAACATTTTCCGACAGAACATCCACCCAGAAGGTTTTATCATGGTCCGGTCCTTCACTTCGCTCGACTTTGTAGATTGGAGATATTTTGACTTTTTGCTGAACAATCTCCTGCAAATGGCTTTTGAAATCAATATATGCTTTATCTTCGATGAGCTTTTGTGCTTTTGGGAATAGGTAGGTTTCCAAATATGTTCGTGCGCTATCCAGTCCCTGGTCAAGGTATATGACTCCAAGAAGAGCTTCAAAGACATCAGCCAAAAGTGACTGATTCTTTCTTCCTCCGGAATCTTCTTCTCCTTTAGATAAAAAGAGCAGGTCGCCCAGTTTCAGCTCAGAGGCAACAGATGCAAGCGTTTTTGTTTTTACCAGGCTGGAACGGATATTTGTCAGGATTCCTTCAGGATATTGCGGATAGTGCGTGAAAAGATGGTGTGAGGTAAGAAGAGATAGGACAGAATCGCCTAAAAATTCAAGCCGTTCGTTTGATTCTTTGATGGTACGGTCTTCATTAAGATACGAGCGGTGATAAAATGCCTGTTTGAGGAGATCTCTGTTGGAGAATGTTATTTGTATATTTTTTTGGAGTTCATCAAAACTCATGATTCATCCTCCTTTTTTCCAACGTATTTTGAATATATTGTTCCCAAAACTCCATTGATAAACTGCGGACTGTTCTGGTTGCCGAATGTTTTGGCAATCTCGACAGATTCATCGATCACCACTTTCGGCGGTTCTTTGGCATTTACGGTCATTTCCCATATCGCATACCTCAAGATCGCAAGATCGATTTTTGCGATTTTATCCAGAGGCCATTCCGGCGCACATTCCTTAATTTTTTCATCAATCTGATAGCGCTCGATTTTCAGATAGTCAGGATACGAGTCGTCGTTGCGGAAACTGGCGGCAAAAATAGACTGGATTTCAGCAATGCGTTTTTGATGCCTGGGATCTGTGGCTGACTTCATGTCTCTACTATCAGCTGGTCTTTTTTATCTTTTTTTGTTTGACTTCAATGATCTGTTTGCCTTTATAATATCCGCATTTCCTGCACACACGATGCGGTTGCACAATTTCTCCACAGTGGGAGCAGCGGCCGTATGAGCGCCCCGGTGGGGTTATTGCAGCTTTGCGTTTGCCGCCCCGTCTGGTTGAATGTCTACGTTTGGGTAATGGTGCCATAGTATTTATTCCTGTATGATCCGTATTTTACCTGAATATACGGCATCTCTCAAGTGGGGATATTCATGCATGGATCCGTCAATACCCACAACGCGCATAGCTGCCTCTTTCGTCTCCCCAAGCATTGTTTTATCCGTAAAATCAGCAAAACGGAGATTCGGTAAACCGTGCTGTTTTGTACCCAAAAAATCGCCGGGTCCTCTCATTGCCAAATCAAGTTCCGCAAGATCAGGTCCGCTGAAAATAGTCTCTAGCGATTTTAAGCGCCTGAGAGTCTCGGTGTTGGAATTTTCGGAAAACAATAGACAATATGCCTGTTGGTTCCTTCGTCCTACCCTTCCTCTCAGCTGGTGAAGCTGTGACAGACCGAATCTGTCTGCATCTTCGATGAGGATGATAGATGCATTGGGAATATCGATGCCGACCTCGACAACCGGAGTGGTGACAAGGATATCGGACGATCCTCCGGCAAATGCGGAAAGGACGTCCGTTTTTTTCTTTTCGCTCATGGATCCGTATAGAAGTGACACAGAGTATTTTGAAAATACAGTTTCTTTCAGACGTGTATATTCATTTTTTACCGATTTGACGGAATTTTCTTCACCATCACCTCCTTCAACTAAAGGGCATACGATAAAAACCTGTGTTTTCTTTTCATCGATGTGACCGGAAATCCACTTGTAAGCGGCTTCACGTTTGGATGACGGCACAACCCAGGTTTTTACCTGTTTTCGCCCGGTAGGCAATTCTCTAATCACCGATACGTCAAGACTGTCCCAGACTGTGAGCGCAATAGTGCGTGGAATAGGTGTGGCTGTCATGGTAAGAATATGCGGTACTGCAGATCCACGGCTTTTTTCTTTTAGTTTTGAACGTTGTGCCACACCAAAGCGCTGCTGTTCATCAACAACGATGAGTCCGACGTTGTCGTAGACCCTTGAATCGGATAAGAGCGCATGCGTTCCCACTATAATCTGCGGTTTTTCCGTGGAAAGTCCTTTTTCACCTTTTGCCGTAATAAGCGTTATACCGATACCCAAAGGCGTAAATAATTGTGTGAGAGATTCGAAGTGTTGTTGAGCAAGTATTTGTGTTGGAGCCATAAGGAGGCTTGTGTATCCTGACTGTGCCGCGATATGCATGGCGACTGCTGCAACAATCGTTTTTCCGGCCCCAACGTCGCCGATCAAGAGTCTGTTCATCGGATACGGTTTTTCTAAATCGTCAGTAATTTCTTCAATAGCGAGTTTCTGGTCACACGTGAGGGTGAACGGTAGACGGGCAATAAAAGATTCTGTTATGTGTCGGCGTGTTGCCATCCTGCAGGAATTCGTGATGTTCCTCCATTGGATTTTTGAAGACTGTATAATGAGCTGGAGTGCAAATAGTTCTGCAAACGAAAGTCTTTTACGTGAAGCGGATATGTCTTCGTGCTTGTCGGGAAAATGAATTTTAGACAGTGCGGCAGTAATGGAGAGCAATGCGTACTTCTTCCGTATGTCATCAGGTATAATATCCTCTCCGAGATCAAGATGAAGATTGAGAAGATAATCCATCCTGCCCCGCAGCCATTTGGATGTGACGCCTTGGGTTTCATGGTACACGGGAACCAGACGACCCATATGCAAAGACTGTGAGTCTGACTGGCCAGTTTCAAACTCAGGATTCACCAGAACGGTTTTTTTCCCAAAAAAAGATAATGCGCCTGCCATAGCTACATGGGTGCCTTTAGGGAGTATGGAGAGAAGATATGGCTGATGGAAAAATATTGCTTCAATTGAACCCGTATCGTCCGCTATGCGGACAAGCTGCATTTTTTTGCCGGTTTTGGTTGCGACACTCGCAATTGAAGTGACCGTCCCTTGGACGGTAACGGTTTGTCCGGCCCGTGTATCTTTCATGGCCACCATTTTGCGGAAATCATTGTATCTGTGGGGCGTATGGTAGAGAAGGTCTGAAACTGTATGTATACCCAGGCGTTCAAGGCGTTTAGCCATTGCAGGACCTACTTTTGGCACGTATTGTACCGGACTGTCTATTGTCAGTTCCATGAAAAGTCTAGAGCCCTCCGTATAAAAGCGGCATCAGGGATGAAAGGATGAGAGCAAGCGATGCGATGACCACAATCACTTTCCAGAATTTCTCATGTTTCCGAAAAAAGTTCATAGTATTTTTTTGTCATCCCGACTTGTTGCCGTCATCCCGAACTTGTTTCGGGATCTAGTTTTATAAAATATATTCCTTGTACAAATCCTTCATACAGGGATTTGTTGATCGTATTAAATTAATTTTCCATTCTCTATGCCAATTCTTTAATTGTTTTTCTCGTTTTATTGCATCTATAGCCCTATCATATTCTTCAAAATACACAAGTTCATGAATATTATACTTTTTTGTAAAACTGTCTACAATATGATTTTTATGTTGATACGTGCGTTTTATAAGATCATGCGTCATGCCTGTATAAAATACAGTTCGGGTTTTATTGGATAATATGTATGTATAAAACATACAAAAGAAACCAGATGCTGAAACCTGCCTGCCGGCAGGCACGCGAGTTCAGCATGACTGTCCTTGTCATCCCGAACTTATTTCGGGATCACGTTCAAATTACTGTCATGCCGAATTTATTTCGGCATCTCGTTTATATTCAAACTTGATGCTGAAACGAGTTCAGCATGACGGACTATTCAATAATTCTTTTTGCTTTTTTCCCAACCTTGAGTATATCACCAGCTTTAATTTTCAGTGCTTTGTTGCCAGATATAATTATCTCATTCAGTTTGACTGCATTTTGAGATAGCAAACGTTTTGCTTCAGAATTACTTTCAGCCATTCCCGCCTTTACAATTTGTGTATTTACATTTGGTTCATTTACCATCGTTGACAACCTGAGTGTTGGTACTTCCACAGTGACATCAATGACCCCATGTTGAAACCGTTTTTCAAAATTTTCCTGTGCTTTTTTGGCGGAGGGTTCGTCGTTGAGCCAGGCGGTGAGCTCATATGCCAGCCGCTTTTTGAATGTCATCGGGTTCTCCCCCTTCTCCATCTTCTCATGCATCTCGGCTATCTCATTAATCATCTTATCTGTCAGAAGAGTAAAGCATGGAATAATGGCATCATCCCCAAGAGCCATGATCTTACCGTAAAAATCGGACGGTTCATCGGTGAGCCCGATGACATTACCTTCCGTTTTTCCGATTTTTGTGCCTTTAGCATCAGTAAGCAGCGGAACTGTCATGACAAATTTTTCTTTTCCGAGCATTGCTTTCACAAGAGATCTTCCTGCAAGCATATTAAATGTCTGATCAGTACCTCCCATTTCCAGGTCAACTTTCATGACGACCGAATCGTACCCCTGCAAAAGCGGATAAATAAACTCCCTCAGGTTAATTGAATCTCCTGCTTTCATTCGTACCTGATACATATCACGTTCTATCAATTGTTGTACAGAAAAATGCTGAGCAATAACCAATATGTCCTCCAGTTTTAATTTTGTGAGCCAATCTCCGTTATATCTGATTTCGATTGGATTATCGCCATCGAATCTTACTATTTTTGATGCTTGTTTGAGATATGAAACAGCATTATTGCGAAGTTCCTGACGGCTCATGAATGTGCCCCGTGCTTTCATTTTGCCCGAAGGATCTCCGGCTAGCCCTGTCCCGTCACCGACCAGAAATATAACATGGTGGCCAAGATCCTGCCATTGACGAAGTTTTCGAAAACCGACAGCATGACCAATATGAAGTTGTGACCCCGTCGGATCAAAGCCCTGGTACAGGGTCAGTTTTTTCCCGCTTCTCAATACTTTTTCCAGTGCATCACGGCTGGGATAAATCGTATCCACTCCACGGGTGAGAAGTGTTTCAATCGGATCCATAGATGTATTTTAGCATACTTAGCAGACTATTATTCTCCTTGGTGGCCAGCTTTTTATGATTTAGTAAAAACTGGCCACCAGTCTTTCAGAACAAATTGTTCATATTGAGAATTAACATTATTACCCCGATTCCCATAAGAACAATTGCAGGGATTCTTGTCAAAGGTACCTCGTTTTTGTAGATGAAATATATAATTGCCCCGAATGCAGTCAATATTCCACCACCTGTGAGCAGACTTATGGATCCATTTGCAATGAACATTACCGTTGCAAGTATTCCAAGAAGCCATTCAGGAAGAGCAGTTTTTTCAAATACATATTTCATGTTTAACCTTTTACCTTAATTTATCTATTTCATCCGCTTGATTAAAAATGTTTCAAGCAGTTTCTAGAGCCCCCGTCCATTTGTTCTGATTTTTGAATGTGCGAACCATCGCCGTTTCTGATAGTGAAGTATATCAAATTCCATATATTTGTCATTATGGGAGCTGTACAGTAGAATAGAGAAACGGTATGAACGGAATGTTTATCGAACGGCAACGTAAAAGGTTTTTCGGGTCACGCAGGCGCACACTTGCCTCCCTTTCAGCTATTGTTACGGGTATTCTGATACTTTTTGCCACAGGAATTTTGGCAGTAGGAATCCTGTTTGCCTGGTATGCCAAGGATCTTCCCACACCCGATGCCGTGAAGCGGAAAGAAGGTCTGTCGACGGTAGTCTTGGACCGTAGCGGCACAACACTTTATGATATATTTGAGGATGAAAACAGGATACCGGTGAAATGGGATGATATCCCCGAACACCTCAAAAACGCAACTATTGCAATTGAGGATAAATCATTTTACCAGCACCAGGGGCTGTCGCCGGCCGGTATTATGCGTGCAATGGTGAATATCGTGGTATTTCACAATTTTCAGGGAGGATCAACTCTTACCCAGCAACTTGTCAAAAATGTTCTCCTGACCCAGGAGCGAACCTTGCCTCGTAAAATGAAGGAAGCAATTCTTGCGATTCAGATTGAACGGAAATATTCGAAAAATGAAATACTTCAGATGTACTTAAACGAGGCTCCCTATGGCGGTACTGCAGTAGGCGTGGTATCGGCTTCCCAGTATTATTTTGGAAAGCCCGTGAAAGATGTAGGTCTGACAGAATCGGCTTTTCTTGCAGGGCTTCCGCAATCCCCTTCTCGGTATTCCCCATTTATGAATGATGAAAAACTGTATATCTGGAGAACAGGAGAAGTCTTGCGGCGGATGCGTGAGGACGGGTATATAACAGATACTCAGGAAAAAGAATCCATCGAAAAACTGGACAGTATAATATTTACGGATCGCTCCAGCGATTTGAAAGCTCCACATTTTGTCTCTTACATCAAGGATCTTCTTATTGAAAAGTTTGGGGAAAAACTCGTCGATGCCGGCGGACTCACAGTCACGACGACGCTTGATTGGAAACTGCAGAAAGAGGCACAGGAGATTGTAGCTGAGGAAATCGACAAAGCAAAAAATCTGGATGTGTCAAACGGATCGGCAGTTGTCATTGATCCTAAAAACGGTCAGATTCTTGCGATGGTCGGAAGCCGTGATTATTCTGCTACTGACGCAGGGGGACTCAAGTTTAATGTTGCAACGCAGGGGTTGCGTCAGCCCGGAAGTGCTTTAAAACCAATCACCTATGCTACAGCCCTCATGAAAGGGTACACCGCATCGACAGTGCTTATGGATGTGGATACGAAATATCCCTCCGGTGACGTGACGCAGAAAGAATACAATCCTAAAAATTACGACGGTAAATTCCGCGGTCCCATGCAGATCCGGTATGCTCTTGCAAATTCGATTAACACTATCGCTGTCAAAGTCAGTGCACTGGTGGGTATCAAAGAAATATTACGCGTATGTTATGATATGGGTTTATCAACCCTTGAGCCGACCAAAGAGAATCTTTCACGGTTTGGACTTTCCCTGACCTTGGGCGGAGGCGAGATTAAACTTCTGGATCTGACGAGCGCGTACGGTGTGTTTGCAGCAGGTGGCATCCATACTAGTCCAGTCGCAATTTTGAAAGTGGAAAATGCGGACGGAAAAGTGCTTTTCGAGCATAAAGAAATTTCCGGTGAGCGTGTCATACCTGAAGATGTGACATTCATTATTTCGGATATCCTTTCGGACAATCAGGCACGATCTCTTGTTTTTGGTCCCAGATCATATCTTACTATTCCAGGATATTCTGTTGCCGTTAAAACGGGAACAACTGATGACAAACGGGATAACTGGACTGTTGGATATACGAAATCCGCAGTTGTTGGCGTATGGGTCGGCAATAATGACAATTCTCCCATGAATCCGAAGCTGGCCTCCGGCGTTACCGGTGCTTCCCCTATCTGGAACCGCATCATGAAAGTGCTATTAGACGGGAAAAAGGATGAGCCATTCATCAAGCCGGAATCTGTCTTGAAGCTTGAGATAGATGCATTTGGCGGCGGACTTCCTGTGGATGGGGAAGCGAAACGGGAAGAATATTTCATACAAGGGACGGAACCAACATCCGTATCCCCCATGTACAGGGAATTTAAAATTTCCACTCACGACCCGAATAAACTTGCCAATCCGGTTGAAATTGCCCGGGGTGAATACAAGACGAAATTATATGTGGTCATCCATGAGGATGATCCGGTTTCTACAGACGGAAAAAATCGTTGGCAGGAACCGATAGATGCATTGGTTGGCGGACAGGGAGATGCCAAATATCACCCGCCGGCTGACACGTATTCTGAAGGTGATACGATCCAGGCAAAAATTAAATCACCGGGTGACCGCGCACGTGTGGATACCAATGATGTCAATATCCGTGTGGAAGGCTATTCCACACATACGATCACTAAAATGGAATTGTATATCGACGGAAAAAAAGTCCGTGAGACGAATGATAAGAATATCGACGATACGTTCCGAATCGACAACGGACAGCACACAATCCGAGCGGTTGCGACGGACGATAAAGGCAATTCATCCGATAGTGAGGCGCACTTCGGTGTCAATGAGCCCTACGCCTCCCCCACACCTAAACCATCCGATACGCCTGTCCCATCAAACACTCCGGAGCCCACACCATAAGATTTTTACACGTTTTTAAGTGTCACTGAGAATTTTTCTCGTACGGCATCCAGGATTTTTTGTCGTACTTTACGGATTACATCGTCTGAGAGGTTTTTTGTCGTGTCCAGATACTCTATGCGGATTGTACGAAAATTTTGGTAGGCATCGAGAAATGTTACGCGGTAAATCAGCGGATGGAGTGTCTTGACCGTGTCCATGAGGGGGCCGATCCTGAAATCTCCGGTAACTTCAAACGATAAGTCCTCAATAGCCGGCGGATACTTCGGGATCGGGGTGTAAGCTTTCCGGGGTTGGGCCAATTCAACCATTTTGGCAAAATCCAGATATAAAACAGTAATATCTGAGGACACCTCTAGGGTTCCGAAGTCGGGCAGATTATACTTTATTCCAAAAAGATCAAATAGCGCCTCGGCCAAACCTTTTGCTTCCAAAAATCGATTACCTGACCATACAACAATAAGGTGAAGAGTTTCCTTGGGCAGATCATTGTGTTTATGCACATAGACATGTGACAGTTCAAATACTTTGAGATCCTTGGTATTTTTCAGATTTTCATGCACGACCGGCAAAACGGACTGTTTGAGAGAGGTCCGCATATACACCCAGTCTGATGATAATGGATTTAAAATTTTATACGCGGATCCTTCATTCTGAGCAATCATTGAATACGTAAGCAGTTCGGTGTATCCCCAATCACGCAGCCTGATTTTGATGTTTTCTTCCCACATGAGCATCGGATCGATGGGGGTATTGGGCGGTGCACTTGCTGGAAGTGCTGATTGTATAGTGTGGTACCCGTAGATTCTGGCAATTTCTTCGATGATGTCCACATCGATCGCCACATCATCCCTCCAGCTTGGTACACGAACTTCAACACGCTCCTCTCTCATGCGTACTGTGAATCCAAGAGATTCAAGAGGTGTGGTGATGTCCGTATCTTTTATTGGCCCAATATACGCCAGTATTTTGTTTTTGGATACGACGACGGTACGCGTCTTTTTGCGTTCCGGATAGATATCCGTTACCGGTCCTGCAACCCGGCCGCCTGCGGCGCTGCCCATCATTCTCATGCCGATTGAAAATACAGGAAGTACCAGCTCTGTATCCAATCCTTTCTCAAATAATGTTGCGGCTTCAGTTCGCTGAGCGAGCGCCATTGACGTACGTCTGATACTTACGGGGTTATATGTCTGTAAAAAAAGAATGACACGTTTTGAATTGTTGGTGACGGATGAATTTTCCCCACCCATAATGCCGCAGAGATCAATGAGAGTTCCGGTTTTGTCTTCAATAACAATATCGCCCCCCGGAAGTGTGTGTTTCTTTCCGTCAAGTGTTGTCAATATTTCCCCCTTTTTTGATGCCCGCAAGGTCATCGTGTGACCTGAAATTTTATCGTAATCGAAAACATGTGCCGGCTGGCCGTATGCGTGCATGAGATAGTTCGTGATATCAACAACATTGCTGATTGTGCGCAGTCCCGATAGTTCGAGATATTTCTGGATTTTTTTGTCCGATGGGCCAACTTTTACACCGTCAAATACGACGGATGTCCAGCGCGGGTTAAGGGTGGGATCTGTTTTAAGGAAAAGCGGTAAAGTATCCGGAATGTTGGGAAATATTGGTTTTAGAATATACGGATCATTGATAAACTGAGCTTTAAAACCGAACCGGGGTAAGATTGCGACGGATTCACGGGCAATGCCCGAAACGGACATGGCATCCGGCCTGTTTCCCGTGATCTCGATATCATAAACTGTAGTATTCCCTTTGCCATGAACGCGTTCAATGGACGGGCCGCATAAAGATAGACACCGGGCAATATCAGATGGTTTGGCATCTGTTTTCAAAAATTCACGAAGCCACATGTCAGGTATTAAGATGTTCATATTAGTATGTCATCCCGAATTTATTTCGGGATCTATTTCTTTAACGAGATGCCGAAACGAGTTCGGCATGACGCGGGTTAAAACTGTTCCAAAAAGCGTACATCATTACTATAGAGCAATCGGACATCATCAAGACTCGTGCCGGATTTCATCATATACGTCCGTTCTATTCCCCAACCGAAAGCAAACCCCGAATAAATTTCGGGGTCAATACCGCCTGCTTTCAAGACATTCGGATGAACCATACCGGCTCCTCCCAATTCCAGCCAGCCATCTTTACAGAGACGGCAGCCGCCACCGGCACACGCTCCGCAGGATACGTCGATTTCGAAAGATGGTTCAGTAAATTGGAAGTGAAACGGACGGATGCGGGATATCCGACCAGGACCGTAGAAATGCGTGAAAAAAAAATCCATAACACCTTTGAGGTGTGCGATTGAGACGTTTTTATCCACATAGAGTCCCTCAAACTGGTGAAACATCGGGGTATGGGATACATCAATCTGTCTCCTGTAGCATTTGGCAATATTGATCATGCGGATCGGCAGTTTTCTCTTCTCCATCTCCCTCACCTGGCCGTTACTCGTATGCGGCGTTAAAACCATTTTATCGAATTTCGCATGCTTTGTATTTTTTTGGGATTTGGAATTTGGAACTTGGGATTTTATAAAAAATGTCTCCCATTCATCTCTTGCCGGGTGATGTAGCGGCATGTTGAGTGACTCAAATGCATACCAGTCCCAATCAACTTCAGGGTGCCTCACTCGAATAAATCCGATGCGTTCAAATATCCGGGTAATTTCCATTATAGCTTGGGACACAATATGCAGATGTCCCACAGGCGGACGGATACCGGGCATTGTGGGATCAAAAGTATTTCGCGATTGGACTGGTTCTGTATTTTTTTTTGAAAGTTCGGATTCAATTGATGTTTTGACTTGATTGACGACAAGGCCAACACGACTCCGATCTTCTTTTGGTAATTTAGATAGCGCTCTCGTCAGTTCACTCAGTTTGCTTTTGGAGCCCAGCACCTTGAGCTTGATCATTTCTGACGGTTCTGTCGATGTACGTATTTCTTCACGCGTGATCTGTTCGTATTCGATGAGTAAACTTATAAGATTGGCGGAAGATACATTTTCGATCATAGTATTCATTATACAGCAAAAAAAACCCCCTTCTCAAAGGGGTATGTATATCTACTCTTAAATACCCCTTTCTAAGCAGGGGTTTTAAATGACTGTGTTTTCTCAATAATTTTTTTAAATGCAGCCGGATGGGAGATGATAAGGTGCGACATGATTTTTCGGTCAATCTCAATATGCGCGTCTTTGAGTTTTTTTACGAATGTGCTGTAGTTCATATTTTCCAGTTTTACAGCTTCGGATATACGGGTTATCCACGCGCGTCGGAAATCGCGTTTTTTGCGCCGTCTGCCGGCAAATGCGTATTCTCCGGCGTGAAGGAATGCTTCGCGTGCCGGTTGGATGAGCCGCCGCTTCGTCATCCGGTATCCTTTGTTCGCACGAAGGAGTTTGTGGTGTTTTTTTCTGCTGGTTAATCCGCGTTTCACTCTCATATGTTATTCAAGACCCAAAAGACGCTTGATCGTCCGTGTTTGCCTTTGGGATGAGACTGTTTTTTCTTTATCCTGCCTTCTTTGTCGGCTTTTTGATTTTTTGCGTCGTAAATGGCGTTTGCCCTGTGCACGATGAAGCACCTTTCCTGATTTTGTTACTTTAAACCGCTTTGCCGCAATTTTTTTAGTTTTTGCTTTCATTTTGTTTGTATGACCGTTGCAGAGAGAACTTTTCCTTCCCAATGCGCTTCCCTCACAACTTTAATCTGCTCCAGTCTGTTTAAAAATTTGCTCAGTACTTGTGAACCGAATTCCTTTTTTGTCAGTTCCCTTCCTTTTAATACTACATTGATTTTTACCTGATTTCCGCCATTCAACCAATCAATCGTTTGTTTCCTTCTTGTTTCCAGATCATGGTCTCCGATAAATGGCCGTAAACGTACCTCCTTGAGAGTTACGTTTTTTGTATTCTTTTTATTGTCCCGCTCTTTTTTGGCCTCCTGATACTTAAATTTTTTATAGTCGATAAGTTTTGCTACAGGCGGCTGGGCTTTCGGTCCGATTTCCACAACATCAAGTTCAAATTCCCGTGCTTTCTGCAGTGCTTCAATTTTGGATACTATACCGACCTGTTTGCCCGATTCGTCAAGCAACCGCACTGTCGGACTGGTGATCTGGTAATTGACCCTGTAGTGTTTGCTCAGCATCTTTAATAATTGATATTATACTATTGCCCCGGTCTTCCTGTAAAGATTAGGTTTTTTTAGCAATCGTATCCATTATAAATGTTAAAAACTCATCGGTTTTCATGTTCTGTGTTTTGCCGTCCCTTGAACGGATGCTCAGCGTTCCCGATTCTACTTCCTTATCACCGATAATGATCATATAAGGTATTTTTTCATGCTGGGCATCGCGGATTTTGGCCGGCAAGGTTTCACTTCTCAAATCCACCTCACTTCGTATTCCTGCCTGAATATAGCCGGCATGCAATTGTAGTACATATGCATGGTGTCTGTCGGCAATCGGCAGAATTTTCACCTGGACAGGTGAAAGCCATACCGGAAAAACCCCTTTATATTTCTCAATGAGAAATGCCATAGTCCGTTCAAATGCGCCTATTGATGACCGGTGAATGACAATTGGCTCCTGTTCTTCTCCTTTTTCGTTCGTATACGTAAGATGGAATCTTTTCGGCATGACAAAATCATACTGGTCGGTGAATGCCGTTTCTTCGTGTCCCAGCGCATTTTTTACCTGGATATCGATTTTTGGTCCATAAAATGCCGCTTCATTTTCTGCTTCATAATACGGAGCATCGCGGTCGATGAGTACCTGTCTGAGTACTTTTTCGGCATGATCCCAGGACGCATCATCTTTAAAATACTTTTTCGTATCCGCGCGGTCTCCAAGCGACAGTCTGTACCGATAATCTATTCCCTTTTTCATCCCGAGTGTGTCGTTGATGAATTCGATAAGATCCAGTACCCTGTTTATTTCTTCGACCGCCTGATGTTTCATGCAGATGATGTGCGCATCTGCCAGGCAGAACATCCGAACCCGCATAAGCCCCGTCAGTTCTCCGCTTTTTTCATAGCGGAACAGGTCGGCACACTCAGCATACCGGATAGGCAGTTCGCGGTATGAGTGAGGTCGGGATGCATAGAGCTGGAAATGGTGCGGGCATGTCATTGGCCGCAGAATGAGCTCTTCTTCATCAACGTTCATCGGCGGATACATTGTGTCTTTGTAGTATGGATAGTGTCCGCTGGTCCTATAGAGATCCACTTTGGCTAGAGGTGGCGTCATGACATGCTCATACCCGCGTTTTATTTCCTCATCCACGACAAACCGTTCCAGTTCCCGCCGTATGGCAGTTCCTTTAGCTGTGAGCATTGGAAGTCCTTTTCCCACAAGATCCGTGAATACAAATAACCCCAGATCGCGGCCCAGTGTCCGGTGGTCGTTGGTTTTTGCTTCTTCACGTCTTGTCAGATACTCTTCGAGTTCATTTTTTGTGGGAAAACAGGTGCCGTAAATGCGTGTAAGCATTTTATTTTTTTCATTCCCCCGCCAGTATGCACCCGCGACTGATAATAGTTTGAAGTGTTTCAGATCTTTGGCTGGATTCTCTGTATGGCCTCCGCGGCACAAATCGCTAAACAGTCCTGCCGTATACAGCGTGAGCCCGTCATTGGCATATTCTTCAATGAGCTCTCTTTTATACGGATTATCTTTATATAATTCCAGTGCTTCACCTTTGGAAAGTTCCCTGCGTTCAAACGATTTCCAGTTTTTAACAAGATCATGCATCGTTTTTTCAATTTTTTCAAAATCAGCATCGGAAATTTTTACATTCCCGAAATCGAAATCGTAATAAAACCCGTCTTCGATTGCAGGCCCTATTGCCGGTTTTGCTTCCGGCCAAAGCTTTAAAACCGCTGCCGCCAACAGATGCGCACACGAATGCCGCATATTGCTTAAGTATTCTTCATTTTTATCCATATATCCTCCTCATAAAAAAGAGCCACTTCTGTTGGATCGCCCACTGGGCGAGGTTCCATCCAACTTTTGTGACTTAATTTTTCTTTTTTCGCCAAGATCGCGCTTTCCTTTGAGATTGGTGAAGTCTCATGCTATCGGAAAGTACTAACAGTATATGACATCATGATGATTTTGTCGAGGTGTCAATGGACCAGAGGGGGGTCAGGTGGTGGGATTGTTTTGATTTAAAAATCCGGGTGTAGAGCCAGATGACGAAATAACTGAGGACAGAAAACGGATGACTGAATAATTCAGACAGTACCGCATGAAAAATAATTCCCAACGGTATGGAGTATTCCTGTTTCAGGTTTTTATGAAACAATGTCTCCATTTCATCGCGCGATGTCTGGTAGCGGCTCGAAGGACCGATCTGGTCGGCGAGTTTTTCCGGAGGCTTGATATACACCGCCTCGGTTTGCAGTTTCCTAAATATTCCACCAATCCGCTTGTGTTCAAAATACAGATACGCATCACCGTTGAGGACCGTATCAGGAATTGTCATGTGTTTTAAAAAATTTGTTTTGAATGCAAGACACCGGCCGCTCGCTGACAGGTAATTATCCCCATTTCTCCAGGCAGTGTTGATGCGGTCGATACTTCGGATCATAAAACCAAGTGCATTGCCGAATGGTGTTGTTGAGGCAAGCGGCAGGATCGGGATACCGAGCATTGTAAGACTATTGAATTTCTGAAATTCTTCGACGATTTTTTTGAGAAGTCCGGGAGAGAAAACCACATCGTCCTGGGTAAAAATAAAAATATCACTCAGTGAGCATCTGATGATCTGGTTGAGTTTTTTGAACTGGCTGCCTTCATGCTCATTCCAGATAATTTCCACATTCTGTTTTTCAAGAGCAGTGCGTATTGTGCGGGAAATAGGTGTGCGGTCCGCCGAAACGATGATACGGCAGGGATAGTGCTGCAACCGTATCGAATCTACGGCAGAGACAAGTGACGTGCCGCTCCAGCAGGTGGGAATTCCCACGGTGATTGTCGGGGAGTGTTTCATAGAGTCTTGTATGCCTGATAGACCGGTGATGACTGATCTACCGATATATCAGAGAGTGTAATAGCAGAGCCTTTTGTTATTGTTTTTTTGGTGGTTGCCAGAGATGAAAGGCTGACAGGCAATATGTTGTTTTTCCGGATATTTTCTTCTTTTTCAATAAGTCCGTACACATCGAATCCGCCGATTCCGTCCAGCCGGTGACCGGCCGGAATGTCGCGTTTGGCAACCGCGATGGCATCACAATATTTTTTTTCCAAAGGCGCCATATCTGCGATACCCCGCACGGCGTTTCGTATCGAACGGACTGCCTCGATCGTACACAGGTGGTACGGCCGGTAAAAAAGATAGTACGGTCCCTCCCCCATCTTGTACATGGAGAGATATTCCTGAAGTATAGGTGTATCCGTATGCCCGATGGCAAAAACACCGAACGCGGGCTGGGCTCCGAGAATATACTCTACGACACACGTATCGGGTGTGAGGTGTTTCCTATAGAGATGTACGGCCTCATAGACCGTTTTGGCGGGTTTTCCAAGCATTCCCCGGGAAAGAATGGTAGAGGCGGTTGCATTGGCAACAGTGGTCATCTCAAGGGCCAGTTTCGTGCCGTCTGCCGCTTCAGTGGCTAAAATCGGACTCTGATTATGATCCTGGGCCCATTTTTTCTGGGTACCGGGAGTGCGTGAATGATCCAGGATAGACTTGATGTTGCCCAACAGGACCGGTTTCAATCCAAGTCCTGTTATTTCACGGTACAAGTCCAGAAGTACTCCCGGCTGGTCGCCGTACGCTTGCGTGTAGACGGCGTCATACCGTGAAAAGTATGGCCCCATCAGTGCTTCCAGCTCCGCATTGATGCCAACGACAGGGATATTGCGTTCAAGAGCCGCTACTGTAATATCTAAACCGTATTCAATTGATCCTGTTGCATCAACAATGACATCGGGATTTTTCTCCCAGACTTCATCCGGTTTGTCCGTGATGGGAATATGCCCGGCGTCAAACGAATCTAACAGTTTCTGTGCTTTTTCTTTCGTTCTGTTGCAGAGGGCAACAAGCTGTATGTCAGATGTAGCCAGGATCTGACAGATCAATCCGCGGGCGGCATATCCGGCTCCAAAAACTGCAACACTGATTGGAGGTGTTTGTTTCATGGTTGTATGATTTTCGGATGTGGGACAGGGACAATGAACGATGCGCCCCACTGTGAAGTATACGACAGATCCCCCATTATTTCTTTTTTGATATTCCAGGGCAAAATAAGAATATACTCAGGTTTCCGTTTTTTGATTTCATCGGGAGGAAAGACCGGTATGCGGGAACCCGGCAGGATCATGCCCTGTTTTGCCGGATTTTTGTCCACTGTGAATGCAATGTCTTTTGCAGTCAGACCATAATAATTCAGAAGTGTATTGCCTTTGGCAGGCGCTCCGTATGCAGCGACGGGATGCCCTTTCAGTGTTCCCAAGAGTTTCATGAATTCTTGTTTATTGTTGCGTATTTTACCGTCAAACGTCGTATACGCTTTTATGTCCATAAGCCCAGCTTTTCGTTCTTTTTCGAGAATTTTATGCATGCGATCTGTAGGGGCATCAGACATATTTTTTGCATAAATCCGAAGGGATCCGCCATGGGTAGGCAGTTCTTCGGCATCATATACATGAAGTTCATGCGAGATTAGGATGCGAGAGACGGTGTGGAGGCTGTGATAATAAAAATGTTCGTGGTATATCGTATCGAATGCCGTGTTTTCCATAAGCTTCAGGACGTGGGCGAATTCCATTGTTAGTACGCCGCCTGGCGCAAGAAGATTTTTCAGCCCCTTCGTAAAATCGTTGATATCCGGAACATGGGCAAACACGTTGTTTGCAATCAGAAGATCGGCATACCCGTAGCGCTTTCCGATAACCACGGACGATTGTTCCGTCAGAAAGCATACTTCTGTGGGAATGCCCGCGGAGATTGCGGCACGGGCAGTATTGGCAGTCGGTTCGATACCGAGAACCGGAATTTTTTTGGGGAGAAAATTTTTCAGAAGATATCCGTCGTTGGACGCCACTTCGATTACCATGCTGTTTTTATTCAGATTAAATTGCGTTATTGCGTTTTCTGCATACATTCTGGAATGGTCAAGCCAGCTTGATGAAAAGGACGAAAAATACGGATACCGGTCAGTGAAAATATCCTCCGATGAAAATGACGATGGTGTTTGGACAAGAAGACAGTGTGAGCAGACGAATACATGCAGTGGATACAGCGGTTCATGGTCGTTTACCCGATCCGGCGCAATGAGATTGTTGGCAACGGGCTGGTTTCCAAGATCGGCAAACGTATCTCTTAGAGGTTGAGAACAAAACCGGCAGAGTGGTGAGGGATCAGACATAGAAGAGTTCTGCGTTTACAGTACGGTTGTATTTCAGTTTGTTGAGCATCTTAAGCCTCGTATAGAGTTCGGATTCAAATACATCCCGCGTCAGGCTGATTTTTTTGAAAAGTGCAAGAAGTTCGATTGCCCCCGAATCCACGGTATTTTCCGCTTCATACCCGGGAAGCATCCGTTTGATTTTTTCAAAAGAAATTCTGTAATTGCGTGAGTCTTTTGAGCTGGTGTCACGGGTAATATCTTTCACCGAAAAGATCCGTGAAATAATATCGGCTACGTCACGGATGCGGTAATTTGATTTTGTACTGCCGACGTTGAAGATCTGGCCCGACACGATATGTTTGTCGGCTGTCAGACCTGCCAGAAATGCACGGCAAACATCGGCAATATGGACAAACGGCCGCCAAGCTTCTCCGTCCGATGTTAGTTGTACCACACGGTTTGTATAGGCAACACCCGCAAGGTTGTTGACTGCAAGGTCAAAACGCATTCTGGGGGACGGGCCGTAGACTGTCGCATTGCGCAATACGACAGGTATAAAATCCCGGTTTTTTTGGGAAATAAGATATGCTTCGTTTTTGACTTTTGCCCGTGCATACGCGGTAAGCGGATTGACGGGTGATGATTCATCGGATAATCCGTCCGAGGCACCGTAGACACTGCAGGATGATGAGTAGAGAAACCGTTCAACGCCAGCCTGCAGTGCCAGATCGATGAGATGTTTTGTTCCTTCATGATTGATATTCATGGTAATTGCCGGATCAAGCTCCCCCATCGGATCGTTTGACAGTTCGGCCAGGTGGATGATCGCATCGAACTGCGCAACATCGTCCGGTTCAATAAGGCGGATATCTTTCCGGATGGTTCTGTATTGCCTCATAGGTTCCCCGGTGAGGTTGCCTTCGGCAAAAAACCCGGTATCCAGGCCGGAGACAGTATGCCCTTCATCCAAAAGCATCCGCACAAGAACAGTACCGATATAGCCATGGGATCCTGTAACAAGAATATTCATACAGTAGAATTATGACCAGACTTTCCAGGGAGGTTTGGAACTTTTCCAATAATTTTCAAGTACATGCTTATCGCGCAGCGTGTCCAGGCACTGCCAGAATCCGGAATGTCTGAAAGCTACAAGTTCACGGTCGCGCGCTAATCGCTGCATCGGAACATTTTCAAATACTGTACTGTCGCCGTCGATATATGAAAAAATTCTTTTATCCAAAACCATGAATCCACCGTTAATAAATCCCGACTCGTCTTCCGGTTTTTCCCTGAATCGTATCACCTCGTCAGTCGGTGTATCGATTGTGAGAATACCGAATCTGCCGGGAGGCTGGACTGCGGCGACTGTGGCGGTTTTTCCGTGTTTTTTGTGGAATGAAACGAGATGTTCAATGTTAATATCGCTCACGCCGTCCCCGTATGTCAGGCAGAAATTATCAGAATCTATATAATTCTCCACCCGTTTCAGTCTTCCTCCGGTCATTGAATCAGCTCCGGTGTCAACCAGGGTAATTTTCCAGTCCGGACTGCCGTTTTTAAGTATTTTTGATGAGTGCTCTTTGAGATCAATACGCAGGTCGGAATTATAATAGGAAAAATTGAGGAAATAGTCGATAATGATTTCTTTCTTATATCCGAGGGCTATAATGAAATCGTTCAGGCCATAATGGGAATACATCTGCATGATGTGCCACAGGATCGGTTTACCGCCGATTTCGACCATGGGTTTAGGCCGTACAGTGCTTTCTTCACTTATTCTTGTTCCGTACCCTCCGGCTAAAATGATTGTTTTCATGGCTTATAGTATATATTATTTTACCGTATTGATCAATGGTGAATTTAACTTCGTTTTACGGCAGGTTTGAATGAAAAGGGTCTGATGGCAGTAAGCCCGGCAGGATCGTTTTTGGCATGATAGACTATTTTATCGATATAATTTGCCAGATCTTCATAATAGGCGATGTTGTCTACCGTTATGGATTCGGCTTCCGCGGCCTGGGACTCTATTGTCATGGATCCGATTCCCGATAACCGGTATATGAGATTCGTGGAATACCCTTTTGCCTTGAGGGTTTCGCTCCAGAAAAGAGCCCGTTTGGCAGTATAGACCGGTGAGAGCATTTCGAATCTGATGATCCTGCGGTCGGTAATGAACGTTTTTGTGCCGGACAATTTGGCATACAGATCCCAGGAGAGGAATATGAGGGCAAGAACTGATAGTATGAGAGATAAGAAAGTTAGTGCAGATTTTGTTTGGGGGAATTGACTGCCTACTGATACAAGAATACCGACAAAAAATATGACGAGAACAAGGTAGATAAGTATACGCATCACAATCGGAAACGGGTGAGGATAGACCTCTGCGAGAATTTTTTCCCCTTCCTGAATTCCTTGAAAGTGTCTGTTTTCCATATCCGTATTATACCGTATATGCGTAGACATGGGCGTATTCATCTTTTCCTGTGAGAGTGAGATGATGGAAGATAAAGCTGTTTGTTATGATTCTCGTGCCCTTGGACAGCTTGTGAAGTTTATGTTCAAGCGTGTCCATTTTCCACGGTATTAAATAAATGAAAACGATGTCTGCATCCTGAAAATCGCACCTTCGGAAATCCTTCCATTTGACACTGACCGTTGTACGATAGGGTGAAAAAAATGCCCGGATGTACGTATATACGACAAGGTACGGATTTATTTCCAGTCCCGTACATACGGCGCCCAGCCGTGCACACTCAAATAGCACTCTCCCATCACCGCTTCCGAGGTCATAGACCCGGTCACCTTTACGGATTTTGGCTAAACGGATCATAGCCTCAAGAGCTTTATTGCCGGATGGTACGTACGGTGCGCCGGTGACAAATGCCAATGTCAGAAAGACAATCGCTCCGGCAAATAAGAGATGAATACTGAGTATAATGTATTGCATATTTAGGAATTGATAAAAGAATAGAAAAACGCATGAATCATATGGATGATACGCGCCAGTATCGAGGAATACGCCGGTGTAAGTTGAATGTCCGGATGAAGAATCAGTGTTTCAATATCAGTTTGAACATATTCAAATCCCTCACCTTCTATTTCGACAGTTGAATCGGATGGCAGATACGCTAATGTGAATGATCCGTCGGAATCAGTCGTCACGGTTTTATGATTTGTATGAATTCGGATATTTTCCAAAGGCACTCCCAGATCCGACGTTACGTTTCCTCGTACAGCCTGTGCAGTAAACATGCTCCGTACGGATTCAACTGCAGGTTTTGCTGTGCCGTCTTCATGATACAGTGCCGTTGATCCGCCCGACAATAGCCAATAATTGACTCCGGCAAGCTCATGTACTTCGCGCAGATACTGTGATGCATCGCTCACCCAGATGTTTTGCTGCTGTTCCGTCATATTCCCGTGAATATCCGGAATGGGAGCACCAAACTCTCCCAGCATGACAATGCCGCCGGAGGCCGCAGCAATGTCTTGAATGTCCCGGGCAAGGACTTTCGGATCCCTGACATAATGGTCGATGGTAACGATGCCACCTAATGCTTTGGTCGTTTCTTTATCCATGATAAGGCGGGCAACGTCGGCATTCATGGAAAAATACTTGCACGATACATCTTTTTTTATTTTTTTAAATGCATCCGTGCACACTGAATATTCTCTGATGAGAAATTTTCTGTATTCATCAACATTTCCGCTGTGTCGTGGATCGCCTTTTCTGCCGTTTTCACACTCCGGACATGGTGAAAAAATGTCACCGTCTTTAAAGAGATATGCATGATTTCTGATAAACTGATCCAGTAGTGCTAGATGCTGTTCTTCGGTGATCGACGGATACTCAAACCACCCTTCCCATCCGGAAAAATTACCGCGGAACCAGATAGATAGCCCGTATCTTCTTCCCGCGTCTGTCCAGCGCTGTATCATCGGTATGAATTCTCCGTCGTACGGAGTGGCGACAACCATATGCGTGGCATTCAGTTTCGCGATATCAGATGCATGTTGGTCGATCACTGCATCAAATGATGCATCCTTCTCTTTTTCACGCGCAAGATCCCGGGAATATTTCATGGTGTCAACTGACTGAATATCCCACCACGGTGAAACATCCGTGGCACCCCGTACTGTTTCCGGCGGGATTATTATAATTATTATAATAATTAAGGTTTTTATAATTTTTATTATCATACATTTATCATCATTTCTGCTTCCCATAAACCGGTTCGGTGTTTACATACGGAAGGTATTCTGATTTCAGTTCATAGACATCGGCGAACGGATACTCTGCAACCCGCGTGTAGGCCGCGAATCCTGTGGATTCAGATACGGCTTTCCATGTGAGGTCATTGTCGTCATATGTACGCATGACGATCCACCGCGCCCACCGGTCGGGGCTTGTAGTTGCCGATTCCCAATATTTGCCGGTTCCTTCGTGGATAAACCGGATCATGGGAAGGCCTGATGAAAAAATGATGGCATCGTGGGAAGCGGCGGATATGAGAATGAACCCTTTTGTGTGGGAGGCATGTTCATGCAAGTATCCCGATACTTCAGATACGTTTTTCTGGCTTGACCCTACACGAGCGTCATCTATGGTGACAGCGTCCTGGTTGACGAATGCAAAGAATAAGACAAGGGCAAGCGTGCCAATGATGACCCAACGTACATGGACAAGACGATCTACAAGATATCCGCAGAAAAATGCAACAGCGGGTGCAAGCATGATGCCATAGCGGACATTAAACCATGTGCCTCCGAAATATCCCTGGACAAACAGGACTGAAAAGCCAAGATACAAAGCTAGAATATTGAAAATGAGAGGCGCCAGAAGCGATGTGGCGGCAAGTTTGATGCTTAGTGTAAATCGTTTGTCGCTCATCAGAAGAATAAATCCGAGTCCGGCTAAAATGACCGGATAGGTATAATGGTTGTATAAAAGTGCTATCAGAAATACTTTGGATGACAGAAGCCAATTATGCTTGGTATCCAGTGCTCCTGCCGCCTCCATTTGCGATTGCTGGGAATGGGCGCTGAAAGGACCTAAGGCAAAATACAACGGATCCTTGAAAATCAGAAGATTCCACATGATCCACAGGAAAACTCCGAATGCGGCAAGGGTAACAAACAGGATTGTCATGCCTTCGGCTTTGCGGTAGCCGTGTTTGCGGACAACCTCAAGAAATACAAGACATGCAGCATACCCAAGGAGAAACCATCCGTCATAGCGGACAAGTGTTGATGTCATGATCCAGAAGGCACTTCTCACCAACCGGAGGATCGTATGGTCTTTATGCCATAAGATAAGTTCGTAGACACCCAGCATCATTGTTGACAATAGGAGAAGTTCCGTCATGGCGGTTGACTGCAGGTAGAGAATGTTTATATTTGCCGCAAAAACAACAATACCCAATAGCCTGCCTAACAGCCTCACCCCGAGACGTTGAAGGAGTCTATGAATAAGCATGGCGGTGACCACAAACGATACCATGGATTGGATCGCGCCTGAAAATCCGCTGTGCCACATCCAGTCATTCCAGATTGCGGGAATCATCAGGATATGGTTTAACGGCAGCCAGACACTCCCAAGTTGTGCCAGTCCCGGTTTTAACCCTTCCACAACCCGTCTGCCGATGTCAAGGTGGCTCCTGGCATCGTTGTATGCAAGCCCTAAGCCATTTGATAAGTACAGGATAAAGAAACAGACTGAGACAATACTCAGGACGATAGCCAGTGCACAAGGTTCATGTTTTCGTACAAACTGCTGGACCGGTATTTTATACCTTTTGATTCTGGATGGTATCGGTAATCTGATATCCGTTCGTATGTTCATGGCATTTTTCTGTTTGACCTATAAACCGAAACAAAAGACACTGTCGCAAGAAGTGCGATGGATGTGAAGAGCAGCATGAAAAAATGATATGCCGAAAAGGTGTGCGACAGAAATGTATTGTACACATACGATTTGGATCTGTTTCCAAGGATGTAGTCATAATTGCGCATATACGTATATTTTTGTTCAACACCGGAGATTTTTTCCAGCTCCAGTACCTGGACTTGTGGTGGAATTGCGCTTGTTGTGATAGCCCCGAGTGTATTTACCCAGATGCTGTAGAGTGATATGGTGAATACTGCTATGAGGAAAAAAAGGTATTTTCCCCACATGGTTAAGATATAGGCCAGAAATATGCTTAAAAGCGCAAACGCGGGAATGAGATAGCGTGAACCAAACGCCCATCCGCCCCACGGATCCCCCCACATGGAATACAGCAGAATAATGATGAGTATGACTGATGTCATAAGCTGATATCCGGCAGTATTGCGTCTGTACGCCGCAATCAGCCCGAATAGAGCAACGATCATAATCGGTGTGTACATCACAACTCCCCTGTCCGGACTGAAAAGATGAATATAGAGTCCATTGACGGCAAATCGCGGATTGAAAAACGTAACTGCAGACTGCGTTCCAGCGGTTTTCAGATCTTCCAAGGTGACATCCTGACCTTCGCGGGATTTGACTGGCTGACCAAATTCATCAAGCTGGGCGACATAGGGAACGGTACCTGATAACCGTGTCGGACTTCCGTAAGAAATAGTATTGAAGATAAGAAAAATTGATGCCGGAATGATGACGCCAATTAATGTAATCAATCTTCCTGCCTTGAAATAGTATGCAGTGTGCATCCTTATTTTTTTTGAGAAGATGAATGAGGTGGCAGCCTGAATGGCAATTGGTGCCATAAAGAAGAAATTCGGATAATCCACAAGAACCGAAAGGGCACATAAGAACCAGATACCGAAATGGGATTTCCACGAAATGACAGTCTGTTTTAATAAAAGCCAGATTCCCAACAGAATGATGCATGTGGAAATATGATGCTGGTAGAGGTTGACGGCATAGGCATATGCCGGTGTCGCAAACAGGAATAAAAGTCCTGCAAGTATTCCTGCGGGTTTTGATGCGCCGATGCGCAGGGACAGTCGGATAATAAGAAAGACGTTGAGAATGGCAAACAGTGATATCACGGCAAATGTCCCCACCTGGGAATTGCCGAGCATTTTTCCGATGACATAGCCGGGAGACACCAGGAGCGATACGCCGGGAGCAAACAGGGAGACATAGTTTCCGTTCCAGAATCCAAGATCTGGTGTGGCAAACCGTGCAACCGGTATGGAAAAAAAGACCGATTTGTCCTCCACCAGTGAGTATGTCAGGGCAAACCGTCCCCGTTCGGGCGATAGCTCAAACGGTCCGTCCTCACGATACGTTTTCGTCCGCAGCTGATCCATGGTCGGATTCCCCCCGATTCCGCGCAGACTGATGATGAGCAGTACGAAACACAAAATCAACACACCGGGTATGTGTAAACCAGAGAACGCTGCAATTATCTTATTCATAATGAAATATATTTTATTCATAATACGACGTTATATTCGCAAAGTCCGGAAAATATACTTTGAATCTAGGCTGTATTTTTTTTTGACAAAACGCTGTTTTACATATCCTGTGTATATGATAAATTTCCACCATAGTATGTATAAAATGTTTTTCGTAATACATACATCATACTGGTATTTGAACTCTGGTGCGTAAGCGATTTTATAATGATTCAACCCGCCGCAGAAATCTACTGTATCTACTGCGAATTTCTGCGCATCATTGAGAAGCAGATAGAACAATAAGCGGCCGGGTGAGAGAAATTTATACCCTGTGAGGTATGACGCCTGGTATGCTACAAGTACTTTACCGGAATAATAACTGAAAATATACGCGACAGGTTTTGCATCGAAATAAAGGATTGTGATGATGATATTTTTTCTGTAATGTGCTATGAATGACCGGAAAAAGTGCTGATATTCCGTTCGGGTGAGTACGTCCATTGATTTTTTCTGTTTTGCGCTGTGGGCATCTATATCTACCATGACGGAAAACAGATTCTCAAGGTTTTCGGGATAGGTATGATTTATATACTGAAGATGTGAACTGTATTTTTTTAGTAAGAGAGCCATTTCCTTTGAATTTGATTTTGAGAGATGACGGAGAGGATGTTTGTCTTTTATGCCAAGGATCGGGGCAACGTACAGGAGATATGCGAAAGAATACTTTGTGGTATCAAGCATGAGCCTCGCTGTTTCAGGTTTTACTCTGGGCAGATACAGGGGATGGCGGCGCGATACCTCCTCGATGAGAGCCTGCATAATTTTGGATTCATATGACTGAAGGAGTAGTGAATCATCAATGGTAAAGCGTTGGGCAGGACACGTGTAGACTCTTACGCCGAATTTATTTGATAGGTCAACGGGTAAAATACCGACAAGTGCGTTCTGTTTATAACAGGCAAACACCGTGTATTTTTTTTCAGGAAACGCAGATATGCTGGTATCAAACCAATCAGGAGAATTGTGTAGTGTTGCGTTGACCGCACTATTCCACAGGTGTCTCCATGTATCACGAAATTCATGTGTAATTTCATAATATGTGACAACGGAATACGGATTTTTCATACTGATGGGAAGATTGATTTATAGATAAAATACATTTTTTTGTTCGAAAAAAGAATAGTATAGATTTTTTCTCGAAAATTTATAGCCAGCGGCAGTACATTACGTACTAATGAGTTACGTGATAGTGTTATAGCATACAGTTGCCTGTGTGAAGAGGACATGAGATGTTTAATATGGCTGTCGCCTGTGCCAAGGTCCATATGGGAGAATGAATTATTTTTCAGCTGTTCAAATATTTTGTACGCCAGTACTTTACCCGGTTGGAATCGGGAAGCTGACAGATCGTATCCTAGCTGGCTGCCGATATACGTATTGTGTACAACAAACCCGATTGAGTATGCGATCGGCTTTGAATCATACTCCAGGAAATGAATCAGAAAATTGCTCTTGAATTCTTTTTGTAATAATCGGTAAAACATCCTGCTGGAAGTATTGGAAAACGTCGCATACCCTTTTGCTTGTTTTGCACTGTTTTTATCGATAGAGAATACTTCCTCCAGTGCATGATCAGACGTGTTGTTAGCAGACCGTATGGTAAAACGGTCTGATATGTGTTTAATACGCCTGAAAATTACGGATTTGTTGCTCATCGTGTGGCGGATATCCACGTCGTTTTGAAGATCTATAGAATAGTTTACTGTACTTGTTCGTGCGAAAGACAATCCCTGAAGATAAGTATTGACAGTTCCGACAAATTGTTCATCAGTATTTTGGAAATGGCACGGTCCGAGCTGTATCATTTCCGCCAGAAGATGTTTTATAAGATGATTATTTAAAACGTCTGCAAGTATCGGTATACCGTATGTGAAATGATCAGGAATGGATGTATATACCAACACGGATAGAATCCTTTTTTTCCAAAGGGGTATTACTGCGTTCAAGGAGTCTTTGGTGTAAACGGCAATAATCGTACAGGGGACATCCGGAAATGTCTGAATGACAGCAGAAGTCCAGTAGGGACTATTGATAAGACTTGCATATGGAGAAGATTCCCACAATCGTTTCCATTTGCAATACAATTCCGGATTCAGAGATGAGTATATTTTCGTTGTATATTTCATAACAAATTTGTTTGTACTATCACATATTCATCAAGATGCGGAATAGCCGAACCTGCAAAGAGAGCCGGAACTTGCGTGTTGTACATGGAAATTAATTGTTTTTTACCTGTATAGTCCACAGGATTTTTCATGAGAGTGTAGTCTTTTGGAATTTCTGTCGATTGTGCGTTTCCGGAGCGGTACAGGTATGGTTGGTCAAGCCAATACACTGGTTGAGTAATGAGTTCTACTGCCCGCCTTACAATGAGATGGTCGACATGGTTGCCAGTACCAAACGGGCAGAATATGAGGGTTTTGGATTGTCCATACGGACGTAATGCTTCGCTGATTCTTTCAGTGAGATCCGCATCAAGACGGGATATTCTTCCGCGTGCAATATGAAACCGGTACGTTGGATATACATAAGATAATTCCGGAATGAAGCGCGCCAGCATTCCTGAGGGTTTTTGCCTCAGGAGTGCTTCTGTAAACCCGAGATTTACGTTCCGTACACCGATAGTGTGCAGTGCTTTTTCGTCTTCATCTATACGTGCATTATAGAGTGTTTTCATGGATGGAAATCCCGATTGCTTCAGATTCTGTTTTACTGATAACGATGGCCTGATATCGGGCATGCCAGTAAACACATTGATGACGGTGACACGGATATGCTCGTTCACCAGGTCTGTCATCAGATTTCCGGCAGAAAGCGCTGCATCATCAAGATGCGGGGAAATGAATACACAGGCTGTGTATTTTTCCCGTATAATTTGGTCTGATAACGACTTCATGATACTAGTGTATCGAAAAACCGAAAGTATTTCTCCGTTACGTTGCGCCAGGAATACTGTTTCGCAAAATGATATGCATTGCGAATAGTCATGGCACGGCTGTGTGCGTCGGTTATGGCGTTGTGTATTGTCTGTGCAAGACTTTGTGCATCCAGACTGTTTGCTACAAACCTGCAATCATGAGGTATCCAGGATAAACCTTCTATATCGAATGTGATGAGCGGTTTGCGGGATGCCATTGCTTCAAGAGCAGTGAGTGAGAATGTTTCGAAACGTGACGGCACGGCAATTGCGGATGCGTTTGAAATAAGCTTCTTTTTTTCCGTTTCTTGTACCCTTCCGATAATCCGGATTCTGTTTTCCAAACGAAGTTTTTTTACATGCGATGACATCGCAGAAACTTCAGATGGTGTTCCTCCACCTGCAATAATCAATTGTACTCCATGAGTATGTATCTGTTTGAATGCATCCAAGAGCATATCAAGACCTTTCTGGTTCATTTCGATACGTCCAAGAAATAGTACGTACTGATCTGCACTATTGGTTTTCCCAGTACAGTAGGGAATCTCGATCCCGTTTGGAATGAGCGCAATCTGCGCACGACTGTTGACTGATTGTATAAACTGTTGACTGTTGTCCGTTGTAACGATGATATGCCTGTAGAGTTTAAGGAGATATTTTTCTGCAATATCAAACGGGAGATGGTATTTCCGTTTCATATCTTTTCCGGAAAGCATGTGTACAAGTCCGACTAAGGGTTTTTTTGATAGAACCGGCAGCAGGGATCCCGAACACGGAGGGGTCAGATTTTCAACCCAAAGGTCATAGTGCTTTGTCCGTACATAATACGGCAAAAGCGCCTGGAACATCAGCTGTCCGATTTTTGGACCATGACCCGCGTATCCGATACGATTGAATTGGATACCATCGATTGCATTATTACGGGAGCCGGGAAATGCAGCCGTAATAATTTCAATATCATAAAATCCTGAAAGTCGTTTGGCAATTTCAAATATCGCATGTGCGCCTCCACCGCCTATATGCGGGTTGGACACGTCATCATAATTGGAAAATATTATCCGTTTTTTCATATATTTATAGTGGAGATTTTTTTGTGGATACGGCTGTCTGCCAGAGGGATGTGCTGTCCGGATGAATCCGTTTTGCCATGAATTTAATATATACACTGATGAATATGCCCGGGAGAGTAAAAAATGGCTCATCTGTGAGTGTTTTCATAAGTCCTTTTATTTTTGAAACCAACGGAACGGGCGTGATGGTACGTACGGCATCGGGATACCTGCGTTCAATAAATGGATCACCTTTCCCAATTGTTCGTTTTAAAAAATTTTGCAGATCAGACCAGGTGGAAATCGGCCACTGATACATGACAGCATTGAACGTGTAGCGGAAGCTTGTGCGTTCGACTGTCCGTATATAAATATACATATGCGGATCGCATAAACCCTTGGGCATTTTGATCCGCCGGGCAAATGAGCCGCGGTATGCGGTTGCAGATCCATAATAATTGTGGTGGCTGTGAATATTTGGTACGGATAACCGTACATGATCCCAGTACAGAAATGACGTATACAGAATCCGTGCCATGACGCCGTGCGGGCGGAAAAGTTTCTGGTGTGCGGCAAGAATTTCAATATGCGGATCTTTCAGCAGTGGTGCAACCATATTTTCAATAAACCGTGAACCTTGAATGGTGATATCGGCATCAAGAACGATGAGAATCTCTGCTGTGCATGTTCGAAATGCCCGGTTCAACCGCTCATATTTTCCGAGTTGATGTGACGATCCGGTCATACGTATTTTGATGCGGGATTTTTGGGCAATTGCGCGTACAATGTCTCGTGTGTTGTCAATTGAGCCGTCCAGACAAACCGTGATATCCGAGAGTCGGAATCGGCTCGTATCCTGGTGAAGAAGTGAGCGTATGAGGTGTCCGATATTTGACTCTTCGTTATGCGCCGGAATGAATACAGAAACAACTGGTTTCGATAGTTTTTTTTGCGGGCTCATATACATGTACCTGATCTGTTTGATTTATCTATCAGATTGAGAAATTGCGATGCACTCTTGTCCCACTCGAATTTGGAAGCCCACTTTGTCGCCTCACGTGACATTCTTTGCCTCAAGGCCGGATTTTTCAGAAGCAGTGTGATGTGTTTGGCGAACTCTTCATGGTTGCCGTATGGCACAAGAAAACCGCTGTGGGGATTATAGACGCTGTCGCGCAGGCCGGATACATTGGATGCCACGACAGGGGTGCCGCAGGCATTAGCCTCGATCGAAGTTATCCCCCACCCTTCCATGAGCGATGGGTTCACGAAGACCCAGGCTTTTTGGTAAATTCTGATTTTTTCTTCATTCGTGACAGTACCCACAAAATCTATATATTTTTCGATGTTTAATCTGTCCGCGAGCTCCATCAGTCTTCTTTTCTCTTCTCCGTTTCCCGCAATGATAAAACGGACGGTTGGGATGTGTTTGAGGATTTCCAACGCAGCGCGGATAAAGACATGAAGACTTTTATAGCTTTTGAGTCTTCCCACATAGGCTACAAGCGGAATCTTTGATTTGATACCGGGTGTATAGAGTGTATTATCGACACCGCAGTAGATAATTGACGGATCGGTATCTGTCAGATTGTGGTCGATGATATCAGCCTTTGATGACGGAGAAACCGTGATGACTTTGACTTTTCGGTAGATATACGGCATAAGTTTTCCTTCCAAAAATGTCGCAATCCATGAAAACGGCGGCGTGAGCGACGTGCGGAAGACACGCTGATGCACATGGTGGATGAGGAGAAATATTTTCTGTTTCGAATACAGTGGCGTAAAAAACGGGATACCGTTTTCCGAATCAATAATGACATCGGCAGTTTTTTTAAAATGGGTGAGATAGTACAGCCATGCCCAGATATACACACTGAATACATGTCCGTGCCTCATCAGATGTACTCCGTCGATAATTTCGTGAGACGGATTTTTCAGGCTTCGCGCGGAGAATACGATGACGGTATGGCCCATGGCAACCCACCGTTTTGCGAGCTCATGGATGTACACTTCTGCTCCGCCTGCCCATGCATGATGGATATCCCTCCAGTTATAGATGAGTATTGTTTTTGAACCGGACCCTGATGGCTGTATTGCCATCGGTTTGAATAATCCGGTGATGTCTTCATAATTGGACTCGATAGTATCCAGAATGATTGATAATGTTGACATGAAAATAATACCGATGATGAGTGCAATGCTGATCGCGAATTGGATATTCACAAATTCAGCGATTGATCCGTGATGAATTGTGAGAAGATATAGTTGTGCGCCTGCAAATAAAAGTGCAGTAATCGGAATAATGTGACGTTTTTTTATCTGCTGGTAGATGATCATATTTCGGGAAATGGAAAATATCAGAATGGCGGCGGCGTAGGTTGGAAGATACTCAAGTATCGGTAATGCTTTGGGACCGAAAAGAAGCGGTGCGGTGTACTCACCGTATACACCGATTACAAGATATGCCACCATACTTGCCGCAGTGGATATACCAAGCAATTTAATAAATATATGCCATGTGCCTCTGCCTAATCCCTCTGCTTTTGAGATGACTGGATTGAAGAATTGAGCAAACGCCGATCCGATAAACAGGATGATCTTTCCGATAATCGACAACAGCGCATATTGTCCTGCCTCTTTTGGTGGCAAATAGTGTTTTGCCAGAATGACATCAAGTGAGAAAAATACGACGGTCGATACATCCTGCATGACTGTTGTACCCAAAAACCATTTTGGAAACCGCAGATTATATGATTGAGTATCTGCTGTAATCGAACGTGCAAGTCGTTTTACGGCAAACCAACCGACCATAAATGATGTTGCCATGGATAATGGTATGGCGATATACACATCGTGGATAAAACCTGTCGAAACAAGAATGACTGCATACAGAAATTTTGAAATCGATTCAATAACAATAATTGCGGCAATCAATGCAAATTTATGACTGCCGCTTAAAAGACCCATATCAACTGATGAGAGCGTTGCGATGATCCAAACTGGAGTAAAAAATAGAAACGGTATTGCGGAACCGGTTTGAAAAAACCGTGAACTATATGGAATCAAGATCGCCCACAGAAAAGATACACCGAGTGTGATATATAACAGCCGTTTGCGTACTATTCTCCAAAATGATGCCGCATACACGCCGTATTTACCGAAAATGAATGCACTTCTATATGATACAGTACGTCCGATAGAGCCTATTGGAATATCTGCAAGTGCCCAGACATTATTGACAAGCGCAATGAGACCAAAAGCTTCAAATGATATGGACCGCGTCAGATATGCACTTAATGCAAAATTGATGACATTGGCAATACCTGAAGCGGCAATAAGCATGCTTGCTCCGCCCAATGTACTGCCGGTAAATCTCCATGCTTTCTGCTGGAAGATTTGCTTTTTTTCACTGAGCGCTTCTGAATTCTTTATGTGTTTGATATGGAGACCATGGTGTGTTTTTTCCCAATAATATGGCTTTATGATAAGTTGAATGACTGATTTTATTGCGGATATTGAAACAAGAAGCCAGTAGAACGGAACGAGAAAAACATACTTGATAATTGCGTATTGTCCGCGTTTGGCGCATCCGATCATATAGTAGTACATACATAGGAAATTACCGAATACCATGGATGTGGCTGCCATATAAAAAACCCACGTCGGGTATACGGATTCAATAGCCTCTCCGACGTACCTGTAGAGAATAAAGTATGAAATCGTGACGATCCATAGAATCGGATTAATGAGAATGAAAGCGATTTTTCCGCCTACCACCATCTGAAACATGAGTGCATGCACGCCATGATTTTTTATAAATGTCCAGGGACTGCGCATGTGGACAAAATATGTCTGGATATATCCTTTAATCCAGCGGGACCTCTGTCGGATCCAGTTGCCCAGATGGCTGTTTGCTTCCTCATATGTTGTTGAATCGATGATGGCAGTTTTGTATCCGTTTTTAAACAGACGGGCTCCAAGATCACAGTCTTCCGTGACATTGAACGGATCCCACCCATGAAGGGATAGAATCTCGTGTGTACGGAAATGATTACTTGTGCCTCCCAAGGGTATGCTTGTATTGGCGTTTTGAAGACCGGTCAGAATGACGTCGAACCAGAGAGAATATTCTGCAGTAAAAAATCTGGTTAATAGGTTGTGGTGCGGATTGTAATAATTCAATTTTGCCTGCAAACATGCAATCGTCGGATCTAAATGTTTAAACGTATAGTAGGCCTTTTTCAGCTGGTCCGGCTCCGGTTTATCTTCCGCATCGTAAATAACGACATATTCCCCTTTTGCATGTGATAGTCCCCAGTTACATGCTTTCGGTTTTGTTTTTGGCTTTCCTTCAGGAACCGTCAGGACTTCCATATACGAGGGGAGATCCATATGACGTATGGCCTTCATTGTATCCGCATCGTCTTCTTCCAGAAGAAGTTTTACGTCAAGCCTGTTTTTTGGCCAGTCCAGCCTGTTAATCGAATCGATAAACTGGGGGATGACATGAGCTTCACGGTACAGGGGACATAAAATCGTGTACACCGGAAGATCCTTGTTTTGTAGTGATGTTATTTCAGTCTCGCCTACGACAATTTCCGGCGGAAAATACAGGCTTTTCAAGACAAGCCACAGATTGAAAAGGACGTCGGCGAAATAGAGGAAACTGAGAAAAGCCACGATTATTGTAAATGTCAGACGAATATCACGAACAAGACCAAAGAGAAACGCTAACAGAAGCACAGCAATAAACAATTGTTGCGTTTTTGTGAGGGTAATGATCGCGGATGAGGAATGAGGCAGAGATGAATGAGTAATATAATCAGTGCCTTTGTGCCGGTACCCCATACCGATCATTGATCCTGATTTATTACTGTGAACTTGGTACACTTTACTGGATCGTAATTTGAGCTTGAGATAGTTCAATACTATATGACCAGTGACAGTAATAATATTCACTTTAGATTTCCCGGATTTTCGTTTTTCAAATAGAATATCGACAGATCCGATCGAATATCCTAAATCACGCGCTGTGACAAGAAGTACAAGATCAGTCGCCCAAGGAGAAATTGATGATTCTTCTATTTCAAGAGCAATATGCTTACGGAATACCTTCATCCCGGACTGGATATCGTAGGGCATCCGGTAAAGAATTTTTCCAAAAAGAAAAGAATCAATGCTGGATGCAATTTTTCTTACAATACTACCCGCATAGTGTTTTCTTCGGGCTACAACAACACCGTTATTTTTCAATTGTCGCAACATGTCAGGAAGTTTTTCCGGCGGATACTGCAGATCTGCATCAATAAAACCGACAGTATCATATGCTGATTGCCGGATACCCATAAAAATGGATTTCCATTTTCCCCTCTCTTTTTCGGATCGTTTTAGTAGAAGTTTTATAGGATATTTATTCTTAAGTCGGCTAATAACTCTGCGCGTGGTGTCGGTAGACAAATCATCAACGAAAATGAGTTCATAAACAATATCAGCGCTTGTAAATGTTTTGTGGATTCTTTCAACGAGGGGAATGATAGTATTTTCTTCGTTCATGACAGGAACGATAAGACTGATTGAGGATGTACGTGGTTGATTTCTTTTTCGTGACAGCTTCATGACGATATAACCCAAAGAACCTGTAATATTACAGGCTTTTATTACTGATATTTTTATTGGATACCCTTAATGTGAAGAATCAGGCAGCCACAAAAAGAAATCCATAAAAACTGTTTGCTCTTTATATCACATTAACCTATAGTTGTAAAGACACAAACTATAGTTAGTATTATAAAAAACAAGGGTCTTGCCCAGTTAAGCACTAGTACAATCTAAGTATTAGTGCGATAAACTGGACAAATATGACCATCAAGTTCTGCATGCGGTTAAACCGCAATA
>JBGSUE010000057.1:0-8572 GCA_041753515.1 Patescibacteria group bacterium
GCCTGTCGTTCCCCTATCCCGTATCCGCGACGTGTTTTCCCGTCCGGCGGCTCAACCGGTAAAAGTTGTATTCGATCGGACCGACGGCATTCTTGAAAACGTATTGTCCCGCCGTCCGCATACAATTGATTTCTCACACCTGTTTTCCAAAAAAGTGTATGACTTCTGGTACTGGCAAACCGTCGGCACCCAATACTATCTCAAGGGAGAACTATACAATGCCCGCTCGGTTGCCAATATCCAGGCTTCGGCATTCATATGGTTGTGTGAACTTCTGGACAATCCGGATCTGCTTCTTCTGGAAGAGCGCAAACGGGTGGAACAGTCGCTTTCCAAAAAACATCTGGCGCTTCTTTCGCGCGTTACGCCCGCCTACAAGAAAGGTCAAATCCGTGCATCACTGATTCAGACGATGGATATTTTTCCGGAATTGTTCCGGAGCATTCATACAAAATACGATTTTCAGTACGATACATCTTTGGAGAAAACAGTCATACCAAAACTGCTTCAGCTGCTTCACGTTTAACCCTGCTTCACACCGCCTGTAGCAGTCACTTTGTTAGACTGCAAACGCTGCACTATCCAAGATCGGATCTCTGTCGTAAGCAGACAAACTACTGGAGTGCTAATGAACTCCGGAAATCACTTCTGCGACTGTCAATAATCGTGCGCCGCTTTCGGTAAGAAGAATCTCAACTTTGCGTATGTCCAGAGGATTATTTTTTACTGCTCTGCACGCATCGGTTAGTACAATTGTCGTGTATCCGTATTCTTTGGCATCAAGTGCAGTGCTCTTCACGCAGTAATCAAATGCAAGTCCTCCAATATACACCGTATGTATATTTTGTTTTTTCAACACTTCGTGCAACCGGATATCATCACCGTTGAATGCAGAGTAGTGGGCAGGTCCCACATCATGACTGCCTTTGTTTATTAGTATGACGCCAGAATCGATCGCAAGGTCTTTATGATACTGCGCTCCTTTCGTATGCTGGATACAGTGCATCTTTTTTTCATCTTCAAACAAATCCCTAGTGTGCCAATCCCGCGAAGCTATAAGTAACCAGCCCTCTTTTCTGGCAAATGTAAGCATTTGATTGAGTGGTCTGACTACTTCATCTCCCAGCGGTACCGGGTAGCTTCCGCCGGGACAAAAATCGTTTTGCACATCTACAATCAATAAAGCTTTATTCATGATTAATTTTTACTGTAAACAGCGTCCATTTCCGGCCGATGAGATCTGAAACCGCGCCAGTGGGAATTTCAAACAGATTTGATGCAACGGTGGTCAGTGCCCCCAAAATTGCCACCTGGGTAAAATCCAGATATTTGAGAAAAAAAAGAAGCCACACGGCAATCGGCAGATACAGCTCGTTGACGAAAGACAGGATATACCCGATCCTCAGATTCCGTTCCATGAGCGTATTGTATACCCAACTTCAGAAATCAACACACCGGTGCTATCGTAATAATTGTGTGACGAGTGCAATAATCCGGACTTTTTTCTCCGGTGCGGATTCAGCTATCAGGAGAGTAAGTGCTGCCAATCCGGATGGGTTTATCGCGTGCATGCCGCGGACACCGGTTTTACGTAAAAACCAGATGAATGCAAATGCTCCGCTCCTTTTATTGCCGTCGATAAACGGATGATTTTTTACGATGAAATACAACAGATGAGCGGCTTTTTCCTCCACACTCGGGTACACATCCCTCCCGCTGAATGTCTGCATGACATTGCCGATAATGTTTTCAACCGCATCTTTTATTATCGGTGTTACGAATATATCCGTCGCCTCTCCTTTTTTCATAAGCTCTGTTTTCAAATTTTCAAGTGCACGAATCAGATCCGCCGCAGTGAACTCAACGGACTTTTTGGTTACACCCTGAACTTTCAGCGTACCCCTATCGTATGCATCAAGCGATACCCAGACGGTAGCATATTCTTTCACAAGATCCAGTATCTGATCCGGCTCCAGCTTTCTTTCTTCCGGTAGAAGCGCTTTGATGTCCGAAACAGTCCGAATAAATGATGCATAATTTTTCGCAATCCGTTTTCTGTTTATCGTGTATCCCTTCGTTATATGTTCCTTCAAAACTTTCGTTGCCCAAATCCTGAACTGCGTCGCTGTTTGAGAATTCACCCGATAGCCAACAGAGAGTATTGCATCGAGGTTATAAAAATCAACGATATACGTTTTACCGTCTGCAGCAGTTGTTGCATTTTTTGCAACAACTGAATTTCTTACAAGCTCTTTGTCAAAAAATATATTTTTAAGATGTCTGGATATAACCGATTTATCACGATCGAAAACATCAGAGATTTGATCAAGTGTCGCCCATACGGTATCATGCTCTGCATCACTGCGAAGCTCGATGGCACCATTTGGTGCCAGGTAGATGACCATGGAGGAATTCTTCAAAATCTTTTTCATGATACCTATTATACCTTTCAGGATAAATTCCGTCCCACACCACCGCCATTCCACCTGGGACGTGTTTACCCTGAATCTGTTGAAGGGGAATACGTTTGCACCTGGGAAATTAGGCTTGAAAACTTATCGGTGCTTGCAGCCGGCCCAGCAGCATGGCCTGCGCATCCCGCCCCTCATCTTCGAGAGGGCTTTGGCAATCCGGATGCCACGGGTCTCCTTTTTTTTGCCGGACGTGATCCAGCAGATCCATTCATTTTTCGCAAGCGGCGTAATATCTTCCCACAGAGCCCGCGCTTTGGTATCGCCATATATCGCCGCCTTCACATCCTGCGGCAGCGCATGCACCATGCCGGTAGTATTACTCATATATTCTCCTCTCCACCTTTAAAGGGTTTCATAGATTTGTATGAAAATCTACTGTCCGATCATAATGGCATGATTCCTTGAAGCATCAAAATACTGATCAAGTATTCCCTTCTTTTTTAGATAATCCTTCAGATTACTATCCCCCTGCGTCACGGAAAAACTTGTATGACGGTATCCGTCCGGCCCAGCGACCAACTCTGAATATCGCGGCACTTCACCATCTTGTGACTCAAAATCACGGATTACAAGGGACATTTCATCAATAAAAGCCTGCCTGTCCTGTGGTGGTATTTTATCGAGAAAAAAGACCAATTCGGCAACGCGGTTACCAAACTGGTCATGAATACACTCCCTATCAAACCCCACCATTTTCATATCTGTATATCTTAACGGGCGGACACCTGCGGCTATTAAGTCGTCATCTGTCACAACCGGATTGGTCTCCCCACCGGCTTCCTTTTGCCTGCGAATTTCTTTTCGTGTCAGATACGCTTTCTCGATACCAGAAAAATATGCTTTCAAAAAATCCTTACGTCTATCCGGCGGAATATTGACATGCAACTTAACCATATTTTGTTCATATTCCATGATTTTTTTAAACTCTTCCGGACTTATGTCAGATTTTTCCCCTTTTATTATTTTTGATAAGAGTATTTGACCTGGATGATCTCTTTGGATAAAGAAAGAACGCAGGTAATACCTTGACTGATCTTTGTCATACGATGCATAACAAAACGGGGCAGTGCCGCTTTTTAACATGTTTGAAAACCCATCACTAATTAATCCGGCAATATAATCCCTGACCATTTCTGTATCGCTGGGATCTAAAAGGAGTGGATCAATCCTATCTATGCATACTGATTGGATATCGCTAATCCGGCTTAAAAACTGATCTGATATCCCCGGATACAAGCTTTCTATCTTCTTCCAATCTAACGGTGCATCATGGGGGAATTGATCAAGAATCTTGCCTCTTGCCTCCATTAGCTGTTTCGCATGCTTAAAGTAGCTCACTGCCTGATCCTGTCCGATCGTTGAACGATTGAATGCCGACGGGCTTACAACAACACATACGCGGCCATTGGAGTAAGATTATGATTTTGATAATTGGCTTAATATTTCTGCAACTACCTGCTCTTTATTGTTTAATAGATCTGTAGCAATTGTAAGAAATGGAATATTATTTTCCTCTAGCGACTTTATTACAAACTGATCCCGCGCTTTTCTGTTTATCCATGCATGGGTTTTATCGTTCAGTTCTATTGCCAAAAGCGGTTCGAGAGATGCATTAAAAATTACAAAGTCTATACTCAATTTATTTATCCAATCAAATTTTTCTCGGATATCATTCACATCGTCTTGCACATAAAGCATTTTTGATAATTGAAGTTGTGGAAAAACATAAAAATTTTTATCTATAGCTATATCACGCAATATTTCAAAAAGGATTTTTTCCGGGGATGTCAGAAAATGTGTTTTTCGCTTAAAAGGATTCAATTGTCCTTGTAGATACAAATTGTAATTCTGCTGATCGATAAACCGTATATACAAAAAAATAGCAATGGAACCAACAACAAAAAGTGCGATAACGAGCAACAGGATTATCGTATATATACTTATCATATAATATCAAATTTATTGTACACCCCGAATGCAATAATAGATTTGGAGATTTATGGAGTTTGGAAGCAATCTGGAAGGACGCGGAGTTTTTGGAATTGGAAGTCCGAATCCGGCAGGGATAATTTGAGATCCATGAAAATGGAAATGCAGATCCAGAAGAAGGAGCAAATAGCACTTTTGTGGTTAGTATCCGGACTGCATCTATGACGTTTTATTTGTTACCCGCACATATCTGGGACCAAGGGGGTGATCTATTTTCCTTATTGCACCGCTACGGATTTTTCTGTTTAACCTGTTTACTACGGATTGCGTATGTTCTCCTGCCATCAGTTCCAAGTCCCGGATCGATACTCCATCCGGTCCGCTTATATCAAGCATTTTCATAATTTCCCCGTCAAGCTCTTTCATCCGTTGAATTTGTGCAGCCCGTGAATGCGGATAATATCTCCGGACTGCTTCCCTTGCATATTCCGGCAGACGCGCTCTGACTTCACTGACAACCTGTGTATCAACTGTTTGTATAAATTCCCTGTTATCCTGCATGACCATATAGAGCGGATGAATCAATTGTGTTACGACAGTTGCTCCGCTCTTTGTAAGTTTGTACAACACGGGGTCATTCGCAACCCTTTCCATATTTTTCATCAGGTATTTTTTTTCTGACAATATGTGGAGAATTCTGCTGACTTCATCTTTTAATACCTGAGGGTCCAGTGTATCGATATATCCGGGCTGTAACTTTCTACTCATGAGATCTGCAGTAACATACCCGTGTTCTTTAAGCACATCCGGAACGGCATGCACCAAATCTTCAGTGATACGGACCCTATGCCTAATTGCAGGTACTTCTACCATCTGCTCACTCCCCATAACATACGCTGCACGGTGAGGTTTTTCTTCTTTATCCCGTTCAACCATGCCGTTTTTAACAAGCACATCCAATGCAGGCGGAAGATCGCCTGCGAGATAGGAACTGAACGATTGAATTTCTGCCATAGGAGACCAACGGGAGTTTCGCTTATATAATTCCAAAAGAAGTTGCGATCTGTGCATTGGTGCCCGGAAATCATTATTGCTAGACGTGCTTGTCTGGCCGACAGTCGTATAGATACTGATATCCGGATGCTCGTATTCAAAATCCAGGGCAAGTGCCGCAGCCCTCCGGCCATAGATTTCCCCGGCTCTTGTCAGACCATATCCCACTACAACACTTTCAGTTGCATGTGTTACATCCACTGCCCTGGCCACCATGCCTATATCCGCAAGACTTTCCCGACAAAATTGTGCAACGACTGATGGAGACAGAGAGTCATAATATGTATCTGACCCACGGACAATATTTCTGAATGACCGGCCCATTTCTTCTATCGGCAAGTACTCACCCTCCCCTGGAAGCATCATGATGATGACTGATTTCGGACCAAGATTGATCGCGCTGTTTAGGAGTAAACCGGTTCTCTCCCATGGATTTGTAGGAAATCCGGATTGTTCCCACTCGATTTTTTTCGACTGGTGATAGAAATCAGGTGATTGGCCTTCTATTGGCATAATACCTGCTATTTTATCCCAAAATACCGGTCAAAAACCAATCTCAGGTACTCCCTCCCCGCGTGGGCTGGGTATATAACGGAGCCGGATTTTTATGCAACGGTTATTTTTTCGATGAAATCTTCACCGGAAAGGATCCTGAATCGGGTTTTGAAATGGGAATTTTTACCTCTCGTCCTTTCCTAGCTGCACCCAAAAAAGCTTTTTGCAGGGTATCAGCCAAATCTTTCTTCTCCCCTGCCACCAGCTGCGGCTGGGATTCAGCCGTCAATTGATGCGAAGGACCGGTATATGCTGACTTTGCGATAAATACAACATCATTCTCACTCATATGTACAGTATTATAGTGATTCTTTTGTCAGGGATACAAGCATATTGAGGGAATACTGCAGACCTGGCAGGAGAGTGTTTTGGGGCCAAATGTGGGATATTTATTAAGAATAAAAAAATATCAATGGTATAATTACTCCTAATATGCCATCAGAGCAAGCCGTACCTCCACCTCACACCCAACCAGGAGAGACTCGTTCTCCTTCCGACGGACAAAACCGCGAAGTACTGGAAAAACCACGTTTCCGGTTTGGGAATCCGTCCATCATTCAAACAACCCCGGATAATTCATTAGGCGGTGATGTGGTAAGAGCGTCGGAAAAAGAACTTATTATTGTCGATGGGACATTGAGTGGTGCTGATGCAAAAAGATCCGAAGCGGAAGCCCTGGCAAGTATTTTGCATGACAATAACGATCTTTTATTTAACAGCCAATCATATGTATCCGTAAAACCTGAAAAATCCCAACTCAAAATCCGGGCACGGGGCGGAACAATTGCGGTTGCTTGGATTCAGACAGCGGAAGCAATCGAGCCGTCGACACTATGGCTTGGAGACGATGAACTTCATCCGGGTCCTTCATTGAAATTGTTCGATGCGAAAAACACTGTAGGCATAACGCTACTGAGTGACGGCGGAATCCATATATTGGCACATCCTGATATATTCGGACTACTTCGGGGCAGTGTCACTGCCGCGCCAGATATTGCCATTCGGTTCCAACGTGGGAAGATTGATTATGAATTTATGGAGGGCGCATTGAAGAGAATTCTGACACCGTTTACCACGACACTGAACCGGACCGGAAATTTTGATGAAACACTGAATATCATTGCGGAACAATTCCAAAGATTCCAAAAACTGAAAAATGTAACACCTCTAGACCTTGATGATGCCACGCTCGTTAGTGCCTCACTTATGCCTGCAAAATAACTGTCCGCTTTCATACACTTTTATTAGTCTTATGGTTCTTTGAGAAGCACATCCGCTCTTGCATGAACACCCACCATATCACTGAACTGTTTCTTTAGATCAACTAATCCAAATGTTTCACTCATACGGATATCATACTATACAGTTCTTTCCGCATTATTTTATACCAAAATCCGGGCAAAGACAGATTTGTTTCTACCGGTTCAGCCAGGTGATGGTGGCTTGGAGAACAGTCGCAAACAGGCACCAGAGAAGGTAGGGGATGTTGGCGATTATAATCCAGTTGTAGGAAGGAGCGCCTGTTTCGATGTGGCGAGTCAATCCGTGTATATAAAGGGCATAGAGTGCCCACACGAGCGTCACCACGACAAGTAGGATGTCTGCCAGTGCTAGCATGTTGTTCCGGAGTCCAAACTGAATGGGAGTGAATACAAAATTGAAGATGAGATTGAGGGCAAACGGCAATGCAACCGTCCAGGGAATTTCCCGGGTTGCCGTTTTATAGAATACGGTGCCGTATGTGACGGCAATGATTGCGTAAAGAACACTCCAGACCGGACCGAACAGCCACCCCGGCGGTGCCCATGCGGGTTTTGCGAGCGACTGATACCAGAAATATGATCCGTTCATATAACGCTATTTACTTCTATACTAGAGTAGTATACTATATCCACTGTGTTGAAATTTCGAGTAATATTCCCAATATTTGCCGTCTTCTGCCTTCTCTCTCCAATGTTTCCATACCCTGTTTCTGCCCAAAGCCCACAAAAACGTATCTATATCGCCAATGATGATCATACTGATTTCCTTTGGACTGCCGGAGAAAACGTCTATAAACAGGCGTTTCTTGAGATGATCGATTACTATATCAACCTCGCTAATACTACATCGGGAAATCCATCACAATACCAGTCTCGATTCAACCTGGACGGAAGCTATTGGGTAGATGTCTATGAAAAAAACAGAACAACGGCACAATTTGATCAGCTTATCGAAAAAATCCAGTCAGGGCACATAACTATGCCGCTCAATGGTCTGAGCATCGTCTATGGAGGACAACCAACCGAAACAGTTCTGCGCGGCATGTACTACCCGGGCCTTTTAGAGCGGCGCTATGGACTTGATATAAATCTGGCCATGGCGATGGAAAATATGACTATGCCGTATGGACTTGGGACTCTCTGGAGCGGTGCCGGCGGAAAATACAGCTGGCAGGGAGTGTGCAACTGTTCAACAGTTGTAACAGGCGCTGAGAACCGGCCTCAGGAAATCTACTGGTGGAATGGAATTGACGGCAGCAGGATTCTCATGAAGTGGAATTCACTATTGGGAGGAAATCA